>SKYU01000087.1 GCA_007127715.1 Gammaproteobacteria bacterium | reverse complement strand
CTGATGCAGGGCAAGTTCCCCATGCAGTGGCGCGAGGACCTGCCGATGAAGATCGGTGTGATCCCGCGCGCCGGCGGCGCTGCGCGCTGGTTCGAAGCCGAGCCGTTTTTCAGCTGGCATTTCTGCAATGGTTTCGAGGACGGCAGCCGCATCGTCATCGACTATGTCTGGATCGCCAAGCTGCCGTTTGCGATGGAAATGGGCACGGGTGTGGAGTCGCAGCCGCGGCGCCTGTACCGCCTCACGCTCGACACTGCGACAGGCAACGTCACCAACGAGTGCGTCGACGAGCTCTTCTGCGAGTTCACCCGCGTCGACGACCGGCGCTGCGGCCAGCGCTACCGTTACGGTTATGCCGCGGCCAGCACCATGGCCAGGCAAAGCGAATACCACGGCTACAACGCCACCGCGCGCTTCGATCTGGACTCCGGCGAGGTCGTGCTGCACGAGCATGGCGAGGACGCCAACGCCGGAGAGCCGGTGTTCGTGCCGAACGGTGAGGGCGAGACCGATGGCTATGTCATGGCATTCGTGACGGCAGAGGGGAAGAGCAGCCTGGTCGTGCTCGATGCCGCGCAGCCGGGCGCCGACCCCGTCGCCAGGATCCATATCCCGACCCGGGTGCCCAACGGTTTCCATGCCAACTGGGCGGAGGGCCTGTCTCCACCGGGTCGCGCATGAGCTTGGACGCGGGAATGCGCGAGATCCGGAAATAGCCATGTCGGCCGGGCAGCCGATCGAGTTCTTCTTCGATTTCATCTCGCCCTACGGCTACTACGCCAGCACCCGCATCGACGAATTGGCCGCCAGGCACGGTCGTGAGGTGCGCTGGCGGGTGTTTTTCATGCGCGCTCTGGTGCAGGAGAAGCTCGGCATCGACACGCCGATCTTCCTGCTCCCCCTCAAGGGCGAGTATTTCCGCCAGGACGTGCCGCGCATGGCCCGTTATTTCGAAGTCCCTTACGATCCGGTGAGCGTGCTCGATTTCAATCCGCTGCCGGCCGAGCGCGCCTTCCTGTGGATCGACGAGCGCGACCCGGCGGCGGCGAGGCAGTTTGCCAAGAACGTCTATCGTGCGACCTTCGGCGAGGCCCGTAACCTGTCTGCACCCGAGGCGGTGGCTGCGGAGGGCGCGCGGGTCGGGATGGACGCCACGGCGCTGCTGGCGGCACTCGGTACGGCGGCGCTCAAGAGCAGACTGGCGGAGGCCACCGAGGCGGCCGCCGCTCGCGGTGTCTGGGGGACACCGACCTTCTCGGTCGATGGCGAGCTCTGGTGGGGGGCCGACAGGCTCGCGCTGATCGACGAATGGCTGACCCGGGGAGGGTGGTAGCGCCCCGGCGAGGGTGGGTATGCAGACTGGGGGAGAGGCGATGAACGGACCGTTGCACGGCGTGAAGGTGCTGGGGGCTCTCCATGCCCGACGGTGTCGAGGTGTTGCTCGAGATCGCCCGAGGGGTCGATGTGGTGGTGCAGAATTTCCGGCCGGGTGCCGTCGAGCGTATGGGCGTGGGCTACCAGGCCGTACGCGCGGTGAACCCCGAGGTCATCTACGCCTCGGTCTACGGTTTCGGTGAGGATGGCCCGGAGGCGAACAAGCGTGTCTATGATCCCCTGATCCAGGCGGCCGCGGGCTACTGCGACACCCAGCGCGGGCTGGGCAGCGAGTCGCGCATCATGCGCACGCTGGTCTGCGACAAGAGCACCGCGTTCATGGCGGCGCAGGGCATCACTGCGGCGCTCTACGCCCGGCAGCAGGGCGCGGGTGGCCAGCACCTGAAGCTTTCCATGCTCGATGCCGGTGTCGCCTTCCTGTGGCCCGATGCCATGTGGAACCACACGCTGGTCGACGACCCCTCGCCGCCGCTGCCGAACCTTGGCGAGATCTACCGTATCACCAGGGTGGCCGATGGGGAGATGGTGATCCTGTCGGTTTCGGAGAAGGAATTCGGCGGCATCTGCCGGGCCTACGGTCGCGAGGACATGCTCACCGATGAGCGTTTCGTGACCCTGGCCGCCCGTATGAAAAACGCCATGGCGCTGGTCGAGACGCTGGATGCGGAGGCCGCGAAATGGCGGGTGGCGGAACTGGCGCCGCGGCTGGCCGCCGAGGAGGTGCCCTTCAGCGTGGTCAATACGCGCGCCAGGCTGCACGAGGATCCGCAGATCAGGCACAACGCTACGCTGGTCGAAACCGAGCATCCGGCGGCCGGGCGGATCCGCCTGCCGCGCCACCCCTTGCGCTTCGATGGCACGCCGACGGTGCATCGGCATGACGCCCCCGCCCTGGGTGAGCATACCGACGCGGTGCTCACCGAGGCGGGACTCACGCCGGCGACCATTCGCAGGCTGCGCGAGGCGGGCATCGCCGCCTGAGGCGGAATCAGCCGGTGCTGCGCGCCGCCTTGTCCTTCTGGTTGGCCGACTTGATCATGTTGCGGATGTTTTCCCAATCCTCGTCGGAGAGCTTCTGCAGGCCCCAGAAGGTGCCGCCGTTACCGCCTAGCATCGAGCCGCCGTCGATGGCGATGGTCTGACCGGTGATGTATTCGCTCTGGTCGGCCATCAGGTAGGCGGCCAGGTGGCCGAGCTCCTCGAGCTTGCCGGCCCGCCCGAGCGGGATGTCGTCAGTGTAGTCGCCGTCGCCGATCATCTTGCCGGGGGAGAGCCGGGCCGATGCGCCTTCGGTAGGGAAGGGCCCGGGCGCGATGCAGTTCACCCGGATGCCGTAGCGACCCCACTCCGCAGCCAGCGACTTGGTCATGATGTTGACGGCCCCCTTGGACATTGCCGAGGGGACGACGAAGGGGGAACCGCTCCATACCCAGGTGGTGGTGATCGAGAGGATCGAGCCCTTGCGTCCCGCCTCGATCAGTCGCTTGCCGAAGGCGTGGGTGACGTAGAACGTGCCGTGGAAGACGATGCTCGCAATCGCGTCGAAGCCGCGCGGCGAGAGGTCCTTGGTCGGGCTGATGAAGTTGCCGGCGGCATTGTTGACCAGCCCGTCGAGTGGGCCCTCGGCGAAGACG
>SKYU01000170.1 GCA_007127715.1 Gammaproteobacteria bacterium | reverse complement strand
TGTCCGTCCAGCCCAGATTGGCGATCGCCTTCTGACTGACGTCACTCACGCTCATCCCCACCAGCACCGACAACGTGAAGGGACTGGCCACCAGCGGGCGACCAAACTCGCTGGCCTTCGCATACTCGGTATCGAAATGCAGCGGGTGGGTGTTCATCGTCAGCAGCGTGAACCAGGTGTTCTCCGTCTCCGTGATCGTACGCCCCGGACGGTGCTCATAGACGTCACCAACAGTGAAATCCTCGAAATAACGCCCAAACGTCTCACGGTAGCGCTGCGGACCGACTTCCTTGACCGTCTGCACCATGACCGCGCCTCAGCCGAGCGATTCGCAGACGATGAACTGCGGCGAGTCTGCAAACCCGCGGAACTCGGCCGCCACCTTCTGCATGGTCTCGCTCCCGACTTCTTCACGGAAACGCACCATGTCGTTGATGCGAATCACCTCGACGTACTGGTACGGGGGCGCCGCGTCGCCGCCGAGCATGTTCTGCGTACGGAGCACGTCGAAACCGTCCACCGCGCCCAGGCCGCGCACTGTCGGCAGATCGGTGGTCTTCGCCCATTGCTCGTAGGCGTCGCGGTCAGCGTCGGACTTCAGGTTGAACAGTACGATGATCTGCGGCATGGCGGGATTTCCTGGCGTTGGTGAATGAGCGCGCGTGCCCGGGGCAGGCGCCGGCAAGCCGCCGGACTGTAGAATGCCGCCCCCATACTGTCAAACCAGCCCAGGGCTGCCGATAGGGAGATCACCCACATGCACTACGTCATCACCTGCCGTGACCATGCCGACACCACGGAGACCCGGAAAACCCACCTCGAGGCTCACCTCGCGCATGTGCGCGAGGCGCTCGCGCGGGACGACACCCTCTGCCTGGCCGGACCGATTCGAGACGAAAACGCAGGCATCGTCGGCAGCCTGCTCATTGTCAAGGCCGACTCGGCCGAGGCGGCTCGACTGTGGCTGGAGCAGGATCCCTACCATGCCGCGGGGATCTGGCAGGACATCCGCATCGAGCCCTTCAAGCCGGCAGCCGGTCACTGGATCGGGGGCGCCAACTGGTGATCTGCGCGTGAGGGCCGCGCCCGCCTGACGTCGCTCATGGCATCTGCTGCACAGCCTCGCCGGCGGCCGGCTCGCCCTCCTCACCACGACCGAATCGAACCAGAAGTTCCTGAAGGCCGGCGGGGTCGAGTGCGCGCACGGCACTGACGCGACAGCCCGACTCCCGCTCACGCCCGGTGTCCAGCCCCGGCAGACTTGAGGCCACACGTTCGCCCGGAAAGCCACACAGCCGCCCGCGGTCGCCATGCAGGCGCAACCCCGCGCCAAGCCGCAGGCCTGGACACGGGGTGGCGAGCACCACATGAAAGGCATTTGCACGATCAGGCGCAAACACCACGAGGTTACGGCTGTCCAGCAGCTGGTACTCGCGTACCCGTGAAAGCGTGATGCACTCGGGGCCACGCGTGGCCTCGAGCGCTCCGGTGTCCGGCGGCGGGGCGTGTGCACAGCCGGTCTGAACGACCGCCGTCAGCACGATGCCCCCCATCCAGACCACCGCCAGCGCCACCGGCCGCGCCGGCGCGCGGCGCGCGCTCATGCCTCGGCCGACACCGGCAGGTCGTCCCCGGCGGTCGCCACCGGCCGACTCGGGTCGCGGATCCACTCGCTCCAGGACCCGGGATACAACGCCGCGCCGTCAAGACCTGCAACCTCCAGGGCCAGCAGCAGGTGACAGGCCGTCACGCCGGAACCGCACATCGCAGCGGTCTGCGCCGGGGCCACCCCGCCCAGGCTGGCCTGCAGCCGCTCGCGCAGGACATCGCGCGGCAGAAACCGCCCCGCAGTGTCGAGGTTGCGCATGAACGGGTGGTTGACCGCGCCCGGCACATGACCGGCGACCGGATCGATAGGCTCCTCTGCCCCGCTGAAGCGTTCCGGCCCGCGGGCATCAAGCAACCGCCCCACCCGGCCTTCGAGCAGGTCCACCGCCTCAACACAGGCGCCCAGCGGGGCTCCGGGCATGAACCGCACCCGCGGGGGCGTCACCTCGCCCGGCTCGACATTGCGCCCACCGGCAAGCCACGCCTGCAGCCCGCCATTCAGCACCGCCACCGCGCCGTGCCCCATCCAGCGGAGCAGCCACCACAGGCGTGCCGCATATGCGCCGCCGGCGTCGTCGTAGGCGACGACCTGGTGGTTGTTGGAAACGCCCAGCATGCCCAGCGTGGCCTCGAGATCGTGACGGCTCGGCAGGGGATGGCGTCCGGTGTGCTCGGTCACCGGCGCGGACAGGTCGCGCTCGAGGTCGGCGTACACGGCCCCCGGAATATGGCCTCGCAGGTAGGCCGCCCGTCCCGCAGCCGGGTCGGTCAACTGGAAGCGGCAGTCGATCACCCGGAGGGCATCGTCCTCCAGCCGGGCGGCCAGCGTGTTGGCATCGATCAGCGTGGTCAGCATCGTGGTCATCATGTCTCCAGCCGCCGGAGCCCGTGGCTGCGGCGGAATGTGCCTGGACCGGACCGCCGAGTCTACCACCCGCCCGCACACCGCCAACGTCGGCGCTCTCCGGGCTGCAAGGCCGGCGCCCAGGCGATACAATTGCGGGGTTATGGACCCGCGACGCCGCCGAAGGTGCCACGGGCATGGGCGAAATGCCGAACTTTGACGGACCGGGAGACGACTCCATGGAAAAAATCATGGTCGCGGTCAAGCGCGTGGTGGACTACAACGTCCGCGTCCGCGTGAAGCCGGACGGATCGGGCGTGGTGACCGACGGGGTGAAGATGAGTATCAACCCCTTCGACGAAATCGCGCTGGAGGAGGCGCTGCGCATCCGCGAGCGCGGCGAGGCCAAGGAAGTCATCGTCGTGTCCATCGGCGGGAGCGAGTGCCAGCAGCAGCTGCGCACCGGGCTGGCCATGGGCGCAGACCGTGCCATCCTGGTGGAAACCGACCAGCCGCTGGAGCCGCTGGCCGCGGCCCGGACGCTGCTCAAGCTGATCGAGCGCGAGGGGGTCGAACTCGCCATTCTCGGCAAGCAGGCCATCG
>SKYU01000071.1 GCA_007127715.1 Gammaproteobacteria bacterium | reverse complement strand
CACCGCCTGGCGCAAGCTGCAGACCGATTTCTTCATCGACATCGACGGAACGGAACTGCAGCTGGGTGACGTGTTTGTCGGCCTCGACCAGCGCCAGGTCTCGCAGGAATTCCAGCTGTCCTTCGACGATGGTGGCCGGGTCCGCGCGATCGGTGGCGTCTACGCGATGCGCGAACGCGTGGAATCGGAACAGGCGGCCTTCGCCGACGACTTCCTGCTGCTGGCCGGCACACCGCTGGACTTCCTGCGCACCATCGAGGACGATCTGGAGACGACCAGTTACGCCGTTTTCGGCCAGGGCACCTGGGACTTCGCGCCCCGCTGGGCGGCCACGCTGGGCCTGCGCTACACCTACGAGAAAAAGGACTATTTCCGTACCACCAGCACCTTCTCCACGGCGTTTCCGCTGCTCGATGGCACGTTTGCCTTTGACATCGACGACAGCTGGAGCGCCTTCACCCCGAGCCTGACGATCGACTACAAGGCCACCGACGACGTGCTGCTCTACGGCAGCGTCGCCCGCGGCTTCAAGAGCGGGGGCTTCAACGGCCGCGCCAACAGCCCGGCGGACGTCAGCATCTTCAATCCGGAGTACGTCTGGACCTGGGAAGTGGGCGCGAAGAGCACGCTGGCGGACAACCGCGTACGCCTCAATGCGGCGGCGTTTTTCAGCGATTACAAGGATTTCCAGGCGCGGATCTCCGAAATCTCGAATCCGGACGACCCGGTGCCGAATTTCGGATTCCCCGTGATCAACGCGGGCAAGCTCGAGATCTGGGGCGCCGAGGTCGAGGCCGCCTGGGTACCGGTGGACGCACTCACCCTCGCCGCGCAGATCGGCTATCTCGATGTCGATTACAAGGAATTCCGCGGCCGCGCCCCGGGGCCCGACGGCACGGTCATCATCATCGACCGCTCTGGCGACGAGCCGCCGTTCGCGCCGGAGTGGACCGCCCGGCTCGCAGCGAGCTACACCTTCGAACTCGGCACCGCGGGTGCGATCACGCTGGGTGCCGATACCGCCTATCGCAGCAAGACCTGGCTGTCGGTCGACAACCAGGACGTGCTGACCCAGTCGGGATACTGGCTGAGCAACGCCTTCGTCAGCTGGATGAGCGATGATGCGCGCTGGCGGGTGACTGGCGGCGTGCGCAACCTCACCGACAAGGTCTACAAGGTCGACGCGCAGGAGTTCACCGCAGTCGGCAACATCCAGACGGCCTATTACGGGGACCCGCGCACCTGGACGCTGTCCCTGCGCTACAGCTTCTGATGGCCTGGTTCGCGGCCCCGGCGCCGCTGCTGCCGGAAATCCTGGCCCGTCACGGCCGCCAGCGTCCGCGGCGCCGGGCACTGGTGTGCGGCTCGCAGACCCTGGACTGGGGCACGTTCAGCGCCGCTCTGGACCGCACGGCCAACGGACTGCTGGGCCTCGGGCTGTCACCGGGCGACCGGGTGGGCATCCTGATGGACAACGGCGTGGAGATGGCACTTGCCATGTTCGGCGCGATGCGCGCCGGCCTGGTCGCGGTCCCGCTGAACACCTCGGTGGCCGATGCCGCCCTGGCCGGCATGCTGCGGGACTGCGCAGCCCGGGCGATCGTGGTGACGCCGGCACACCGAGCCAGGATCGAGGGTCTGCCGGCGGACCTGCGCTCGGCTCTGGGGGGGCGGCGGCTGTGCACCGGAGCAACCCCTCCCGGCGAAGACTGGCTGGCATGGGATACGTGGTTCGAGCGCGCCGCCACACATCCCCCTGACGTGACCCTCGATGACGAGGCCCCATGCAACATCATCTACTCCTCGGGAACCACGGGGTTGCCGAAGGGGATCGTCCATACGCACCGGCGGCGCCTGGACTGGGCCTACGATCTCGGCTTCGCGCTGCGCTACCACGGCGGCGCGGTCACCTTGTGCTCGCTCGGCCTGTACTCCAACATCAGCTGGGTGGCGATGCTGTGCACGTGGGTGGCGGGCGGTACCGTCGTGGTCATGCCGTCCTTCGAGGCCACGGCCGCGCTCGAGACCCTCGAGCGCGAGCGCATCACGCACTTCGCCATGGTCCCGGTGCAGTTCCAGCGCATGGTTGCCAGCGAGGCCTATGAACGCTGTGACCGCAGCAGTCTCCAGGCCGTCATGTGCTGCGGCTCACCCCTGCCCCTGGAACTCAAGCGCGAGCTGCTGGCAGGGCTCGGTGGCGCCTTCATCGAGCTCTACGGACTCACCGAGGGCCTGATCACGACCCAGGATCCGGAGACTGCAGACACGCGCCCCGGCGCTGTCGGTCAGGCCCTGGTGGGCACGGAAATCCGCATCATCGACGAGCAGGGACGGGAATGCCCACCCGGCGAACCGGGAGAAATCGTCGGACGCGGACGCATTCTGATGGCGGGTTACCTCAACCGCGACGACGCGAACGCGGAGTCGACCTGGACCGACACCGCCGGCGAGCGCTGGCTGCGTACCGGTGACATCGGGCGCATGGACGAGGAGGGCCATCTCTGGATCGTCGACCGCAAGAAGGACATGATTCTATCCGGCGGCCAGAACATCTTTCCCGCCGACATCGAAGCGGTCATGCTGGAACACCCGGGCGTCGCGGAAGTCGCAGTCATCGGCGTCCCGAGCGAACAGTGGGGAGAGACGCCGCTCGCCCTGGTGGTGCCGCGACGCGACGCCCCGGATGCCGACACCCTGTGCACCTGGACCAACGCACGTCTGGGCCGTCAGCAGCGCATCAGCGGGGTGCGGTTCCGTGAGAGCCTGCCGCGCAACCCGAACGGCAAGGTCCTTAAACGGGAACTGCGAGACGAATACGCGGCGCGCGCGAACTGAGCCGCGGAGCGCGGAGCGCGGAGCGCACGGGCAGACCATCGAAGCACGGAGTCGTCATGCAGGCGGAGTCAACAGACCACCTCACCGGCACCTGGCACAGTGAAAACGGCCTCGAGCTGTTCTACCGGGATTTCGGCGCCCCCGACGCGAGCGGTACGCCGATCCTCTGTCTGCCAGGGCTGACCCGCAACAGCCGTGATTTCGTGCCGATGGCGCGACGCCT
>SKYU01000018.1 GCA_007127715.1 Gammaproteobacteria bacterium | reverse complement strand
CCTGACGTTCTGCGCGAAGTTGTAGCGGTTCTGCAGAAAGACGCCGGGCACGCGGTTGAGGCTCTCGTCGAGCTGAAGATGCTGGCGGGCCTGGCCGGCATCCAGCGCGTCGACCACGCTGAGCGCCCCGGGTGTCTCCAGCAGGTCCCGTGCGAGGCGCTGGGCGGTGACCTCGATCTGTTCGAGGGTCTCGTCGTCCGCCGCGAGAGCCTGCAGGGGCAGTCCACCCGCACAGGCCACGGCCAGCGGCAGCTGCCGCATGAGCGCCAAACCGCCGCGGGGGGGCTCGCCGGTGAAACAGGGGACTGGCATCTGTCCTCGCCTCCATGCAGGGCGCGAGCCATCGAGCACGCGCGGAATTCCGTCCTGCTCGATACGCTAGCATGCCCGGGGGGCGGCGCAAGTCATTCCGGCTGCCGCGGTCGGCGGATCGCCCGCCATTCGACCGCGGTGCCGATCCGCGTTATCTTCGCGCCCGGCGCGTCAGGCGCCGGTCACGCCGCTGCGGCGGCCGAGCGGAGTGGACATGCTGGACCCCAAAAGACTCAGACAGGATATCGAAGCCGTGGCGGCCAACCTGGCGCGCCGTGGCATGGCGCTGGATGTGGACGGCTTCAATGCGCTGGAGGCGCGCCGCAAGGCCGTACAGGTGCGCGCGGAGGAGCTGCGCAACGAGCGTAACGCCCGCTCCAGGGCGATAGGCCAGGCCAAGGCCCGGGGCGAAGACATCGCCCCGCTGCTGGGCGACGTCGGGCGGCTCGGCGAAGCGCTCAAGGCCGCCGATGCCGAACTCCAGACGGTCCAGGCCGCACTCGAGGATCTTTTGCTGGGGCTGCCGAATCTGCTGCACGACAGCGTCCCGGACGGTGCGGGGGAAGAGGACAACGTCGAGATCCGCCGCTGGGGCGAGCCGCCGGACTTCAACTTCGAGCCGAAGGATCACGTGGCGCTGGGCGAGGATCTGGGGCAGCTTGATTTCGAGGCGGCCGGGCGGATTGCCGGGGCGCGGTTTGCCGTCATGCAGGGGGAGCTGGCTGCTCTGCACCGGGCCCTGATCCAGTTCATGCTGGACCTGCACACGCGGGAGCACGGGTACGTGGAATGCTACGTGCCCTATATCGCCCACCGCCGCGCGCTGCAGGGCACCGGGCAGCTGCCCAAGTTCGCCGAGGACCTGTTCGCGCTGGAGGGTGAGCACGACTATTTCCTGATTCCCACGGCGGAAGTGCCGCTGACCAATCTCGCGCGTGAGCGTATTTTCGAAGCCACCGAACTGCCGCTGCAGCTGGCGGCGCATACGCCATGCTTCCGTTCCGAGGCCGGCTCTTACGGTCGCGACACCCGCGGCATGGTGCGTCAGCACCAGTTCGAGAAGGTCGAACTGGTCCACCTGGTGCCGCCGGAACACTCCTATGAGGCGCTGGAGACCCTGACCGGCCACGCCTGCCGCGTGCTGGAGCTGCTGGAACTGCCCTACCGCGTGATGACGCTGTGCAGCGGCGACATCGGTTTCGGTGCGGCCAAGACCTACGACCTTGAAGTCTGGCTGCCCGGTCAGCAGAAATACCGCGAGATCTCCTCGTGCAGCAACTTCGAGGACTTCCAGGCGCGGCGCATGCAGGCGCGCTGGCGTAACCCGGAGACGGGCAGGCCGGAGCTGCTGCACACGCTGAACGGCTCAGGCGTGGCGGCCGGCCGCGCGCTGGTTGCCGTACTGGAGAATTTCCAGCGCGAGGACGGCAGCATCGAGGTGCCGCGGGTGCTGCGGCCCTACCTCGGCGGCCGGGATCGCCTCGGCGGGGGCTGATTCAGCCGAGCCGGTCCAGCCGCCAGGCCTGCTCCTTGATGCCGGTCAGGCCGACCTCCGCGAAGCGCGGGTTGTCGGCCAGCGCATCACGGGGTGCGCCCAGCGGTGTGGACTGCCAGCGTTCGCCGCTCAGCTGCCGTACCTCGTCATCCGGCACCGCGAACGGCGGCCCCGCCATCTGCGCCTGCGCGTAATCCAGCGTGAGCAGCAGACCGATGGCCCCGGTCGGCAGCAGGGCCGCGAGGTGGGCCATGTAGCGCGGGCGCAGCTCCGGGGGCAGGGCGATGAGCGCGGCGCGGTCGTAGAGTGCGTCGACGCGACCAAGGCGCTCGGCGTCTATGGTGAAGACATCACCGCAGTAGATGCTGATACCGGGCGCGTGCCAGATGACCAGCTCGCCGGTCACCTCGCGCCGGGCGGGCAGGGCATGCTCGTCGAAAAAGGCCTCGACCGCGATGGGGCTCAGTTCGATCCCGACCACGTCATGGCCGCGTTCACGCAGCCACTCCAGATCCACGCTCTTGCCGCACAGCGGTACGAGCACGCGTGCCGGCACGGGCACCTCCAGGGCAGGCCAGTGTGCCAGCAGCTGGGGGTTGGGCGCTTCGAGATGAAACCCGATCCGGTTTTCCCGCCAACGCTCGTGCCAGAACTCCGCGTCCATCATCGCTCTCCTGCTCACCTCGCGGGCCGCCGGCCTGCAGCGTGGCCCCTAAAGACGAAACCCCGCGTGATGCGGGGTTTCGCTGCGGCCAGGCCGGGGGCCGGGGTCGCTCAGTCGTCGCCCGCCATGCCGAACAGCTGGAGCAGGCTGATGAAGATGTTGTAGATGCTCACGTACAGGGTGACGGTGGCCATGATGTAGTTGGTCTCCCCGCCGTGCACGATCTGACCGGTCTGGAACAGGATCAGCGCGCCCATCAGGAGGATGATGCCGGCCGAGATGACCGAGGCATACGCGGACAGATCGAAGAAAAGACTGGCGAGGATGACCCCGAGCAGCGCAAACACACCGACGATCACGAAACCGCGCAGGAAGCTGAAGTCCTTGCCTGACACCAGGGCGTAGGCCGACAGGCCGACGAAGGCAAGGCCGGTCGTGCCCAGCGCAGAGGCGATCACCTGGCCGCCATTGGGCACCATGGTCAGGTAGGCCGAAAGCAGCGGCCCGAGCGTCAGCCCCATGAAGCCCGTCAGCGCAAAGACACTTACCAGCCCCATGGCCGAATTACGGGTGATGTGGGTCAGGAACAGCAGCCCGAAATAGCCGCCGAGGGT
>SKYU01000069.1 GCA_007127715.1 Gammaproteobacteria bacterium | reverse complement strand
GCAGCAGCGAGGGGCCGGTACCGATGCGCTCGATCAACATGAGGGTATCGAGCCAGCCCACCCGCGGCGGCTCGTCCTGCCAGACGGCGACCGGCGCGTTGCGCACGCCGGTCCACTCGTAGAGCGCGTCGTTCGGCTCCCCGGCCAGCTGTGCCACCGGCGTGTATTCGATCTTGCGGACATGGCACAGCGCCTTGGCCGCCTCGCCCCACGGGGCGGGGACGCCGACGGTGAGTACAAGACGAAGCCCGCCGAGTTCACGGGCGCGTTCGGGGGGTTCGTAACGCATGGAACTGCCACTCCCAGTGTCGAGGGAAAACAAAACGGTCTGCCGGCACCTCGGTTGTCATCTGGCGGAGCCCCGGGCCGAGCAGGCGCCACAGTCACCAACTCGACCCGCGGAATTCGCCGTCTCCGAGTCCGGGGCCCGCCCGCCTACTCGAATCGTACGGACAGCGTCACCCCGTACGAGCGCGGCGGACCGTAGTTCGTGAAGTTCCACAACCCGGCAACAGGCAAGGCGGAGAACCGATAGGTCTCGTCCGTAAGGTTGGAGATGTAGCCTGTGAGTGCCCAGCGATCGCGGCGATCATGCAGCGTCGCTGACACATCCACCAGCGTACGCGAATCCATCTGCGTGCCCGGTGCATTGAACACGTCGGTCTCTGCCTTGGACTGATAGTTCGCCGCGCCGGTGAGCGTGACCCTCTGACCGTTCCGCAGCCCGAACTCGTAGGCGGCACTGCCCATCAGCTTCCACTCCGGTGAAAACGGCACATCGAAGTCGAGCAGAGAAATCTCCTCGCCAGCGCCGCGCAGGGCCGGCAGGACACCGCGCTTGTACTTGTGGTCGAGCCAGTTGACCGCAGCGGTGATCCGCCAGTTATCGGTGGGCACCCAAATGGCCTCGACATCGATGCCCTTCACTTCGGAGCGGCCGGTGTTGACCGTCACGGTTTCCTGCTGGTTGGAGCCGTCCGCGGCGACATACGGCGCTACGACAGCACGCTGTAGGTCATCGTACTGCGTCCGGAAGGCGGCGATATTCAGACGCAGCCTGGCATCCAGCAGGTCGGCCTTGTAACCGATCTCGATGTTGTCGTTGGTCTCGGGATCATACGAGCAAAATTCGACCGTGGCGCAGGTTTCCGAGAATCCGCCCGACAGGAAACCGGTGGCGTAGCTCAGGTAGACCATCTGGTCATCACCCAGCCGATAGTCCAACACGGTCCGCCATGTTGTTTCGTTCCAGCTGTCGCTGGCATTGAGGAAGACACCGAAATTCTCTGGCGGTAGCGGCACACTGTTGCCGTCCCACTCCCGTGCGGAGATACCTGCACGGCTGATCATCTGGGAGCGCACATCGCGACAGACGCCATCGACGAAGATGATGTCCTGGGGCTCCGTGAGATCGGAGCACAGCCCGCCGCCGTCGACGAAACGGACATAATCCTTTTCATCACGGCTGAACCGGACACCGGCGGTCAGGTTAAGCCTGTCGGTGACTTCAAACGTACCATCCAAAAACAGCGCATACTCGTCGCGATCCTGTTCCGTGCCCTGCAGCTGGTAGTCGCGCAGATCCCGGGTATCGAGGTTCACCCGCCCATCGGCGCGGACGAAACCGCCGGTCTCCGGGTCGAACACCGGAATGAGGGTCGTCAGCCCGACCTGGTAGAAGCTCCTGAAGTTGAAGCTATCCTTAAAGTAGTTTGCGCCGAGCACGAAGTTGAACGGGCCATCCAGCAACGATGCGAATCGAAGCTCCTGCTGGAACGTGTAGCGTTCGGTATGTCGACTCGAGTCGAACAACGTCCGGAACGCCTCGCCGGTATAGGTGCTCGGCAACCGCTGGCGCTCCTCGCGATAGCCGGTAATGGAGGTGATCTCACCCGCACCGAGCGCGAGAGTCTGGGTGAGGTACAGACCGTTGGCATCGACACGATGGCCGGCGTCCATGCGGATATCATCGTTACCGGTGATCAGAGTGCTGAATACATCTCGCTGCCCTGCCAGCTGGATTCCAGGGAACCCGAGCAGGGTCAGCAGATCGGTCTCGGAACTCTCGTTCACCCCCGGCGGCGAGTCCGACCGGTCACGCACATTCTCGAAAATCAGGTATGCACTGTAATTTTCGGTAGGCTCCCAAAGAAGCTTGGCCTTGGTGGCCATAACGTCCTTGCCACCGAGCCGCCGGCCATTACCGGCGACCGCCAGGTCAACCTCTTCAGGAGGGAGCGTGCCTTCCGGAATGCCGAATAAACCCCACAAGGGCACCTGGTCAGGGAAAGTCGCTGTGGCCTTGTCCGCCTTGTAGTAGCCATCACTCTGGTCGTAGATCGACGCGAGCCGGAATGCCAGATTCTCCGCGAACGGAATATTGAGCGCAGCCTTGACCGTCCGATTGCCTGCGCCATTGCGGTACTGCCCGTAACCGACCTCGAAGTCGGCACTGAACTCATCCATCACGGGGCGCTTGGAGGTGATCGAGATTACACCGCCCGTGCTGTTCTTGCCGAACAGCGTGCCCTGCGGGCCACGATAGACCTCGATCTGCTGGACATCGAAGAGGGTCAGGAACTGGGAGGTGACGTGGCTCAGCGCGAACTCGTCCATCAGAAAGCTGACAGGAGCATCCTGGGTCACCAGGATGATGTTCGTGCCGGTGCCGCGCATGCCGCCACCGGTGGCGTTGAATCCCGCCGGGGCCGACAGCACCAGGCCTGGCGTAATCCGGTCCAGCGCGCGAACGTCGTTGACGAACGTACGGGCGAGGTCGGCCTCGGTCACGGTCGAGATGGCGATCGGCACGTCCTGCTGCGACGCCTGCCGCATGGTGCCGGTAACCACGATCTCCTCGAGTTGGCCGAGCTCGCGTCTCTGCTCGCCCTCCTGAGCAAGGCTGGCCATGCTGGTGGTTCCAAGCGCCAGAGCGACGGCGCCGACGATAGGCTTAGGTGACAGACGAAGCATAGATGTTTCCCCCAGTGGTGGCCTTGGCCCCGCATCAAGCGCGGACGCCGAACAGTCAATCCCCCCACCGGTCGATGCCGGCCGGGCGGATCATCAAGATACGTTCACGCCGTAGCCGCCTCGCG
>SKYU01000078.1 GCA_007127715.1 Gammaproteobacteria bacterium | reverse complement strand
TCATCGCGCCCGCGGCGGTATTCGGCCTGCTCGCCCAGATCACCATTCGAATCGGGCTGGAAGCCCTGCTGGGCATGTCGGCGTATGTGGGCACCGTGCTGGTCGCGCTGGCGATCCTGCTGATCACCTATACCCTGCTGGCGTGGAGCCTCGCCGGACTGCGCCCGCTGCGCTTCCTCGCGGCAAGCCGTGAGGTGCTGCTGCTCGCGTTTGCGACCAGCTCGAGTGCAGCCGTCATGCCACTGTCCATCAAGGTGGCGGAAGAGAAGCTGCAGGTCCGCAAGGCGATCGCGCGCTTCGTCATTCCTCTGGGCGCCACGGTCAACATGGCCGGCACCGCGGCCTACCAGTGCGTGGCGACCATCTTCCTCGTACAGGTGTTCGGCATCGAGCTCACCACCGGACAACTGGCACTGATCGTGCTGACCACCGTCGGCGCATCGATTGGCGCTCCGGCAAGCCCTGGTGTGGGCATCGTCATTCTCGCGATGATCCTGGCCACCGTCGGGGTACCGGCCTCGGGTATCGCCCTGATCCTGGGGGTCGATCGCATCCTCGACATGTGCCGCACCACAGTCAACGTAACGGGCGATCTGGTCGCCTGCGCATGGATAGAGCGAAGTTTGCCGGAGCAGAATCTGGAAGCGAGCGTGCATCCAGGCTGAAGGGTGTCGAGCGCTGGGACGGACGGAACGTATCAGATCGCCGCCTCGCGCATCTCCCCGACATAGATCTCGCGCAGACGGGCAACAAACGCCCCAGGACGCCCGGTACCGACGGGTACCCCATCGATCTCGATCACCGGGGTCACGAACATGGAGGCCGAAGTGATGAAGGCCTCATCGGCGGCCTGCGCTTCGGCGAGACTGAAGGGACGCTCCTCGACCTCCAGGGCCTGCTCGGCTGCGAGCCTCAGGACTGCGGTACGGGTGATGCCGTGCAGGATGGCGCGCGAGAGCTGGCGGGTGACGATGCGCCCGTCCTTCACGATGTAGGCGTTGCTCGAGGCGCCCTCGGTCACCATGCCATCCTGGACCAGCCAGGCATCGTCGCACCCGGCCTGCCTGGCCTGCGTCTTCGCCCAGGACGCATAGAGCAGCTGTACGGTCTTGATGTCACACCGCCCCCAACGTAGATCGTCCAGCGAGATCACCCGGATTCCGGAACGCGCGGCGGGGTTGTCCGCCAACCCCGGTTTCGACTGGGTGAACAGCACGACGGTGGGTGGGCACTGCCCAGGAGCCGGCCACAGGAAGTCGCGGTCGCCCGAGCTGCCGCGGGTGACCTGCAGGTAAACCATGCCATCGATGAGGCCGTTACGCGCCACTGCCTCCCGATGGATCGCCAGCCAGCGGTCGCGGTCGTAGGGGTTGGGCAGTGACAGCTCATCGCAGGAGCGCTGCAGGCGCGCGAGATGCCCGTCGAAGTCCACCAGTCGCCCATCGAGCACACTCGTGACCTCGTAGACCCCGTCGCCCATCAGAAAGGCACGGTCGAAGACCGACACCCTGGCCTCGGCTTCAGGAACGAAAGCGCCATTGACGTAGACACTGCGACTCATGGCGGCAACTATCCCCAGAGGCTGGCGTCGGGCGGGTGCACACCTTCGGCGTCGTAGCGCAGCCCTGGTGTACGGTCGCGGGCAAGCAGCAGTGGGCCGTCGAGATCGACCACTTCTGCGCCCTGGGCAAGCACTACGGCTGGCGCCATCGAAAGCGAAGTACCCACCATGCATCCCACCATCAGGCGGTAGCCGATCGCCTGCGCCTGCGCGCGCAGTGCCAAGGCCTCGGTCAACCCGCCTGTCTTGTCCAGCTTGATGTTGATCATGTCATATTTTCCGGCAAGGGCCGGCAGGCTCGAGCGGTCATGACAGCTTTCGTCTGCGCAGACCGGCAAAGGACGAGACATATCGGCCAGAGGCTCGTCTTCGTCGGCGGGCAGGGGCTGTTCCACCATGGCTACGCCCAGGCGCACGAGGTGGGGTGCCAGTTCGGCATACAGATCAGCCGTCCAGCCCTCGTTGGCATCGACGATGATGGTGGCGTCGGGGGCGCCGCGTCGCACCGCTTCCAGCCGCGCCATGTCATCCGCCGACCCCAGCTTGATTTTCAGCAGCGGTCGGGTCGCATGGCGGGCAGCGGCCGCTTGCATCCGCTCGGGGGTATCCAGCGAGAGCGTGTAGGCGGTGACGAGCGGTCCGGGTTCGGGCAGCCCCGCGAGCCTCCAGACCCGGGTGCCGGTGCGCCTGGCTTCCCAATCCCACAGCGCGCAGTCGAGCGCGTTGCGTGCAGCACCTGCAGGCAGGCGCTGCTGCAGACTGTCGCGGCCGATGTCGGCGGGCAGCGCCGCCAGCTGATCAATAACGGAATCGAGGGTTTCCCCGTAACGCGCGTAGGGCACGCATTCCCCTCGCCCGGTGATGCCGTCACGTGTCAGCTCCACCGTCACCACATGCGCCTCGGTCTTCGCGCCCCGCGAAATCGTGAAGGTCTCGGCGAGCGGATAACGCTCTTCCTGGATGTTCATCATGGCCGAGTGCGCGATACGCGACGACTCAAAGCGTGGCGAGCGCATCGACCAGTCTTCCTGCACCGAAGCGGTAGGGATCGGTCGCCGGCAGCCCCAGGCGATCCTCGACTTCCGTCAGGTGGGCACGCGCCGCCGCTTCGTCCAGCGCCCGCGTGTTCACCGACACACCCGCCACCACACAGGCGGGATTGGCGATCCTGGCCGCAGCCAGGGTCATGTCACGCAGCGCCTCCAGCGACGGCAGCGGATAGCCTGGCAACCCACGCATATGACTACGGGTGGGCTCATCGCTGAGGATCAGCGCATCCGGCTGACCGCCGTGGATCAGTGCCAGGGTCACGCCCGAGTAACTGATATGGAACAGGCTGCCCTGGCCCTCGATGAGGTCCCAGTGGTCAGGATCGTTGTCCGGCGTCAGCCATTCGATCGATCCGGCCATGAAGTCCGCGATCACGGCATCCAGCGGCACACCATCTCCGGTGATGAGGATACCGGTCTGCCCGGTGGCCCGGAACGTCGCCTTCAGTCCCCGGGCACGCATTTCCCGCTCCATGCACAGCGCGGTGTACATCTTG
>SKYU01000026.1 GCA_007127715.1 Gammaproteobacteria bacterium | reverse complement strand
GCCGACGAACTGGCAGAAGCCCTTGCCACGCGGATGGAAGCCGCCGCGGAGCTGAAGGTGCCGCTGCGCGTCGATGCACGCCACGGCGCGAACTGGGACGAGGCGCACTGAGCCCGAAACGACGGATCAGCCTACCTTTACAAGAACGGGCCCGGGGACTTCTACCCGGGCCCGTCTGTCTGGCGCAGTGCCGAGATGCCGGATCAGAACCGGTACACGAGACTCGCGCCCACCTGACGCTTGAGCGGCGGGGTGATTGCAAAGTCGCGCACGTTGGTCGTCTGCCGCCCCGGGAGCGGCGGCTGAGCTGGCACGTTGATAAACGCCGCGGGGTTGACGTAACGCAGCACACCGGCGGGCGTGTTGTCATTGAAGGCGTTGTTGACGAACACCGAGAAGGTCCAGTTCTCCGCATCGAACCCAGTGCGGAAGTTCCAGATGTTCGCACTGCCGGTGTCGATCAGGTTGTGGACCTGCGCGTAACGCGTGCCCTCATAGCTGTAGTCCATGCGGAAGAAGTACTCCGACCCGGCAATCAGGTTGTCCGTGCCCAACCGGAACGTGGCTGACAAAGATGCCTGGTGCCGGGGCACCAGCGGCAGCCGGTTGCCACTGGTGTCTCCAGCGGCACGCCATGCCGCCTCGCAGGGCCCGTCACACGGGTTGGTGTATGGCCCCGGGAAGAACAGGTCCGCCTGGTCCGAACTGAAATACTCCTTGATCTCTGCGTCCTGATAGGCGTAGGCGGCACGGACGGTCCAGAAGTCGTTCAGCACATAGCGGAACTCCGCCTCCAGTCCCTTGACCTCGCTCTTGCCCAGATTCGCGATGTAGGAAGTGATGAACTGGCCACCGCCCTCGCGGTCGACCGCCTGCGTCTCGGTCAGCTGCTGGTTGGACCAGTCGATGTAGTAGAGTGCGACGTTGAACAGCCCGCGGCCTTCCGCGAAGGTCGTCTTCACACCCAGCTCGAAGGTGTCGGCCTCTTCTTCGTCGAACTGGCGCAGCCCCAGCTGCGCCAGTTCGGCGCGACGCTGCGGAACGGTCTGTGCGTTCTCCACGCTGCTGTTGATGCCACCCGGCTTGTTGCCACGTGCCCAGAGGCCGTAGAGCGTGACATCCTCGTTGAGCAGGTAGGTGGCCGTCAGCCTTGGCAGGAAGTTGCTGAAGGTCTCGTTGAACGAGAACGCGTTGGTGCAGACGAGATTGAAGGTACCCGCCTCCGTCGGCGTCGTGACGCAGGACTCGCTGCCCGGCTCGGCCGCGTTGTTCAGCACGAAATTCGACTGACCATCCAGGCTCAGCTTGTCGCGTGCGTAACGGGCCTCTGCAGTGAGGGTGAACTGGTCGGTGACGTCGAACTCGACCATGCCGAACACGGCATTGTTTTCCAGTTCGACGCCAGTCGCCTGCGGGGTCAGCGTGGCCTGTACGCCCGTGCCGATCGTGCCGGCAAGATTGCCGGTGAACTGATTGCCCGGTTTTTCCTTGTAGTAGTAGACACCACCCAGCCAGCGGAAGCGCTCATCCCGCGGCGACATGATGCGCAGTTCCTGACTGTAGTCCTTGGCGTCCTTGGTATAGGTCAGCGTCTCGAAAGCGCCGCCAAAGCCACGGATACCGGAATAGTCCTGGTCGACCGCGCTGAAGATGGTGTTCTCGTTGTAGGCGGTGACGGAAGTCAGCTGGTAATCGGCCAGCGTCCAGTCCAGCACCAGGCTGTAGCGGAAGGCCTCGCGGATCAGGCCGGCGCTCCAACCCGCGGCCTCGAAGCCATCGGTGTTGATGGCGACCGTGTCAGGCCGTGGGGCCGAACCGCAGAAGTAGCCACGGGTACGGGTTTCCGCCGTGAACGGTGGGGCGACGATATTCGGCAGGAAGCAGTTGTTCAGGGCCGAACCGATACGCACGATCGGAAAATGCTCGTCGTCGTTTCGCGTCCAGTTGAAGCGGAGCCGCGCTTCGAAGTTGTCGGTGGGCAGCCAGTACAGCGTACCGCCGACCGATCGGCTTTCCTGCCCACCGACGTCACGCTGACCGGTCACGTCGTTGGTGTAGTGGCCGTCGCGCTCGAAGTAGCGCGCATTCACCTGGAAGAGCAGCTGGTCGTCGATGATGGGACCACGCAACGACAAGCCGGTCTCGAACAGCCCACGCGCACCGACCGTCGCGTTCGCCTGGCCCTCCAGCTCGTTCGTCGGCTGCCGGGTGATGTAGTTGATCGCACCGGCGAAGGTCCTGCGACCGAACAGCGCCGACTGGGGACCGCGGATGACTTCCACGCGTTCCAGGTTGTCGAGATCGTAGCCACTGATCGAGCCCGATACGAACACCCCATCGATGAAGAACGAGGCATTGGGCTCGCCCAGGATATTCGACTGACCGCGGATCACCGGGCGATCGCCGGTACGACCGAACGCGGAGCGAAACGAGAATCCGGGCGTCTGCAGCGCCAGATCCTCCACCGAACGCAGCCCGGCATCCTCGATGTCTTGTGCCGTGAAGGCACTGATCGACAGCGGTACCTCCTGCAGCGTTTCCTCCGCACGTCGCGCGGTGACCACAATCTCTTCGAGCGCCCGAGCCCCCGGCTGCTGGGCGTGCACCAGGCCGGGCATGGCGACGAGCGGGATGGCGGCGGCGGCCGAGACGGCCAGCAGGCGCCGGACCGACGCGCGGATGACGTTCGGTGTATCAGACATTTGATTCTCCCCTGTCATGAGACGGCCCGGGGCTGGCGTGCAGCACCGGATGAGCGCGAGACCCTCTCCCCCGAGAGTCAATCTAAACCCGAGCACCAGGATCGACAAGCCCGCCAGGGGCTTTTAAATCAGTAACTTCGGAAGATACGTATCCGGGCGAGGTCGGCCATGGAAGTCCTGCGGGCCCCTCAATCGGTGGGCAGGCGGCGGAGCTGCGACACCCAGTCGTCGGGCGCGAGCGTATCGTCGTTCACCACAGCGAAGCTCTTGTTCAGGGCGCCGGGCTCTGTCAGCGAGGCGATCGTGAGCCGGGCCACGTCAGCGCGGGTAATGACGGCCCGGCGGTATTCCTCGCGCCGGCTCACCCGGATGCCGGCCCGCCCACCCGGCCCGTCGACCAGCCCGCCCGGACCGAT
>SKYU01000095.1 GCA_007127715.1 Gammaproteobacteria bacterium | reverse complement strand
GGCTGGTCGATGCCCGAAAGCGAGGTGAGGATTTCCGGCGGGACTTTCTTGTTCAGCTTGACGTACTGCTCGAACTGCGTGACCACCGAACGGGTGAGCACGTCGATCTCGCGCTCGTCGTAGTCTTCATCCTCTTCGAGGCGGCGGACTTCCGCGCTGAAGAAGTCTTCCTCGTGGAACCGGGTGATGGCCGCGCGCGCGCCGCCCTCGACCAGCACCTTCACCGTGCCGTCGGGGAGCTTGAGCAGCTGAAGGATGGTGGCGATGGTACCGACTTCGTAGAGGTCGTCCACACCGGGATCGTCGACGTCTGCCTGCTTCTGAGCGACAAGCAGCACTTCCTTGCCCGACTTCATGGCGCTGTCGAGCGCCATAATGGATTTCTCCCGGCCGACGAACAGCGGGATCACCATGTGGGGGTAGACCACCACGTCGCGCAGCGGCAGGACGGGCGTGCCCTGGGGACCAGGGGCTTGGGTGAGTTCAGTCACGGTGCAATCCTCCGCTAGCGTCGGGCGCGGGCCAACAGGCCGGCATGGAGTCGGATATGAGGACGCCGGGCCCGGGTTTCAAGGGCAGCGTCCGGCCACCCGTGGCAGGCCGCTACTGCAGGCTGGAACGCCGCGCGTCCTCGGCACCCGCAACCTGCGGTTCCTCGGACTGGTAGATCAGGTACGGGCTGGTCTCGCCGTTGACCACGGCATCGTCGATCACCACCTTGGTGACGTTGCGCATCGACGGCAGGTCGTACATGGTGTCGAGCAGCACGTTCTCCAGAATGGTGCGCAGCCCGCGCGCGCCGGTCTTGCGGATCATGGCCTTGCGCGCGACCGCGCGCAGCGCATCCTCCCGGAACTCGAGCTCCACGCCTTCCATCTCGAACAGGCGCCGGTACTGCTTGGTCAACGCGTTCTTCGGATCGACCAGGATGGTGATCAGCGCGTCCTCGTCGAGTTCCTCGAGCGTGGCGACCACGGGCAGCCGGCCGACAAACTCGGGGATCAGGCCGAACTTGATGAGATCCTCGGGCTCGACCTCGTGGAACAGCTGCGAGGCGTTGACGTTCTCATCGCTGCTCTTGACCTCGGCCACGAAACCGATGCCGCTCTTGGTGGAGCGGTTGAGGATGATCTTCTCCAGGCCGGCAAACGCGCCGCCGCAGATGAACAGGATATTGCCCGTGTCGACCTGCAGGAACTCCTGCTGCGGGTGCTTGCGCCCTCCCTGTGGCGGTACCGAGGCGATCGTGCCCTCGATGAGCTTGAGCAGCGCCTGCTGCACGCCCTCGCCCGAGACGTCGCGGGTGATCGAGGGGTTGTCGGACTTGCGCGAGATCTTGTCGATCTCGTCGATGTAGACAATGCCGGTCTGCGCCTTCTCGACGTCGTAGTCGCACTTCTGCAGCAGCTTCTGGATGATGTTCTCGACATCTTCGCCCACGTAACCGGCTTCGGTCAGCGTGGTGGCATCGGCGATGGTGAACGGGACGTTCAGCAGTCGGGCGAGCGTCTCGGCGAGCAGGGTCTTGCCGCAGCCGGTAGGGCCGATCAGCAGGATGTTGCTCTTGGCGAGTTCCACTTCCTCGCGGCCGGACTTGCCACCCTTGTCGCGCCCGCGGTTCTCGAGGCGCTTGTAGTGGTTGTAGACAGCGACGGAGAGCACCTTCTTGGCACGCTGCTGGCCGATGACGTATTCGTCCAGAACGGCCTTGATCTCCTGCGGCGGCGGCAGGCGGTCGCGGCCCTTGTCGGCCCGCTCCTCAAGCTCCTCGCGGATGATGTCGTTGCAGAGCTCGACGCACTCGTCGCAGATGAACACCGAGGGGCCGGCGATCAGCTTGCGCACTTCGTGCTGGCTCTTGCCGCAGAATGAGCAGTACAGGAGCTTTCCGTCGTCGCTCTTGCCGCGGGAGTCGTCACTCATAACCAATCCTCTGGGGTGCAGCAGCCGGACCCGGTCGCCTGGGCGTGCCGGTCACGATTCCGTATATAGCACGGGAGCCTGTCGCGGCGCAAAAACACGCCGCAGGGGAAAATGCGCAAGCTGCTGATTATCTTCAGCTTGAGCTCCCGGGGAGGGCGGCGGCCGGGGCCTGGACACGGCGATCGAGCACCCGGTCGATCAATCCGTAGTCGACGGCCTGCTGTCCGCCCATGAAGTTGTCGCGGTCGGTGTCTTTCGCGATCTGCTCGATCGGCTGGCCGGTGTGCTCGGAGAGAATCCGGTTCAGCCGGTCGCGGACCGCCAGCACTTCCTTGGCGTGGATGTCGATATCCGAGGCCTGGCCCTGGAAGCCCCCCAGCGGCTGGTGAATCATCATGCGCGAGTGCGGCAGGCAGTAACGCTTGCCCTTGGTGCCACCGGCAAGCAGCACCGCGCCCATGCTGGCGGCCTGGCCGACACAGATGGTGCTGACATCGGGCTTGACGAACTGCATGGTGTCGTAGATCGCCAGCCCCGAGGTAACCACGCCACCGGGCGAATTGATGTAGAGGTGGATGTCCTTGTCGGGGTTTTCCGACTCGAGGAACAGCAGCTGGGCCACCACCAGGTTGGCCATGTGGTCTTCGACCGGGCCGACCACGAAGATCACCCGCTCCTTGAGCAGGCGCGAGTAGATGTCATAGGCGCGCTCGCCCCGCGCGGTCTGTTCCACCACCATCGGCACGAGATTGAGCGCCTGGGTCTGCATCGGTGTCTCCATGATTCGTGTTGACGGGGATCGCGCCAGCCGTGCCGGCCGCAATCAGGCCTCCATGAAGGCCTTAAACTCGGCCGGCACAGCGGTGACTTCACCGCGCTCCACCAGCCAGTCGGTGACCTGTTCCTCCAGCACCACCATCTCGACCTGATTCCTCAGCCGCGGCTGACTCTGGTAGACCTTGATGATTTCCTCCGGCTGGTCGTAGTTGGCCGCGAGATCCTCGATATGAGCGTCTACGCGCGCCCGGTCCAACTGGATGTCCTGCGTGCTGATCAGCTCGTTGATCAGCAGCCCGACGTGCACGCGACGCACCGCCCCTTCGCGGAACGTCTCCGCCGGCGGCGCCTTGGCCGGATCGTCCAGGCCCATCCGGCGCATGGCCTCCTGCTGCAGGGCGGCGATTTCCTGGTCGACCAGCGCGCGCGGGAGCTCCACCGGGTTGTGCTCGACCAGCCGGTCGAGCACCTGCGTCTTGAGCTTCTGGCGGATGCGCTCGTCGAGCTCGCGCTGCATGTTCTCGCGAACCTCGCTGCGAAGCTGCTCGAGGCTGCCATCCTCGATGCCGAACTGACGGGCGAAATCCTCGTCGACTTCCGGCAGGCGATGCTCGGCCACGGCCGTGACATTGACCGTGAACTCGGCCTGCTTGCCTGCCAGCTCCTCGTTGCGGTAGTCATCCGGGAAGCTGACCGGGACGGTGACCTCGTCACCCGCGTTCACCCCGTAGAGCCCCTTTTCGAAGTCCTCGAGCATCGTGCCTTCGCCGAGGACCACGGGGATCTGGCGACCCTCCCCGCCCTTGAAGGTTTCGCCGTCGATCCGCCCGACGAAGTCCACCGTGACCTGGTCACCCTCCGCCGAGGCGCGCTCCACGGGCTCCCAGGTGGCACGCTGGCCCCGCAGACGCTCGAGCATGTCGTCGACGTCGGCGTCGGTGATCTCGACCTCGGGCCGCTCGACGGCCAGGCCCTCGATCTTCGGCAGCTGGATGTCCGGGAACACCTCGAAGGTGGCCGTGAACTCGAAATCCTTGCCGGGGCCTGCCTGGTCGGTGCGAATCTGCGGTCCGCCGGCGGGATTCAGATTTTCCTGCTGCAGGGCCTGAGCGTAGCTGCGCTGCAGCACCTCGGAGAGCACTTCCTGGCGCACCTGGCCGCCGTAGCGCTTCTCCACCACCTTGCGCGGGATCTTGCCCGGCCGGAACCCCTTGATCCTGGCGGTCCGGGCGACCTCGGTCAGGCGGCTGGCCACCTGCTTCTCGATCTCCTCCGCCGGAACCGCGACTTTCAAGGTCCGCTCCAGCCCGGAGCTGGTTTCCACCGACACCTGCATCACTTGCCCCAATCGTTAATTTGCCTGAACGTTGTGCTCGCCAGTCGCGGCGCCTGCTGAGGGCCTGGTGCGAAAGGAGAGACTCGAACTCTCACGGGTTGCCCCACTGGGACCTAAACCCAGCGCGTCTACCAATTCCGCCACTTTCGCATCGTCCGCGCGCGCCGCAGTCAAACCACCATTATAGCCCGGCCCGCAGGCTCGAAGACAGTAGAACAGGGTGACCCGGAGCACGAAACCGGCAGATGGCGAGCAACTCCCGCGGCCTTCCCGGCGCATCGAAACCCGGACAGCGTATTGATTTGATGGGAGGAAATGGTGGGCCGTGTAGGAATCGAACCTACAACCAATGGATTAAGAGTCCACTGCTCTGCCAATTGAGCTAACGGCCCAGCGCGTGCCGGTGCGGCGGATGGGGTGGACGATGGGACTCGAACCCACGACGACCGGAATCACAATCCGGGGCTCTACCAACTGAGCTACGCCCACCATAGGCTGCAATCTGCCGCGGCATGACAGCTGGCGCGCCTGGCAGGACTCGAACCTGCAACCCTCGGCTTAGAAGGCCGATGCTCTATCCGGTTGAGCTACAGGCGCCGAGTGCCGCAGAAATCGCGCCGTGCACGACTTCAGCGAAAGCTGTCATCCCGACCTCGTGTTTCCCGGCGCGTGGTGCCCGAGCGGCTTAGGCAGGCTGGTCGGGGCAGAGGGATTCGAACCCCCGACCCTCTGCTCCCAAAGCAGATGCGCTACCAGACTGCGCCATGCCCCGAGCCCTTACCCTGAACACCTCGGCCCGCACCCTCTGCGCGGGCGCGCCCGGCACACTACCAAGCATGACACCTGCAAGGACACAAGAGGTCAAGCCCGAAAATATACGCCGCGCCGGCCCGCGAGGTCAATTCCCAGGGGCATTCCCAGGGGCGGTCCTCGCCTTGTCGCCCCTCCGGGTGCGTGCGAGAATCGCCGCGTCCCCCGGGGTACACCCCCGCCTCCAGCTCACGGAGACCCCTGCGCATGACCGCGAGGCTGATCGACGGCAAGGCCATTGCGGCGTCGCTGCGCGCGGAAATCGGCGCGGCGGTGAGTGCCAGGCTTGCGCGGGGGTTGCGCGCGCCCGGGCTTGCGGTGGTGCTGGTGGGTGACGATCCGGCGTCGCAGGTGTATGTGCGCAACAAGCGGCGGGCCTGCGAGGAGACCGGCATTCTTGCCTTCGACCATGACCTGCCGGCGAGCACCAGCGAGGCGGAACTGCTGTCGCTGATCGATGCGCTCAACGAACGGCCGGACGTCGACGGCATCCTCGTCCAGCTGCCGCTGCCCTCGCACATCGACGAGGTGAAAGTGATCGAGCGCATCCTGCCCACCAAGGACGTCGACGGTTTCCACCCCTACACGGTCGGGCGCCTCGCCCAACGGATCCCGGTGCTGCGGCCCTGCACGCCCTACGGTGTGCTCACCCTGCTGCGCCGCTGCGAGATCCCGGTGCGCGGCCAGCACGCCGTGGTGGTCGGTGCCTCCAACCACGTCGGTCGGCCGCTGGCCCTGGAGTTCCTGCTGGCCGGCGCAACCACCACCATCTGCCATCGCTTCACCCGCGACCTCGAGACCCATGTCGGCATGGCGGACATCCTGGTGGTGGCGGTCGGCCGCGCCGGACTGGTGCCGGGCGAGTGGATCCGGCCCGGCGCGGTGGTCCTGGATGTGGGCATCAACCGCCAGGCTGACGGCCGCCTCGTCGGGGACGTGGTCTTCGAGACGGCGCGCGAGCGGGCGGCATGGATCACCCCGGTACCAGGCGGCGTCGGCCCCATGACCGTCGCCATGCTGATGCAGAACACCCTGCACGTCGCCGAATCCCGGCCACAGGTATCCTGAGTCCATCATCCTGCGGAGAGCTCGAGACATGACCCGTGCCGCCTCACGCCCCCTGCGCGCCACCGTTGCCACGCTCGGCTTGACCCTGGGCTTGAGCCTGGGCCTGAGTCTGGCCCTGACCACCCCGCTGCCCGCCGAGACCGAACTGCCGAATTTCCCGCAGGTGGAGTTCACCACCACGCTCGGCAGCTTCACCGTCGAACTGGACAGCCGACGGGCGCCGCACACCGTGCGAAACTTCCTTGCACTGGTCGAGAACGGCCACTACGAAGGGCTCATCTTCCACCGCGTCATCCAGGGTTTCGTCATCCAGGGTGGTGGCTACACGCCTGACTTCGACCTGCGACCGGTCGAGACGCAGATCATCAACGAATCGGGCAATGGCCTGTCAAACCGGCGCGGCACCATCGCCATGGCACGCACCAACGAGCCCCACTCGGCCGACAGCCAGTTCTACCTCAACCTGGTCGACAACGTGTCGCTCGACCCGCAGCCGGCCCGCTGGGGCTACGCGGTGTTCGGCAGCGTGGTGCGGGGGATGGAGACGGTCGATGAGATCGGCTACGTGGCCACGTCCTCCGGTGGCCCGTTCGAGCGTGACGTCCCGCAGGCCCCGGTGATCATCCGCGAGGTGCGCCTGCTCGATCCCGAGGGCGGCTGACCCTGCCGCGCCACGTTGACCTGGCTGTTCATCTCCGACCTGCACCTGAGCCCGGACCGCCCGGAGATCACCGCGCAGTTCGAGACCTTCATCGAGTCGTGGCACGGCAGGGCCGGTCATCTCTACATCCTGGGCGACCTCTTCGAGGTCTGGCTGGGCGACGACATGGGCGGTGCTCTCGGTGAGCGCGTCGCCGCTGCGGTGCACCGGCTGCACGACTCGGGCACGGCCGTGGCGCTCATGCACGGCAACCGGGATTTTCTTCTGGGGCGGCGGTTTGCCGAGGCCTGCGGCGCCACCCTGCTGCCAGATCCCTGTGTGCGCGAGATCCATGGCCAACGCGTGCTGCTCAGCCACGGCGACCTGTTCTGCACCGATGACGTGGCCTACCAGCGCATGCGTCGGGTGTTCCACCAGGCGCTGGTGCAGCGGAGCTTCCTCGCCCTGCCCCGGGCGCTTCGGACGCGTTTCGCCGCGCGGCTGCGCGCCCGCAGCCAGGCGGAGATCGCGGACAAGCCCCCCGAGATCATGGACGTCAACGCCGAGGCGGTGGCCGCCGCCCTGCGGGAGTACGGGGTGGACTGCCTGCTGCACGGCCACACGCACCGGCCGGCCGTGCATCGACTGGAGCTCGACGGAGCCCCGGCCACGCGTATCGTGCTGGGTGACTGGTACACCCAGGGCAGCGCACTGACCTGGGATGAGCGCGGTTATGCGCTCAGGGGGCTGCCACGTCCGCCGGCGGGCCCGAATGGAAGCGGAACTGCGGATCCGGACGGGTGACAAGCTCCGCCTCCGTGGCCGCCAGTGCCGCCAGCCGTCCTTCGATCTCCGCCGCATCGGCCACCCGGCGGGCCATCGCCAGGTAGTTCTCGAAGTGTCGTGACTCGGAGGCCAGCAGGCCCGCGTAGAAACGGCCGATCTCCTCCGGCAGGTGCGGCGCGAGCAGTGCAAAGCGCTCGCAGGAGCGTGCCTCGATCAGCGCACCGACCAGCAGGGTATCGACCAGGCGTCCGGGCTCATCACTGCGCAGCCCCGCCCTGAGTCCGCCGGCGTAGCGCGACGCCGACAGCGAACGCCACGTCACCCCGCGGCGACGCATCAGCGCGCGCACCTGCTCGAAATGCCGCAGCTCCTCGCGCGCCAGCCGTGACATGCGATCGACCAGCCAGTCGTGCTGCGGGTAGCGGTGCAGGGTCGCCAGCGCCGTCGCAGCCGCCTTCTGCTCACAGGCAGCGTGATCCAGCAGCAGCACGGGCAGCGCCTCCAGCGCCTGCGCCACCCAGGCCTCGGGCGTCGCCACGGGCAGGAAGGCGGCAATCGCCGGCGGCACGCTCACCGCCACAGGATCAGAGCGCGCCGACAGGCTCACGCGGCCGCCTCCAGCGCCATCAGCAGATGCGCGGTCGACTCGAACCGCGCCGCGGGATCGGCCGCCATCATGCGGTGGACCAGCGGCTGGTAATCGGCCAGCGTCGGGGGCAGCGGCGGGCGGGGTGCATTGCGATGCTGGTAGACCAGCGCCATGGGCGTACGCGCGTGGAACGGGCGTTCGCCGGTCAGCATCTCGAACAGCATGACGCCCAGGCTGTAGCCGTCGGCGCGCTCGTCCATCGGTGCGCCATGGCCCTGCTCGGGACTCATGTACCAGGGTGTACCGAAGATCATGCCCGGGCTGGTGATCGCCTGTTCACTGCGCATTGCCTTGGCCAGACCGAAATCGATCAGCGCCGGCTGACCATCGGCACGCAGCATCACGTTGCCCGGTTTGAGGTCGCGGTGGAGCACACCGAGCCCATGCACGGCGAGCAGTCCCCGGGCAATGCCGCGCGCCATCGCCAGAGCCTCGCCAGGGGCGAGACCCCGCCCGATCCGCGCCGCCAACGTGCCGCCCGGGAGGTATTCCATGGCGATCCACGCCTGATCATCGGACACGCCGATGTCGTGGATCCGGACCACGTTGGGGTGATCCAGCCCGGCGATGCTCTGGTATTCGGCGAGAAAGCGCGCGTAGAGCAGACCGGCATCGAGATCGACCCCACCGCCATGCAGCAGCTTGTAGACCCGGCGCTCACCGCTGTCTTCATGCTCGGCCAGCACCACGCTGGAGAACTCGCCCGAGTGCAGGGTCTCGAGCCGTCGCCAGCCCCGCGGCACGCCCCCAGGCGTGCGCGTGGGCACTGCCTCCCGGCGTCTGCTGGCCAGGGCCTGCGACAGCGCGCGCACCAGCGCGGCGTGACGCAGGCGCTCGCGCGGCAGGTAATCCTCCGCACCCGCCTTGATCGCCCGCACGGCCAGGGCCTCGTCCCCGCCACCGGCCAGCGTCACCACAGGCGGAAAACCGGGGCGGCGGGCGTAGCGGGCGAGCCACTCGAGCGCGGCCTCGCGCCGCTCGTCGAGACTGAGCACCACCAGGTCGAACACCCCGCCGCCGAACTCGTCAGGCATGCCTTCCGCCGCCGCGGGGGCGAGCTCGGTGAGCTGCGCAGCCGGCCAGAGCACGTGCAGATGGTGACGCAGCCACTCACGGGCAGGCCCGATACCCTCGATGACCAGGACTCTCGGCGCCTCGGACATCGCGCGCGACGCTCAGCGCATCGCCGCGAGGTTCTCGGCATCGCTGTCGTCCTCCACCGTGCCATCACGGTAGCCGCCGACACTCTCGGCGGGACGGGAGAGGGCGGCATCCCCGCGGGCGGCCTCCAGATGGGCCAGGTATTCGGCGGTGACGTCGCCGGTGACGTATTCCCCCGAGAAGCACGAGGTGTCGAAGGATTCGATGGCGGCATGGTCATGGCGCACGGCACCGATCAGATCAGGCAACTGCTGGTAGATCAGCCAGTCGGCGCCGATGAGTTCAGCCACGGCGGCCTCGCTGCGGCCATTGGCGACCAGTTCGCTGGCCGCCGGCATGTCGATGCCATAGACGTTCGGAAACCGCACGGGCGGCGCGGCCGAGGCGAAATACACGCGTCGCGCACCCGCCTCGCGGGCCATCTCGATGATCTGCTGGGAGGTGGTCCCGCGCACGATGGAGTCATCGACCAGCAGCACGTTCTTGCCACGGAACTCGAGGTCGATGGCATTGAGCTTGCGGCGCACGGATTTCCGGCGCAGGGCCTGACCCGGCATGATGAAGGTGCGCCCGATATAGCGGTTCTTGATGAAACCTTCACGGTACTTCACACCCAGACGGTGGGCCACCTGCAAGGCGCTGGTACGGCTGGTGTCCGGGATGGGGATCACCACATCGATGTCGTGGTCGGGGCGCTCGCGCGTGATGCGCTCGGCCAGGGCCTCGCCCATCCGCAGTCGCGCCTTGTAGACCGAGATGTTGTCGATGATCGAGTCCGGCCGCGAGAAATAGACATACTCGAACAGGCAGGGCGAATAGCTTGCCGGGCCGCCGCAGGGGTCGGTGTAGAGCCGGCCCTCATGATCGATGAACACACCCTCGCCCGGGCGCACATCGCGCACCAGCTCGAACCCAAGCGCGTCGAGCGCAACGCTCTCGGAGGCGATCATGTGCTCCACGCCGCCGCGGGTCTCGCGCCGGCCGATCACCGCCGGGCGGATGCCGTGGCGGTCCCGGAAGGCGACGATGCCGTGGCCGGTGACGAGCGCCACGACGGCATAGCCGCCGCGACAGCGCCGATGTACCGCCTCGACCGCCCGGAAGATGTCGGCGACGTCGAGATGCCCGTTCGACAGGCTCGCCAGCTCGTGGGCGAAAACGTTCAGCAGCACCTCGGAATCCGAGCCGGTGTTGAGATGGCGACGGTCCTCGCGCACCAGCAGGTCGGAGAGCTCGGCGGCATTGGTGAGGTTGCCGTTGTGGCCGAGGCAGATCCCGAAGGGTGAGTTGACATAGAAGGGCTGGGCCTCGGAGGAGCTCGAGCAGCCGGCGGTCGGGTAGCGCACGTGGCCGATGCCGACATTGCCCTTCAGGCGCAGCATGTGCCGCTGCTGGAAGACGTCACGCACCAGGCCGTTGCTCTTGCGCATGTGCAGCCGCCCACCCGCTTCGGTGACGATGCCCGCGGCGTCCTGCCCGCGGTGCTGCAGCACGGTCAGTGCATCGTAGATGGCCTGGTTGACGGGCTCCTGCCCGACGATGCCGACAATTCCACACATAAGCCTGTCACCACTCCCTGGTCGTCAACCCACCGGTCGCAGTGACCGGCCGTGCGCCGATGTTCCGCCACTGTCCGGCGTGCCCTGCAGACGCTCGCCCGCCTCCTCGGCCAGGGCCCGGAGGCCTTCGGCGAGCTGCTCACCCCAGGGCAGCAGCCGCGACTGCTGCCACCACGGGTCCTGGTTCATGCCGGCGAACTGGCCGCCGATCACCAGCACGCCCACCAGCACCACACCGCGGCCGAAACCGAACAGCATGCCGAGCATGCGGTCGGTGCCGGTCAGGCCCGTGCCGCGGACCAGCAGGCCCATCAGCATATTGACCAGCACACCGCCGATCAGCACACCGAAAAACAGCGCTCCGCGCGCCACCCAGAGCTGCAGGGTGGGCGAGTCGTCCAGCGCGCCCAGCCAGGGGCCGACCACCCAGGAATAGCGCAGCGCAACCCAGAGCGCGAGCACCAGCGCCGCCACCGAGATCGCCTCGCGCACGAATCCGCGCACGAATCCGATGAGCACGGATATCGAGACCAGTACGATCAGGGCGTAATCGACGACGGACATCGCAGGGCCGGGACAGGTCAGCGCGCGCGGAGGCGCGGTAGTCTAGCAGAGTCCGGACGGGACATCGGTCCGCCCGGGGCGCTCACTCCGGAACGGCCTGGCCACTGTAGCCCTCGGCCGCCAGGCGTGCCAGCAACGCATCAGCCTCCTCGCGGGTACCCGCCGGACCGACGCGTACGCGGTGCAGTACGCGCCCGCCACTTTCATGCCGGGTCACGAAACTCTGGAAGCGCTTGTCGCGCAGTTCCGCCGCGAGCCGGTCCGCATTGTCCCGGTTGCCGAAACTGCCGAGCTGGACCAGCCAGCCCTCCCCGGAAGTGGCGGTCGGCGCCGGGTCGGCGGGCGCAGGCGTCGGCGCAGGCGTCGGAGTGGGCGCCGGTGCAGCCTCGGAGGCCGGAGCGGGTGTCGTCGGCGC
>SKYU01000184.1 GCA_007127715.1 Gammaproteobacteria bacterium | reverse complement strand
CCAGGGGCAGGCGACGCAATGGGAGCTGCGCGTGCTGCAGATTGACGAGGACTATGCCGACCGGCTGCGCGACACCCACCGTCCCCGGAACACCTCGCCACGCCGTCCGACCCTGCCCGGCCGCACCCCATGAAGCTCGAGGGTCTGCGGGTCCTGGACCTGTCGTTGTTCCTGCCGGGTCCGTATCTCTCGATGATGATGGCTGATCATGGCGCGACCGTGATCAAGCTCGAGCCGCCGGGGGAGGGTGACCCAGGCCGCCATATCGGGCTGACCCAGGACGGCCACACGGTCTTCTTCCGCAACACCAACCGTGGCAAGCAGAGCATCTCGCTCGATCTAAAGCATCCGCTCGGCCGCGAGGCACTCGGCCGCATTGCCGAGACCGTCGATGTGTTCATAGAGGCGTTTCGCCCCGGGGTCGCAGCCCGGCTGGGCTGCGACTGGGAAACCCTCTCGGCACGCAATCCGCGGCTGGTCTACTGCTCGATCTCGGCCTGGGGCCAGGACGGCCCGTATCGCGACGTGCCGGCGCATGACCTCGCCTGTGAGGCCATGGCCGGCGTGGTGAGCGTCAATCTCGGTAACGACGGCGAGCCGGTGCTGCCACATGTGCCGGTGGCCGACCTCGGGGCCTCGGCGATGGCGCTGTCCGGTATCCTCATGGCCCTGCTGCGGCGCGAGCGCACCGGACGGGGCGACCGCCTCGACATCAGCATGCACGACGTGACGCTGGCCTGGACGCCGAACGTGCTCGGTCCCGTGTTCGCCGAGCAGCGCCAGCCGGTGGTCAAACACGAGCGCACCTGGGGTGGCGGGGCGTTCTATCGTATCTATCGCACCCGCGACGACCGTCATGTCGTGCTGGCGGGCCAGGAACCCAAATTCGTCCGCAGGCTGCTTGGTGAACTCGGGCGCGAGGACCTGGTCCCGCTATGCGAGCGCGGCCCGGGTCCGCACCAGGCGCCTGTGGTGGAGTTCCTCTCGGGCTGGTTCGCCACGCGCACCCAGGCCGAGTGGGTGGAGTGGTTCCGCGGCCGTGATCTGTGTTTTGCGCCGGTGAAGACCCTGCGCGAGGCCTTCGATGATCCGCACGCCGCGGCCCGCGGCATGCGCCTGGTTGACGACCACGGGCGCGAACACATCGGGGTGCCGATCCGCTTCATGGAGGAACCCGGTCGTCCCGAGTTCCGCCTGCCCGCCCTCGGCGAGCATACCGAGACGCTGCTGGCCGAGGCCGGCTATGAGGCGCAGGAGATCGCGGCCCTGCGTGCCGCCGGCGTGTGTTGAGGCCGCCGGTGCTCAGCCGGCGGCCGGGGCCACCTGCGCCGGGCGCGCCCGCGTCCACTCGGTCACCGTTTCGTAGGCGGCGGCGGTCTGCAGCAGGGTGGCCTCGGCAAAGGGCCGGCCAATCAGCTGGAACCCCGCGGGCAGCCCGCTGCCCGTGAATCCGGCCGGTACCGAGAGCGCCGGCAGGCCGAGGTAGTTCACCGGTCCCGTGCAGTGGACCAGTCTGGCGATGATCTCCCACATCGCGGCACCGGCGCCGACGTCCGTCTCCTCGATCGTGGGCACCGGAATGGCCAGCGTGGGGGCATGCAGCACATCGCAGGCGCCGAACACGGTGTCGATGAAGCGCGTCAGCAGGCGGGGGCGCAGCTGCAGCGCCTGGACGTAGCTCATCGCCGGGATCGCAAGCCCGGTGGCGGCGCGGGCGCGGACCTGGGGGGAGTACTCCGCCCAGCATTCGCGCAGCCAGTATTCATGCCGGGCAGTGGCCTCCGAGTAGATCACAGCGCGCCCGAGCTCGGTCAGCGGTTCGGGGTCAGGCAGCGTCACAGGCACCAGCCGGGCACCGAGGCCCTCGAGCATGGCCAGGCTCGCCTCCATCAGCATCGCCACCTCGGGGTGCAGGTGGTCGCCGAAGTAGTTCTGCGGGACACCGACGCGCAGCCCCTCGATGCCCCGGTGGCAGGCAGCCTCGTAGTCCGGGACCGCCCGGTCGGCCAGGTGAGGATCCCGGCCATCGTGACCCGCGATCACCCCGAGCACCCGGGCGCAGTCGCGGGCGTCGCGCGCGAATACGCCGGCCACGTCCACCGACTGCGAGAGGCCCATGAGCCCATGGCGGCTGACCCGGCCCCAGGTCGGTTTGATGCCGACCACGCCACAGGCGGCGGCCGGCAGCCGCACCGAGCCGCCGGTATCCGAACCCAGGCTCGCCGGGACCAGTCCGGCAGCCACGGCGACGGCCGAGCCGCTCGACGAGCCGCCGGAGATGTGCGCCGGATTCCAGGGGTTGCGGCACGGGCCGTAATGGGCGTTGTGTCCGGTCGGTCCCAGGGCGAACTCCGCCATGTGCAGCGAGGCGATGTCCAGAGCACCGGCCGCATCCAGCCGCTCCAGTACTGTCGCCGTGTGCGGCGCACGCCAGTCGCCGCGGATGCGGCTGCCGCAGCTGCTGATCTCGCCCTCGCGGTAGAACATGTCCTTGTGGGCGAGCGGTACCCCGTGCAGCGGCCCGCCCGGGGCCCCACGCCGGCAGGCCTCATCCGCTGCCTCGGCCGTGGCCAGGGCGCGTTCGCGGTGAACCCGCAGCACGCAGTTCAGGCCGGGGGCGATCGCATCGATCCGGGCCAGGCGCGCCTGGACGTGGGATTCGGCCGACAGCCTGCCTTCGACCAGCGCTTCTGCCAGTTCGCAGAGGGTGGTCTCCAGGCCGTCTCCGGGATCAGGGCGCGCTTCCGCGGGGCCCCCGACGCGCGGATCGGCATACGCACCCGGCGGCGGGGTCGTTGCGCCGGCATGCTGCGCCAGCACGTGCAGGAAGTCCCCCGGCTCGCAGTCGAACAGTGAATCGCGCGCGGCGCTCGAGACCGCGGCCACGGCATTGGCCGCACCGGCGCCAATGCGCGCGTAGGCGTCGGGGTCATCCGCCGGCCAGCCGAGCTGCCGGGCAAGTTCGCGTAGTGCATCGCTCATGGCGCGCAGAGCATGCCGTGCCGGCGGCTTCACGGCAACCGGATTGCCATCGGCCGACCCTGCCGTTAGGGTGCCGGCATGCACGAGCCACCCCCGACCTTTCAGCTGTCACTGCCCCCGCCCCGAGCCCTGCCACCGCTGCTGGTCAGCGGGCGGCGGAACCTGCTGCTG
>SKYU01000040.1 GCA_007127715.1 Gammaproteobacteria bacterium | reverse complement strand
CTCCGGCATCGGCGTCACCTTTCGCACCGACAGGTCCACGTGCAGGTTCAGCCACTCGCAGGTGGCCGCAAGGTAGCCCTCGGTGGCGTGGTACATGCGGTAGAAATGATGGATACGCTTCTCGTCGTAGCCCAGCAGCTGCACGCTGAAGAGCATCTCCTCACCCAGCTTCATCTCACGCTGGTAGGTCACGTGTGACTCCACGGCGAAGGTCGAGCAGCCGGTCCGCTCGCGGTAGGCGTCATCGATGCCAAGACTCGCCCACAGCGCATCGACCGCGTAGTCGAAGGCCAGCACGAAGTAGGCCACGTTCATGTGGCCGTTGTAGTCGATCCACTCCGGACGCACGGTCTCGCGGTGGATCACCGGCAGGCCATCGGGCAGCCGCTCTGGCAGCGACTCACTCATCGGCGAACAGTGCCACCTTCACCGTCCCATCGCTGCGGGCATAGCCCCGTGCCATGCCTTCCGTATTGAACGGCATGCTGATGGCACCGTCGGCCGACAGGGCAATGACCCCACCATCGCCACCCATCGCGGGGATGCGCTCCATCACCACATGGCTCGCGGCCACATCCAGCGGCTCGCCGAGATAGGCGACGCGTGCGCAGATGTCGTAGGCCGCCACAGCGCGGATGTAATACTCGCCCCAGCCCGTCGAGGAGACGGCACAGCGTGCATCGGCCCAGGTACCGGCACCGATGACAGGCGAGTCGCCGATCCGGCCCCAGCGTTTGTTGGTCATCCCGCCGGTCGAGGTGGCCGCCGCGAGTTCGCCGCGCATGTCCAGGGCCACGGCGCCGACGGTTCCGCGCGCCGGCACGGATTCGCCCAGTGCGGCGCGCTGCTGCGCCGCCTCGAGCGCGCGGCGGCGGCGCTCCGTGTGGAACCACTCCAGCGGCATGAATTCCAGGTCCTGGGCGCGGGCGAACGCCTCGGCGCCCCGGCCAGCCAGCATGACGTGCGGCGAACGCTCCATCACCGCACGCGCCGCCAGGATCGGATTGCGGATGCCCTGGACACCGGCGACCGCGCCGGCCGCACCACTGCGCCCCACCATGATCGAGGCATCGAGCTCGTTTCGACCGTCGGCGGTGAATACGGCGCCGCGGCCGGCATTGAAGTGCGGAGAGTCCTCGAGGATCCGTACCGCCTCGGTGGCGGCATCCAGGCTGCTGCCGCCCTCGGAGAGGATCCGCACGGCAGCCTCCACCGCGAGACCGAGATCCGCACGCATGCCCGCCTCGTCTTCCGGGGTGTAGCTGCCCGGGGTGACCGCGCCGGCACCGCCGTGCACCACGATGGCCCATTCCGGCGCCTCTCCGGCCACCGCGCCGGGCGCGAGCCCGGCCGTACCCAGCCAGCCCGCCACCGCTGCGGCCGTTGCCTGCAGGATCCTGCGCATATCCACTCCTCCGCCAGGTTTCGTGCCAGCGAGTATACGCAAGCCCCTCGGGCGTGTGCCTGCGGGGGAATTGCGCGACAATGCCCCATCGTCCGAACGCATCTTCCAGACCCGCCTGCCGAACCCGTCTACAGGACCCGAGCTTGACCGACATCGCTGCCGATCGACCCCGCGCGCGCTCGCTTCGCCCGCTGCGCGCCCTGGTGCCCTATCTGCGGCCCTACCGCGCGACGCTGGTGTTCGCGCTGGCCGCGCTGCTCACCGCCTCTGCGGCCATGCTGTCGCTGCCGATTGCGTTTCGGTTCCTGGTGGACCAGGGCCTGGCCGTCAGCAGCGCGGAAACCATCAACCGCTACTTCCTGCTGTTCCTGCTCGCGGCGGTCGCGCTGGGCGGGTTCTCGGCGCTGCGCTTCTATCTGGTCAGCTGGCTGGGCGAGCGCGTGGTGGCCGACATGCGCGATGCCGTCTACCGCCGGGTGCTGCGAATGGACCCGGGGTTCTTCGAGATCACCCGCACCGGAGAGGTGCTCTCGCGCCTGACCACCGACACCACCCTGGTGCAGTCCATCACCGGCTCGACACTGTCGATCGCGCTGCGCTCGGCCATCAACCTGTTTGGTGCGCTGGTGCTGCTGACCCTCACCAGCCCGCGGCTCGCCGGCATCATCGTACTGACGGTACCGCTGGTGATCGCCCCGCTGATCATCATCGGCCGGCGCGTGCGCCGACTCTCGCGCGACTCCCAGGACCGCGTGGCCGATTCCAGCGGACTGGCCGGCGAGACTCTGAACGCCATCCAGACCGTGCAGGCGTTCACGCTTGAAAAACTCCAGGGCCAGCGTTTTCATGACGCCGTGGAGCTCAGCTTCGACACCGCCATCCGCCGCGTGCGGCTGCGCGCTGCGCTCACTGCCGCCGGCATCGTGATGGTGTTCGGCGCCATTACCCTGGTGCTCTGGCTCGGCGCGCATGCCGTCATCACCGGCCAGATGACCGGCGGACAGCTGAGCCAGTTCCTGCTCTACGCCATGATCGTCGCCATTGCCGCGGCGGGCTTGAGCGAGACCTGGGGCGAGGTGCAGCGAGCCGCCGGCGCCATGGAGCGGCTGCAGGAACTGCTCGAGGCCGAACCCCTGATCCCCGTGCCCACGAATCCGCGCCCCCTGCCCGAACCCAGCCGTGGTGAGATCCGCTTCGAGGGACTGGGCTTCAGCTACGCCTCGCGACCGGATACGCCGGCCCTCAGGGACCTTGATCTGCACATCCGACCCGGCGAGAACATCGCCTTCGTCGGGCCCTCTGGCGCTGGCAAGACCACAGCCTTCCAGCTGCTGCTGCGCTTCTACCAGCCCACCGCGGGCCGGATCACCGTGGATGGTGTCGACCTTGCCGAAGCCGACCCCGAGGCGCTGCGCCAGCGCATCGCGCTGGTGCCTCAGGACACGGTGCTGTTCGCGGCCAGTGCCCGGGAAAACATCCGCCTCGGCCGTCCGGAGGCCAGTGATGCCGAGGTCGAAGCTGCCGCACGCGCGGCCGCGGCCGATGATTTCATCCGCGCCCTGCCCGAGGGCTACGACACCTTCCTTGGCGAGCGGGGCACACGGCTCTCCGGCGGACAACGCCAGCGGATCGCCATCGCCCGCGCCATTCTCAAGGACCCTCCGATCCTGCTGCTCGACGAGGCGACCAGCGCGCTGGACGCGGAGAGCGAGCGGCTGGTCCAGCAGGCCCTGGCCCGGCTGATGGAGCAGCGCACCACCCTGGTGATCGCCCACCGGCTGGCCACGGTGCTGCGCGCCCACCGGATCGTGGTGATGGAGGCGGGACGCATCCACGCGGTGGGTACCCACGCGGAACTGCTCGAGTGCAGCCCGCTGTACGCGCGCCTCGCCCGGCTGCAGTTCCAGGATGGCGGCAGCGACGCGCTGCCGGAGGACGGGACGTCAGCTCAGCAGCTCGAGAGCTCGCCGCCGGACGCCCCGGGTTCGCAGACGGCGGACGCTTCGGCCAGGCGCGCCTCGCGGGCATAGTCGGCCTGGCGCTGGCGTTCGTAGTCGCGGGCGGCAGCAGCCACGCTCCCGCCGTCACCTGTCCGCAGCCACCGCGCCACGCGACCGGCATCACCGATAGGCGTCCGCGTCCCCAGGGCATCGAGAAACACCATCGCAACCGGCCGCCCATCGACATTTGCCACCATGGCCAGACAGCGCCCGGCGACCCGCAGATAGCCGGTCTTGCTGACCGCCACGTCCCAGCGATCCCGATGTACCAGTACGTTGGTATTGCCGTACTGCAGGGTGTAGCGCGGCTGGCGGAACTGGGCCGTGAACCCGGGCGTGCCGGTGTATTCGCGGATCAGCGGCTGCTCCAGGGTGGCGCTGAGCAGCTTGAGCAGGTCCGCCGCCGTCGAGCGGTTGTCGGCCGAGAGGCCGGTCGAGTCGACGAAGCGGGTCCGCGTCATGCCCAGTGACGCCGCACGGTCGTTCATCGCCGCAATGAACGCCGCGTACCCGCCGGGATGATGGCGCGCCAGCACGTAGGCGGCCTGGTTCTCCGATGCCATCAGCGTGATGCGCAGCAGGTCGGTACGACGCAACGCCGAGCCGATGCGGATTCGCGAGTAGGCATTCACAGGCGCCGGGCGGGCCCGCGGGACGATCTCCAGCCACTCGTCGAGCGGCACACCGGACTCGAGCACGACCAGCGCGGTCATGAGCTTGGTCACCGACGCGATCGGCACCACCCGGTCGGCGTGCTTGGCATACAGCAGTTCGCCGCTCGTGAGATCGGCGACCGCTGCCTGCACCGAGGCCAGTTGCAGGCGCGACGGATCGACCTCCCAGGCGGCCTCGACACGGGCAGCACCCAGCACGAACCCCAGCAGGACCCAGGGCAGCAGACGAGACAGACTGATCATGCGGGCGGAGTATACGCGAGCGGGTCGACGCCGCACCGCATGCCCGTCACGGCGCGCCCCCCTCGCCTTCCGGCGTCTCGATGAGCGCCCGATGCACACAGACCGCAGCGGTCTTGGGCCTCACCGGCAGCCCGCGGGCCTCGAGATGCGCCCGGGTGAACGCCGCGCCGTACAGCAGGATCAGCGACGAGTAGTTCACCCACAACAGCAGCAACACCAGCGAGCCTGCGGCCCCGTACGTCGACGCCGTGGCCGTGTTGGCCAGATACATGGCGATCAGCGAGCGACCGAGGGTGAACAGCAGCGCCGTCAGCGCCGCGCCAACCAGCACGTCCCGCCAGCCCAGCACCACGTCGGGCAGGATGCGGAACATCGCCGCGAACAGCAGCGTCACGACGCCGAACGACAGCGCCACCTCGACCCCGACCATCAGGCCGGCCGGCACCGGCAGCCACTGCTCTGCAAACACCATCACCGTCCGCAACGCGACACTGAGCAGCAGCGACACCAGCAGAATGAAACCGATCGCCAGCACGATGGTCAGCGAGAGCACGCGGCTGCGAATGAACAGCAGCAGGCTGCTGCGCGACGGCCGCGCGGCCACGTCCCAGATCTGGTTCAGCGACTGCTGCATCTGGGCGAACACCGTACTCGCCCCCACCAGGATCGCCGCGATGCCGATCACCGTGGGAAACAGGCCACCCTGGTCGATCTGGGAGTTGAGGACCGCGGTCTCGACCACCCCGGCGGCCTCGGTGCCGATGACCTCTTCGAGCTGGGCCATGATCTGGCCTTCGGCCGCCTGCTCGCCGAGCACCAGGCCGACCACCGTGACGGCGATGATGGTCACCGGCGCAATGGAGAACACGGTGAAAAACGCCAGCGCGGCGGCGTAGATGAACGCCTGGCTCTCCAGCCAGTTGCGAGTGGCGGCGGCGAAAATACCGAGCCAGTAGCGCAGCGGTGCCGGCAGTCGGCGGGTCAGGGCAGCGGTCATGTCCACGGAGTGTAGCGCAGGTCGGACATCCACTCGCGCAGGGCCGGCGAACCCAATGAGCATGACGACCCCGCATCCCGGCACCGCCACCGCCACCGCCCCCGAGACACCCGCAACCGAGCCACGCCCCCGCGTGTTCTACGACGGCGGCTGCCCCGTCTGCCGCCGCGAAATCGCCCACTACCGCCGACTCGACCGCAGCGGAAGGATCGCCTGGCACGATATCGATGCCCACCCCGAGACGCTCGATGACCACGGGATCGACCGGGTGGAGGCCATGCGTCGGTTTCATGTCATCGACAGCTGCGGTGATGTCCGCTCGGGGGCCGAGGCCTTCACCGTGGTATGGGCCGAGCTGCCCGGCTGGCGGCGGGTGGCCTGGCTGGTCAGACGCCTGCGTCTGATCGCCCCCCTGGAATGGGCCTACGGGCTCTGGGCAGCACGCCGCTGGCGGCGCCTGCAGAGGACCCGCTGCAGCGGCTGAGGCTTGCGTTTTCGCCGAGACCGGCGCGACCATCCCGCAATGACTCCCGACTGGCTCATGTATCGCCGCGGCCTGGGCAGCGCCGCCGAGATCGGACTGGCGACCTGGGTCGCCCTGCTGGTGGCCGCGGCGTTGAAACTGGCGCTGGTGTTCGTGATGCTGGGCATCTTCATCCTGGCCTTTCTCTGGTAGCCGTCCATGTCCACGCTTGCCGACAACCCTCGCAGGGACGCCCAGGCCGCCTCGGCGGTATTGATGATCCGGCCGCGCTGCTTTTACTCGAACCCGCAGACCGCCTCCAGCAACGCCTTCCAGGCACCGGCGGGCGCCGCCGGACCGACACTGCTCGCCCGGGCCCTCGCAGAGTTCGACGCCGCGGCGGAGGCCCTGCGCACGGCCGGCGTGGAGGTGGTGGTCATGCCGCCCCCCGAGGGTCAGGACCTGCCGGATGCCTTGTTCCCCAACAACTGGCTTTCGACCCACGCCGATGGCACTGCCGTGCTCTACCCCATGCTGGCCGCGAACCGTCGGGCAGAGCGCTCACCCGCCGTGCTCGAGCGGCTGCAGGCGGAGCACGGCTTCCGGCTGGACAGGACGCTGGATCTCAGCCCCCTGGAAGCCCGGGGACTGGTGGTCGAGGGCACGGGCAGCCTGGTGCTCGACCGCCGGACCCGTGTGGCCTACGCCTGCCGCTCCCCCCGCTCGCATCCGCAGGCGATCGCCCATGCCTGTGAGGCGCTGGGCTATCGGGCCAGGGTGTTCTCCGCCAGCGACGCCCGGGGTCGGCCGATCTACCACACCAACGTCATGCTCTCCGTCGGCAGCCGGGTGGCCGTGGTCTGCCTGGACAGCCTCCGAGACCCGGGGGAGCGCGCCGGGCTGCGCGAAGCGCTGGAGGCCGATGGCACTGCCGTGGTGGAGATCGACGCATCACAGATGGCCTCGCTGTGCGCCAACGTCCTGGAGCTCGTCGGCACCGGAGGGCCCGTGCTGGCGGTCTCGACCCGTGCCTGGGGCGCCTTTACCCCGGCCCAGCGGCAACGGCTCGAGCGCCACGCTCAGCCGGTCACCGTGAACATCGACACCATCGAGCATCACGCGGGCGGGGGAGTCCGCTGCATGCTGGCCGAACTGCACCTGCCCCGCGCCGGCGCAGCCGGATAGGCCGAAAGCTACAGAACGCCTGCCGCCGGCCGATAACGCGGTCATGGTGTACACCAGACCCTCAAACGGCCTCCACCTCGGCGCCAGCGTACTGGAGGACCGCGTCGACCTGCTGTATCGCAGCGTGCCGGTGGCTGTCGTCGGCACGCTGGTGCTGGCGCTGGTGCTCGCGACCGTCCAGTCGCCGCTGCTGCCGACCTGGGCGGTGCTCACATGGACGGGGTTGATGGCCGCATCGCTGGCCTGGCGCACCGGCGTACTGCTCGGCTACCGGCGTGCCCGGGCCGCGGGCCGGGCCGATCCCGATCGCTGGCTGCGCCGGTTCCGCGCCGCGACACTGGGGGGCGGCCTCAGCTGGGCGCTGGCCAGCGTGCTGATGTTTCCCGCCGGCGAAGTCGCCCACCAGGTGTTCCTCGGCTTCGTCATCGCCGGTGTGGGCGCCGCCGCCAGCGCCTCACTGTCGGTCGACCGGCTCGCAATGGCAGCGCTGATCGTCCCGGCCGCGCTGGCGCTGACGCTGGCCTACCTGCTGGAAGGCGGCCCGATCCCGACCGCCATGAGCGTGATGAGCGCCATGTTCCTGGTATACGTGGTGCTGAGCGGCAACCGCATCCGCGAGCAGTTCCAGCAGACCACGCCCCTGCGCGAGGAGATGCGGGTCATCCTGGATGCGCTGCCCGCCATGGTGTTCTACAAGGACGACCAGAACCGCATCCTCGCGGTGAACCGCACCGCGGCGGCGTCCCTGAAGCAGCCCGCCGAGGCTCTCGTGGGCCGCCGGATGGAGGAACTGGTCCCGGAGACCGAGGCCTACGCCTACCTGGCCGAGGACCGCGAGATCATCGCGAGCGGCCAGCCCCGCCTGGGGGCGCTGAAGAGCTATCGCGGACACGGTCAGCGCGAGCGCACGATCCGCTACGACAAGGTGCCGCTGTGCGACGCGGACGGGCGGTTCGACAGACTGGTGGCCGTGGCCACCGACATCACCGAACAGGTTGCGCGGGAGCGCGCGCTGGCCGAGATCACCGCCGCGCTCGAGGCGGCGAATGACTGTATTTTCATGTTCGATGCGGAGACCCTGCGTATCGTGTATGCGAACCAGGGTGCCCGACAGCATGTGGGCTACGATGCTGCGCGCCTCGCGGGCATGACGCCTATGGACATCAACCCGCAGTACGAGGAGTCGCAGATCCGCGCGCTGACCGAACCATTACGGCAGAACCCCTGCGAATCGTTCGTGTTCCGGACAGTGCACCGGCACAGCGACGGACACGACATCCCGGTGGAGGTGTCCCTGCAATACGTGCCGGGCAGCGGCGCAGGACGTTTCATCGGCATCGTGCGGGACATCACTGCGCGCCTCGAGCACGAGGCCCTGCTCGAGCAGGCCCGGCAGGACGCCGAAACCGCCAGCCGGGCCAAGAGCGAGTTCCTCGCCAACATGAGCCACGAGATCCGCACACCGATGACCGCCATCCTCGGGTTTGCGGAACTGCTTGACCCCGACAGCGGGGAGGATCGCCTGGCCGGCGAAGACGCCGCGGTCGCGCTGCGCACCATTCACCGGCAGGCCAGCCACCTGCTGACCGTGCTTGACGACATCCTGGACATGTCCAAGATCGAGGCGGGCCGCATGCAGGTGGAACAGCTCCCGGTCGACCCTGGCGCGATCCTGCGCGAGACGGCGGCGATGATGGCCAGCCGGGCCCGTGACAAGGGCATCGCACTGCACGTGGCGGTGGCCGCGGGCACCCCCGTGCGCATGTGCAGCGATCCCACGCGCCTGCGCCAGATCCTGCTCAACCTGCTGAGCAATGCGCTCAAGTTCACCGACCAGGGCTCGGTGACGCTGGGCCTCGAGCTGACCGAAGCCGGAGAGCTCGCGTTCAGTGTCACCGATACGGGAATCGGCATGAGTGCAGAGGCGCTCGAGACCGCCCGGCGCTTCGAGGCCTTCTCCCAGGCCGATACGAGCACCACTCGACGCTTCGGGGGCACCGGACTCGGCTTGCGGATTTCCCATGCCCTGGCACGCCTGCTCGGTGGCGAACTGACCATCGCATCGGTGGACGGGCATGGCAGCACGTTTACCCTGACCCTGCCGGTTGGTGCCGAAACGCTGGCGGACAGCACAGCCGATGCTTCGGCATCGGCCGTCGACGCCGAAGCCCCGCTCGCGGGACGACTCGCCGGCGTGCGGGTCCTGCTCGCTGAAGACGGGCCGGACAACCAGCGTCTGATCCGCTTCCATCTCGAGCGCGCGGGGGCCCGGGTCAGCGTGGCGGAAAACGGCCGCCTGGCCGTCGAACATCTCGAGGCCGCGAAGCCCGATACACGGCCGGACGTGGTGCTGATGGACATGCAGATGCCCGAGCTCGACGGATACGGGGCCACCCGCCGGCTGCGCGAGCTGGGATTCACGGGCCCGATCATTGCGGTGACCGCACACGCCATGTCCGGCGATCGCGAACGCTGCCTGGCTGCGGGCTGCGACGACTACCTCACCAAACCCATCGACCACCGCCAGCTCATCGCGACCGTCCAACACCACGCCAGGGCAGGCGTCGCAGCTGACGCAGCCCCGAGCGCCCAGCCGGCTGCCTGACGTATACTCGCGACCGGCGCTGTCGCCGACCCGACCTCACCCGTACGGCGGATGCCATGCTTGACCTGACACTGTTCGTCGCGGCGTTCGTGACCTTTTTCGTGGTGATTGACGTCCCCGGCGTCGCGCCCATCTTTGCGAGCCTCACCGAAGGCACCGATGCCCGGCACCGCCGCCGCATGGCGCTGCGCTCCGTCGGTATCGCCACGGTGGTGCTGATCGGTTTTGCCTACGGCGGTGAGTGGCTGCTGGGGGCGCTGCATATCAGCCTGGATGCGTTTCGCGCCGCCGGTGGCGTGCTGCTGTTCCTGATCGCGCTCGACATGGTGTTCGAGAAACGCACCAAGCGACGTGAGGAGCGCGCCGAGGCGCTGAGCGAAAGTGATGAATCGCTCCCCGGCACCCATGAGGACATCTCGGTCTTTCCGATGGCCATCCCCATGCTGGCCGGCCCCGGCGCCATCGCCTCCATCATGCTTTTCATGTCGCAGGCCGGCGGCTCGCTGGGCGCGCAGGTCTCGGTCCTGCTTGGCCTCGGCGCGAACCTGCTCATCTGCCTGGTCGTGTTCCTGCTGATCGGGCCGGTCATGCGGCTGATGGGCGAGACGCTTGCGGCCATGATCACCCGCATCCTCGGTGTCATCCTGGCAGCCCTTGCCGCGCAGTTCATCTTCGACGGAATTCGCGGGGCGCTGCTCACCTGAGGCCGGGTGGATCAGCGCACGCCGAGAATCCAGCCCTCGAGGCGGCACTGGCGCAGTTCGGCAGCGCTGAGCGGAGGGTGGAAGTACCCCTCCAGCGCGCCGCGGCAATCCATGTCGGCAAGCCAGGCGGCAACACAGTAGGCATCGTGCTCGTCGGGCGTGCGGTCGTCTTTCGGGTAGCGCCGGCGGAACAGCGAGGGGTAGACCTCCGCGACGACGCTGCTGCCGGCGGGAACCTCGAAGCCATCGAACGGCCAGAAATGCAGCCGCGCGGCAGGGCGGGAGATTTCGCGCAGCCACAGCAGCCAAGGCAGACCCGCGTGGGTCGAGGTGGCCACCTGCCCCTGGACGTCGAACTGGAACACGCTCTTCGGTCCGGCCGTCCAACGCTCGCACAGACGAAGCTCGCTGGCCTCGCCCGTGCGTGGATTGTTCTCGCGGTGAACATCGACACGGGCATGGGGATCGGCAGTCGGCCAGTGGCGCATGAAGTCATCGAGAAACCGCGGCCAGCGCCTGATCCCGTTGCGCTTCATGTAGCTGATCGGGAAAGAAAACGCATGATCGATGCCGATGATTACCGGTTCCCCGGACGCGACGGCGGTCGCGCAGAACTGTGCGACCTCGAGGCGCGTCCAGTGCTTCACCCCCGTGGCCGGCGTCCCGATGCGCTCCGGTACGCCGCCGTTGCGAGCCTCGAAAACCTGCAGCCCCGTGAGACGGCTCTCGGGCGTCTGCGCTCCGGAATAGTCGATACCGATATGGCGGGTGAATCTCATGCGCAGGGGGAGCGACCTGGGTGCAATACCCGACGAACGTCAGCTCGGCGGGCGGGGCCATGGAACACGGCCTGCCAGGTCAAGTAAGGAATTGATGGTGGCCAGGGGCGGAATCGAACCACCGACACGCGGATTTTCAGTCCGCTGCTCTACCAACTGAGCTACCTGGCCATCGAGGCAAGACGCGGTATTAAAGCGGCCCCCCCGAACGGAGTCAAGGACACTCCGCGCGCGGGCGCGATGACGGGGCCTGCCACCGTTTTGACATCTTCGGGAGCCATCCTTAACCTCGACCGCTCACCCGCAAGGGGCTGTCGGCAGGAGGCCGGCGCCCGAAGGCACGACGCATGGCCTCAGTCCCCGCCGCTGCCCCCTCTACCGTTCGTGGGCAAGACGCCCCGGAATCCCTGGACGAAGCCTGGGCGCGTATCCGCGGCTTGAGCGAACGGCTCGCCGCGCCACTCGCCGCTGAAGACCAGGTGGTGCAGACCATGCCCGACGTCAGCCCGACGAAGTGGCATCTGGCACACGTGACCTGGTTCTTCGAGCGTTTCGTTCTGCAGCAGGCGCTGCCCGGGTACCGCCCCCCGGAGGAGCGCTGGCATTACCTGTTCAACTCGTACTACCAGACCGTCGGGCAGATGCACGCGCGTCCGCGCCGGGGGCTGCTCTCGCGACCGACGGTGGCCGAGATCCTCGATTGGCGCGCCCACGTGGATGCGGCCATGGCACCGGTGCTCGCGCGTGCGCCCGACGATCCCGAGCTCGCTTTCCTGGTGACCCTCGGGCTCAACCACGAGCAGCAGCACCAGGAGCTGCTGCTCACCGACATCAAGCACGTGTTGTGGAGCAATCCGCTCGGGCCGGCCTACGACCCGGCCCTGCCGTTACCTCCCTCGCGTGAGGCGCCGCCACTGACCTGGCACGAGCACCCCGGTGGCGAGGTCCTGATCGGCGCTCATGGCAGTGCCGCAGAGGCCGGAACGGGCTTCTGTTTCGACAACGAGACGCCTCGTCATGGCGTCCACCTGCGCCCCCACGCGCTGGCCAGCCGCCTGGTGACCAACGCCGAATTCCAGGCCTTCATCGACGACGGGGGCTACCAGGATCCCGCGCTGTGGCTGTCCGACGGCTGGGCACAGGTGCAGGCCGAGGGCTGGACCGCGCCACTGTACTGGTCGGAAGACGGGCGCCAGGTGTTCACCCATGGCGGCTGGCGCCCGCTCGATCCGCACGTGCCCGTCAGTCACGTGTCCTTTTATGAGGCCGATGCCTATGCACGCTGGGCCCGGGCACGCCTGCCGACCGAGGCCGAGTGGGAGGCGGCAGCCGCGGCCCAACCGGTGGCCGGCAACCTGCTGGAGGCCGGCTGGCTGACGCCCGTGGCCGCGCCCGGCGCCGGGCTGACGCAGCTGTTCGGCGATGCCTGGGAGTGGACCGCCTCGCCGTACATGGCCTACCCGGGCTTTCGCCCGCTGGCGGGCTCACTGGGTGAATACAACGGCAAGTTCATGTGCAACCAGATGAGCGTCCGGGGTGGCGCCTGCCTGAGCTCGACCGACCACCTGCGCGCCAGCTACCGCAGCTTCTTCTATCCGCACCAACGCTGGCAGGTCCTCGGGTTCCGGCTGGCCCGCGACCTCGACTGAAGGACCGTTCACCATGCCGCATGACGCCGTACCCGCGATCAGTGACTACCAGCCCACCCTGGCCGACGACCGCGACGCGATCGTGGCCGCGCTGACCGCGCCGCAAAAACACATCGCGCCCAAATATTTCTACGATGCCCGTGGCTCGGCGCTGTTCGACCGCATCTGCGAGCTGCCGGAGTACTATCCGACCCGCACGGAGCTGGCCATCATGCGTGCACGCGCAGACGAGATTGCCGCGGCGATCGGCGAGCGCGCCTGCCTGGTGGAGTACGGCTCGGGCTCGAGCGTCAAGATCCGCCTGCTTCTCGAGGGACTGCGCCGGCCGAGTGCCTATGTGCCCGTGGAAATCTCGCGTAACCACCTGCTCGAGGCTGCCGCGGAAATCGCACGCGAATTTCCGGCACTGGACGTGCTGCCGGTGTGCGCGGACTTCACGCAGCCGTTCGAACTGCCGTCCCCCCGCGAGCCGGTGGCGCGCGTGGTCGCCTGGTTCCCCGGCTCGACCATCGGCAACTTCGAACCCGACGAGGCCGGGCAGCTGCTCAGGGTCATGCGCCATCAGGTGGGCGACCAGGGCGGCCTGCTGATCGGGGTCGATCTGCAGAAGGACACCGGCGTGCTGGAACGCGCCTACAACGACGCCGCCGGCGTGACCGCGGAATTCAACCTCAACCTGTTGCGCCGGCTGAACCGCGAACTCGGTGGAAACTTCGACCTGCGAGCGTTCCGCCATCACGCACATTACGACGCCAGCCGGGGTCGGATCGAGATGAACCTCGTATCAGAGCGCACCCAGCAGGTGACCCTCGCCGGCACGGTGCTGAAGTTTGCCGAAGGCGAGCGCATCGTCACCGAGTACTCGCACAAGTTCACCCTGCACGGCTTCGCCTCGCTTGCCGCGGACGCAGGCTTCGCGGTGGAGCAGGTCTGGACCGATGCCGAGGACCTGTTCAGCGTGCAATGGCTGACGGCCCGGAGATGACGCCGGCGCGTCGCCGCATCATTCCTTGGGCACGAAGCCCTCGGGCGCTGCCGATCCGTCCCCGAAGAAGAATTTCTCCATTTCCTCCTCCAGGAACTTCCTCGCCTTCGGTTCGATGGGCGTGAGGCGGTACTCGTTGATCAGCATGGTCTGGTGACCAAGCCATTTCTGCCAGGCCTCGCGCGAGACGTTGGCAAAGATCCGCTGACCCAATTCGCCGGGATACGGCAGGCGGTCGAGACCAGGCGCCTCCTTGCCGAGCAGTACGCAGGTCACCATTCGCGTCATTCGTTCTCTCCCTGTAGCGCCGCGAGCAACTGCGCCACCGGCGCAGCCAGCCCGAGGCGGAGTGGCTGTCGCGGGTTATACCAGACGAGGGCCGCCCCCTCCATGCCGGGCCCGGGCTCGGCCACGGCTCGAACATGGGCGGATGCCGCAGCGGCGTCATCGCACCTCACCGGCACCGCAACCGGATGGATATCGAGATCGAAGTGCGTGAACGCATGGGCCAGCACCGGCAGACTGCGCGCTGGCCCGCGGGCCGCGAGCCCCAGTCCTGCGAGCGCCCCGGCGAGCATCCCGGCGACCTCCTCTGCGCCGCCACCCTCGCCGAACTCCGGCGGCGCCCAGAGCCCTCCCCACAGACCTCGGGGTGGCCGCTGGCGCAGCAGCACGCGACCCGTGTCGTCCGTGGCCAGCAGCATCCGCGTCTGGCGCCGCGGACGCTCCCGCCGTGGCCGGGGCGCAGGCAGGGCCTCGGCCCGCCCCTCGCGTCTGGCCGTGCAGTCCTCGACCAGCGGACAGACCGTACACGCCGGCCGGCGCCGCGTGCAGACGGTAGCCCCGAGGTCCATGATCGCCTGGGTGTAGGTGGCGATCTGCCGCGACGGCGTCAGCTCATCGGCAAGCGCCCAGAGCCTCCGCTCGACCGCCGGCAGTCCCGGCCACCCCTCGATGCCGCGATGCCGGCACAGCACGCGGCGAACGTTGCCATCCAGGATCGGGTGGCGCTGACCGCAGGCGAGGGCCAGGATCGCCCCCGCGGTCGAGCGGCCGATGCCGGGCAGCGCCATCACGGCCTCGAGCTCGCGCGGAAACTCCCCGTCATGCTCGTCCACCAGCCGACCCGCGGCGCGGTGCAGGTTCCGGGCGCGGGCGTAGTAGCCCAGTCCGGACCACAGGTGCAGCACCTCATCCAGCGGCGCACGGGCCAGCGTCTGCACGTCGGGAAACGCCGCCATGAAACGCTGGTAATAGCCGATCACGGTCTGCACCTGGGTCTGCTGCAGCATCACCTCCGAGACCCAGACGCGATAGGGCGTCGGGTCCTGCTGCCAGGGCAGGTCATGACGCCCGTGGCGGGCATGCCAGTCGAGCAGCCGCGCTGCGAATCCGGGGGGCTGATCCAACTGCGGAAGATTCAAGACCCGGCATCCATCCCGGCAGCACGGTGCTCCACGGCTTCGAGCAGGTCGAGCGTGCCGCCGATCAGGCTTCGGCGCAGCGCACGCCGGCCGAGCAGTGGCGGCACCCAGAAATCTGGCTCCATGGCCACCTGGAGTTCCAGCCGCGTCGCCCCGTCCTCATCGATCAGCCGCCAGTCGGAACGCCCCTGACGAAGGTCGCTGCGCCCCGGGTCGGTGATGGCGACGATCCGCGCGGGGGCCGACTCCTGCATGGACTCCACCCGAACCACGCTGCTGCAGAAGAACAGCACGCAGCCCCGGATCACGGTGAGCACTTCGGGCGACCCCGCCGGCGGACGCTCGACGCGACTATCGACCACGGCCGGATTGAGCTCGCCCAGACGGTCATAGTCCGTCAGCACGGCCCACACCGCCTCGCGCGGCGCCTGCAACCGGACCTCCAGATCCACGGTGTAGACCCGGTCGATCACTTCGAAGCTCTGCGAGAGCACCTCGAGCGCCACAGCCGGACGCAGCGATACGGCAGCCATCGCCAGGGCGGACGCCAGGACACGCACCGGGCTCATGACCGGTCTCCATCGATGATCGAGGCGTCACCCTGACGGGCCGCGAGGTATTCGAGCGCCAGTGCATCGATCCGGCTCACGGCCCGCGCGCCGTCGCGAGCCAGCCGATGCTTGACCAGGGCCGGCCCGATGACGGGCGGGACCCAGAATGCCGGCGTCATGGACATGTCGAAGGCCACTGCCGTCCCCCCATCGGGCAGCGCGGTGAACTGCCAGCGGGAGAGGCCGTCATGCAGATCGCTGGCCTCGGGCTCGACCCGCGCCACGATACTGCGGGCAGGCTCCAGTTCCAGCTGCTCGACGCGATGGACGCTTCGACAGAAGAACAGCACGCAGCCGCGAACCGTGGTGTAGACCCGCGGTGTGCCATCCGCCGCCGGCCGGGCACAGACGCCGGCCTCGGTGATGGCGCTGCTGATGCGCGTGAACAGCGAATAGTCCGAGAGCACGGCATAGACCGCTTCCGGAGGTGCGCGATAGTGGGTGACGCTGTGAACCGTATAGGTGCCGCGGGCATGCGCCACCTCGACGCTGACCAGCGTGGACCTGGGGCCGTCGGCCCCCGTTGGTGCGGCGACCGCGTCGACACCGGTCAGGGCCATACAGATCCAGACCAGCGGTGCCAGCCGCGACCGCATGGCCGACAAACCTCTGCGGAGGCGAAAGCGTGCCTCAGCCATCACCACCGAGGATACGTCCGATCCGTCGGCGCAGGCGTTCTTCAGGCGTCTCGCTGCGCTCGGCCTCCTCGGCGGCCTCACCCGATTCGCCTTCCGTCGCCTCTCCATTCTCCGGCTCAGGCTCGTCCCGATCGCGCGGGCGACTGATGCCGAGACGGTCACGCAGCAGGTCTTCAGCGCGGGTGCGCACCTGATCACGCACCTCGTCGGTGACCATGGCCCCGAAATCCGGCCGGATCCGCGGCTCGGTCAGCGCGCCATCGATACGCAGCGGCAGACGCCGGCCGCGCAGGTCGGCCATCGCAGCATCCCGCGCCAGTTCAGGGCGATCGAGAAAGGTGGCGTCCAGGCGGTAGTCGAGGGTCGCTTCGGCCAGGTCGATGCTTCCCTGGCCGTCCAGACGCATGAACGGCAGCAGGGCCACCAGATCACGGTTGTCGATGACACCGTCGGTCACCCGGGCCGTGCCGGTGACCTCCGAGAACTCCGTACGAGGGGGTGTCGGCGCCGGCGGCCGGGCCTCCTGGCGCAGGGTGGCCCGGGCGCTGCGCACCTGGTGCCAGATGTCCACGCCTTCCCAGGCACCGTCGGTGAGCCCGAACACCATGTCGCCGTTCAGGCGGCGACGCATGTCGCCGAGTGTCGCGCCGGTGGCGCGCAGCTCGAAGGCCCCTTCGATGAGACCGGTCAGATGCTCGATGTCGAACATGGCCTGGCTGAGCGCCCCGAGCTGGACGCCGCTGACCCGCTCATTCAGCGAGAGCGCCGGGAGATCGCCCCGCACATCGACGCGGATGTCACCCTCGTACCGGCCCTCGAAAAACTCCGAGCGCAGCGGGTGCAGGCGTACGCGCCCCTCCCCGGCGTTCAGGCCGAGAACCAGGTTGCGGAAGGTCAACCCGCCCAGAATGGCCTCGCCCACACGGAGCTCGCCCTCGGCCGCCAGTTCGCGCAGCAGCTCGACCGGAATTTCCACGGCGTCGATGTCTCCGGTCTCGCCGGTCGCAGGTGCCGCATCCTCGTCAGCCGGCGGCAGGTAACGGTCGGCGTTGATGCGGTCGACATCGAGATCGAAGAACAGCCGGCCGGCGACGCTGCCCAGGGCACCGGCCACGGTGGTGTCGTCGAGCCGCAGCTCGAGTCCGGCCAGCCTCAGGTCCTCGCCGGTGAGTTCAAGCTCGCCGCGCAGCCTGGCCCGGGTCAGCGCGCTGGCATCGGCGGGCGCATAGTCGATTTCCAACAGGCGCAGCGTGTCCCGGGGTGAGAACTCTGCGACCTCGAATGCTCCGCTGATCCGCGGGCCGGCCTCCGGCAGCTCGCCGCGCAGGCTGGTGCTGAGCACAAGGCCGAGGATCTCGGCGCGCAGCTGGTCGAGCGCGAACGTGCTGGCGTCAAGGTCCGCCCGCACCGCCGCGGCCTGCACCCGGGCCTGCTGCCGGCCGGCCGGGATGTCCTCGCCGCTGGCGACAAGATCCATCCGCAGCCGCTCGAGCGTGAGTTCGCCCGCGGTCTGATCGAGGGTCAGCACGGCGCTGCCCGACAGATCGGCCGACAACGCCGGGCGCTGCTGCCGGAACTCCAGCCCGAACCCGAGATTTGCCGGGACGCCCAGTGCCAGGGCATCGAGCTCCAGGCGCATGTTTTCCAGGAGATACACCTGATCGGCCTGGGCGTCACTGAAACGCACCCGCGCATCGACCAGCTCGATGCCGCCGATACGAAGATCGGCCAGATCGAACGCGGGACCGTCGGTCGTGGGCTCCCGGGGCGGCGACGGCGCGTCTGCCTCCTCGCCGGCGAGATCCGCCCAGTTGTTGTTGCCCTGGGCATCGACGGCCAGATTCAGCCGCAGCCCTGCCAGGCGCAGCGTCCCGAGTTCCACCTCGCGCGAGAGCAGCGGCATCAGCCGCAGACTGGCGGAGAAGGCCTCGATGCGGGCGAAGGGTTCATCGCCGAACCCAGGGGCATTGCCGAGTTCCATGGCGCCGGAGGTGATGCGCAGCCAGGGAAAAAGCCGCAGCTCCAGGTTGCCCTCGATGACCAGACTCCGGCCCGTCTCGGCCTCTACGGCGGCGGCGATCCGGTCGCGATAATCGTTCGGGTCGAACAGCAGCGCGACCAGAATGATGAGCAGAACGAGCACGCCGACGATACCGGCGACGGCGAACAGCAAGATTTGCAGCAGGCGGCCCATGACAAAATACCCTGCGGATTCGAGAGGTCCACTGTACTACGACGACAGTGGCTGCGACATGTCACGGAGGTTCAGGATGGAGAAACTGATGGGGTGGTTCGCCGTGCTCGCGGCGGCCGGGACACTGGGATCGGCTGCGGGGGCCAGCGGCGCACACAAGAGCGTCCTTGAACGTCACGCCGGTGCAGGAGTGGTGGTGATGGCGCGCGACGGCGAAGACGGGACCGCTAGACGCGCGGTCGCCAATGACGCCCATCTGGCATTCATCGAGGAGGTGTTCGAGCGGATTCTGGTGGCCGGGCCGCTGTATGCTCAGGACAGCCGCCAGGTGATCGGCAGCCTGTATGTGCTGGACGTAAAGAGCCTCGCCGAGGCACGCGAGCTGATCGAGGCCGATCCGTTCTACCAAGCCGGCGTGTGGACGGAAATCGACTACCTGCCCTATCTGCCGGCGGCGGGAACATGGGTCGGCGGAACCGTCTGGTGAACGGCTGGCTCCCAAGGGAAACTGGAGCGGGTGATGGGAATCGAACCCACGTCATCAGCTTGGGAAGCTGAGGTTCTACCATTGAACTACACCCGCGGCGTTGCGGAGTATAGCGCGAGGGCAAGGCCGGGTGAATCGGTCACCGCCCCCTGCGCCACCCCGAAGCAACTCCAGAGCGCCGTGGCTTTCCGGTAGACTCCGCGCCATGATCAGCACCCCTTCTTCACCGGCCGCGCCGTTCGCGCGGCGGGTTCGCAGCTTTGTCCGCCGTGCCGGGCGGCTGACACCGGCGCAGGCCCGCGCACTCGAGGTCCTGGGCCCCGGGCGCCTGCTGCCGGGCGAAGGCGACCCGCTGGTGCTCGATGAGGTCTTCGACCGCGCGGCACCCCGGGTGCTGGAGATCGGCTTCGGCGACGGTGAGGCCCTGGTGGCCATGGCCCGGCGGCTGCCGGACGTGGATTTTCTCGGCCTGGAAGTACACGAACCAGGGGTCGGGCACCTGCTGCTGCGCCTGGAGGCCGAGGGTCTCGGCAATGTCCGGCTGATATGCCACGACGCGGCCGAAGTGATCGAGCGGCGGCTGCCGAACGCCGCCTTCGCGGCCATCAACATCTTCTTCCCGGATCCCTGGCCCAAGAAACGCCACCACAAACGACGCCTGGTCCAGCCCCCGCTGATTGCGTCGCTGGCGCGGCGGCAACCGGCCGGTGGACTGCTGCACCTGGCCACCGACTGGGTACCCTACGCGGAGCACATGGCCGAGGTGCTGGCGGCCAGCCCCGACTACCACCCCATCGGGGCCAGCGAAGCTGCGGCCGAACCACTGGCGTGGCGACCCGAGACCAAATTCGAACGCCGCGGATTGCGCCTGGGGCATGAGGTGCGGGATCTGTACTACCGAAAGACCGAAACGGAGACGGGACAGTAGTCTAGCGCTCCCACACCCAGCCCTCGACATCGACTTCCACACGCCCGTCAATGCAGCGCACCGGCAGGGCGCGCAGGCGGGCACCGGGGCAGGGGCCGGCGACGCAGCGGCCGTTTTCCGGGTCGAAAACCGCACCGTGCGAGGCGCACAGCAGCCAGCGGCCCTCGCGGTCGAAAAAACGCTCCGGGCGCCAGTTCAGCCGGTGTCCGGCATGGGGACACCGGTTCTCGTAGGCCGACAGGCGTTGCCTGTAGTGCACCACGAAGCCCGGAAGAGGCCAGTCACCGTCGCCGCTGCTGAACTCACGGGCGCCCGGATCGCCGAGCGTCGAGAGGGCGCACACTTCGAGCCAGCGCGGCATCAGGCGGAATCCGCCTGCCGCGGCGCTGGGCCCAGACGCGCAGCGCCAGTACACTGCCGGTCATGAGCCATCCCACTTCCGACGCCGCCGAGCAGGCATTCTACGAGGCCTTCCGCACGGGCAATCTGGAGGCCATGCGAGAGACCTGGGCGGCGCACGACAGCATCTACTGCATCCACCCCCGGGGCGATCCACTGCTCGGCCGTGAAGCGGTCATGGAAAGCTGGCGTGACATCCTGGACCGCGGTGCCGTGGACATCCACGCGGAACCCGTCTCCAGCAGCGTGGGGGCCAATCTCGCTGTTCACCTGGTCAGCGAGCAACTGCTCGATCCCGAGGGCCGCATCGTCGGCCTGGTGCTCGCCACCAACGTCTACGAACTCACCGACGGGGGCTGGCGCATGCTGATGCACCATGCCTCGCCCGCACCACCTCCCTCCGGCCCCCGGGGTCAGTCGCTGCACTGAGCCACGCCGGCCGGGGTGCCGGCGCGTCATGTCGCCGCGCCAGCCGGGGCCGGCGTGTGAACCGGCATCCTGCGCATCAGGTAGATGACAAGCAGCATCGCAGGCACGCCCAGCAGGCAGGAGTAGACGAAGAACAGCGGATAGCCGACCGCATCGACCACCGCACCCGCCGCGCCGCCGATCACCTTGCCCGGCAGGGTCATCAGTGAACTGAACAGGGCGTACTGCGTGGCGGTATAGGCCGTATTGGTCAAGCCGGAGAGGTAGGCGATGAATGCGGAGATCGCCAGCCCGCCGGCAAGATTGTCCGCGCTGATGGTGATCACCAGCATCCAGAGCTCCGGCCCCATGAGCGCAAGCACGGCGAACAGCAGGTTGGTGACCGCAGCCAGAATGGCGCCCGCCAGCAGCACGCGCATCACGCCATAGCGCGGCACCAGGACACCGCCCAGCACGCCGCCGACGATGGTCATCGCCACGCCGTAGATGCCGCTCACGTTGGCGATCTGCGCCAGCGTGAACCCGTGCTGGATGTAGAACGGGTTGGCCATCACGCCCATGGTGATGTCAGTGACGCGGTAAAGCCCGATGAAGGCGAGGATGACCAGGGCCAGATGTCCGTTGCGGCTGAAGAAATCCACGAACGGACAGACCACCGCGCCGATCAGCCAGCCCAACGCGTTGCGCAACCGCGCCGGCAGGTGCGCATTGCGGGTCATGAACACCTGGACCCGCTCTTCCATGAATACCGTGTCGCGGGTCAGACGGGTCACCGGCTCACGGCTTGCCAGCACCGCCAGCACGCCGATGCCGACCAGTCCCGCCATGACGGTGTATACGCCGGTCCAGCTCAGGAACGTGGCAATGTGCAGCGCCCCGGCGCCGCCGGTCAGCAGGGCCACCCGGTAGCCGAACACGTAGGTGGCCGCCATCGCGGCCTGGCGATCCGGCGGGGCCGCTTCGATGCGCCAGGCGTCGATCGCGACATCCTGGGTGGCCGACCCGAAGGCGACCAGCACCGCGAAGACCGCCATGCGCCACAGTTCGCCGACCGGATCGGTGTGCGCCATGCCGAGCAGTCCCGCGGCAATCATCAGCTGGGCCAGCAGAATCCAGCTGCGCCGTCGCCCGAACCAGCCATGCAGCAACGGCAGGGCCACGCGGTCGACCACCGGGGACCACAGGACCTTGATCGAGTAGGTGATCCCGACCCAGCTGAACAGGCCGATGGCCGTACGCGACACCCCGGCTTCGGTCAGCCAGGCCGACAGCGTGGAGAACACCAGCAGGAAGGGCAGCCCGGCGGAGAACCCCAGGCAGGCCATCGCGGCAATACGCGGATGCGCATAGACCGCCCAGGCCTCGCGCCAGCTGCGTCGCGGCGGTGAGGCAGCCGATGAAGAGGGGTCCTGGCCGGCCGGGTCAGAGCTCGTGGTCATAGTCGATGGTCAGCGGCGCATGATCGGAGAACCAGCTGTCCTTGTAGACCTCCGCCCGCTGCACACGAGCCGCCAGCCCCGGCGTGACGACGTGGTAGTCGATCCGCCACCCGACGTTGTTCTCGCGCGCCCGGCCGCGATTGGACCACCAGGTGTACTGATCAGGCTGGTCGTTGACCTGCCGGAACGCGTCGACGAAACCGCGGCGCCCGAACAGCTCGTCCATCCAGGCCCGCTCCTCGGGCAGGAAGCCTGAATTCTTCTGGTTGCCCTTCCAGTTCCTGAGATCGATCGGCTTGTGGGCGATGTTCCAGTCCCCGCACAGCACATACTCGCGGCGGCGTCGGCGCAGCCGCTCGAGATGGGCACCGAAACCGTCGAGAAACCGCCACTTGGCCTCCTGCCGGGCATCGCTGGAACTGCCTGACGGCAGGTACACGGACACGACCGCGATGTCATCGAACTGGGCCTCGACATAGCGGCCCTCGGCATCGAACTCAGCCATGCCAAGCGAGGTGATGACTTTCCGGGGGCGCTTTCGCGCATAGAGGGCCACACCGCTGTAGCCGGGCTTCTCGGCATCCACATACCAGCAGTGATAGCCCTCCGGGCGGAAGGCCGGATCGGTCAGCTGGTGCTGCTGGGCCTTGGTCTCCTGGATGCAGATGACATCGGCGTCCTGGGTGGCGAGCCAGTCGAAGAAACCTTTGCGATGGGCGGCGCGGATGCCGTTGGCGTTCAGGCTGATGATACGCATGCAGCAGAGAAGATCCTGGGGTAGGGATAGGGCCGCTGGGCCGTCGACAGACGCCTGACCGGACAGGCGCACGGGTGTATCATAAACGCTCATCCGCACTGCAAGCGCTCACATGCAGGCCTACAAGTCACAATTTCTCGAACTGGCGCTCGAGCTTGGCGTCCTGAAATTCGGCGAGTTCCGGCTGAAGTCGGGTCGCGTCAGCCCTTATTTCTTCAACGCCGGGCTGTTCAATACCGGCTATGCCGCAGCGAAGCTCGGCCGATATTACGCCGCTGCGATCGCCGACTCAGGCATCGAGTTCGACATGCTCTTCGGACCCGCCTACAAGGGTATCCCGCTGGTGGCGCTGGCTGCCGCTGCGCTGGCCGAACACCATGACGAGGACTTTCCCTTCGCATTCAACCGCAAGGAAGCCAAGACGCATGGCGAAGGGGGCGTCACCATCGGTGCGCCGGTGCAGGGGCGGGTGCTGATCGTCGACGACGTCATCACCGCGGGCACGGCGATCGGCGAAGCGGTCAACCTCATCCGCACACAGGGCGCCGAACCCGCCGGGGTGGTGATCTCGCTCGACCGCCAGGAGCTCGGCAAGGGCACGCGCTCGGCCGTACAGGAGGTCGAGGCGGCGCTGAGCGTGCCTGTACGCAGTATCGTGCGCCTGGAAGACCTCATCGATCACCTCGAGGAGTCCAGCGAATTCGGCCAGCATCTGCCGGCCGTGCAGGCCTACCGCAACCGCTACGGCGTCGACAGCGGCGACACCCCGGGCTGAACAATCGCCCATCCTGCTGCCCGGGCCGCGGCCCAGGTCGCAATATTTCAGCCACAGGCGTGACGGGGTGCACATCCCACCCGTAGGCGCTCCCGCCCGGGTCTGCTATCGTCGGGGCATGATACCGACTCTGCGCATCCGCCCGCCGTTGCTGCTGATACTGACCGCCCTGTGCGCGGTGCTGGTCAGCGGCCTGCTGCAGGCCAGTCCGACCTACCGCTGGGTCGATGACGAGGGCGTGGTCCACTATGGCGACCGCATCCCGCCGGAGTACGCGGATCAGCGCAGCGATGTGCTCAACCGTCACGGGGTTGCCGTGGGCACGCGGGAGGGCGCGCGGTCGGAAGCCGCGCGCGAAGCGGAGGCGCGCGAAGCCGAGGCCCGCGCCGAGCGGATGGCCCAGCAGCGCCGTGACCGCGTGCTGCTCGACACCTACCTGTCGGTCGAGGAGATCCGCATGCTGCGCGACCGGCGGCTGGAAATGCTGCAGGCCCAGCTGGATGTCACCGCAAGCACCCTGGAGCGGCTCTACCAGCAGCTGCATACGCTGGAAACCCTCGCGGCAGAGTATCGGCCCTACAGCGACGACCCCGAGGCCGAACGTATCCCGGACGATCTCGCGCGGGATCTCGCCACGGTGCAGGGCGCGGTGCTGGATTACGAACGGACGATCGAGCAGGGTCGCGAGGAGCAGCGCCGGCTGATGGACCGCTTCGAGGCGGATATCCTGCGTTTCGAGCAGCTGCAGGCCGAACGGCAACCCAGGCAGCCGGACTGAGCCGACTCACCCCTGAGGCGCCCCGCGCCGCCCTGACGTCGAGGCCGACGCGATCCGGGCCCATGGGGAGCCGCGCCCTCAGCGCCGCCCGGTATGCCCGAAGCCGCCCTCGCCGCGCGCGCTTGCGGTGAAGCTGTCGACCACCTCGAACTGCGCCTGCAGCACGGGCACGATCACAAGCTGTGCGATCCGTTCGCCGGGCTCGATGGTGAATGGCGCCTGGCCTCGATTCCAGCACGAGACCATCAGCTGACCCTGGTAGTCCGAATCGATCAGACCCACCAGATTACCCAACACCAACCCATGCCTGTGCCCCAGGCCCGATCGGGGCAGGATGACCGCGGCAAGACCCGGGTCTTCCAGATGGATGGCCATACCGCTGGGTACCAGCGCAGTCCCGCCGGGAGACAGCGTGAGCGCGTCATCCAGGCAGGCACGCAGATCGACCCCGGCGGAACCTGCTGTCGCGTATTCAGGCAGCGGGAACTGCTTGCCCAGCCGCTCGTCCAGCACGCGCAGCTGCACGCGCACCGGCGCAGAGGCACTCATGGCCGCATCCCATGGCCGGACAGGCCGCTGCGTGTGGCGATAAGCGCCAACAGGGCATCGGCCAGCTCGCGCTTGGGCGCCTGGCCGAAGGCCTGTTGGCTGCCGTCGGGCCAGAGCACCAGCACTTCGTTGTCATCCGTGTCGAATGCGCGGCCGGGGCCGACCCGGTTGGCCACGATCATGTCCAGCTGCTTGCGTTCGAGTTTCTCGCGCGCGTGGCGCTCGACATCGTTGGTCTCGGCGGCGAAGCCGACCGTGTAGGGTCGCGGTTCGAGAGCGGCCACCCCGGCGAGCACGTCAGGCGCCCGATCCAGCGCCAGCGTCAGGCTGGCCGCGCTTTTCTTGATCTTCTGTTCTGCGTAGTCACGGGGGCGGTAGTCGGCCACCGCCGCCGCCCCGATGAAGACATCGCAATCCCGGATACGGGCATGGACCGCCTCGTCGAGCTGTGCAGCAGTCTCGACATCGATGCGCTCGACACCGGGCGGTGTGGACAGGGCGACCGGCCCGCTCACCAGCAGCACCCGCGCGCCAGCCCTGCGGGCCGCGGCCGCCAGTGCGAAACCCATCTTGCCCGAGCTGCGGTTGGTGAGATAGCGCACCGGATCGATGGGCTCCCGGGTCGGCCCGGCGGTGATCATCACGGTCCGGCCGCTCAGTGGCCCGGGCGCCGCGCCCTCCAGCAGCGCCGCCACCAGGGCCTCAGGCTCGAGCATGCGACCGGGCCCGGTTTCACCACAGGCCTGAGCGCCGATGCCGGGGCCCAGCAGCGTCACGCCACGCGCCTCAAGCGTCCCACAGTTGGCGCGGGTTGCCGGATGAGCCCACATCAGCCGGTTCATGGCGGGGGCGAGGTAGACCGGGGCGTCGGTCGCGAGACACAGCGTGCTCAGGAGATCGTCGGCCAGGCCGTGGGCCAGACGGGCGATGCACTGGGCGGTGGCCGGGGCGATCAGCACGCAGTCGGCCCAGCGGGCAAGCTCGATGTGACCCATGGCCGCCTCTGCCGCCGCATCCCAGAGGTCCTCTCGTACCGGCCGGCCGGAGAGGGCCTGCAGGGTGGCCGCCCCGATGAACTCGCGCGCGCCGCGGGTCATCACGACCTGAACCTCACAGCCGCGCTCGCGCAGAAGGCGGACCAGTTCGGCGCTCTTGTACGCCGCGATTCCCCCGGTCACACCAAGAAGCACCCGCTGTTGGCCGGTCACACCGTTCTCCCTCCGATCGACGCCGGCCAAGCTTACGGACGGGCCCGCCGGATTGCCACTCATCGGCGAACTGCCGAGATTGAGGGCTCGCCGCCACGACCCGCCTGACGTTCAATGGTCACCATGACGACACCCAACCCGCTCATCGAACGCCTCTCCCGGCGCGGCGCCCACAGCCTGGAAGACTGCGAACTGCTCGCCCTGGTCCTTGGGCGCCGGCGCCCCGGGGGCGTGGCCCGTGAGCTGATCCGCAGCGGTCGCGGCGTGGCCGGCCTGTTTCATGCCCCACGCAGCGCCTTCCCCGGCACCACCGGGCTGGCGGCCTGGGCGAGGCTGCAGGCAGCCCGCGAACTGCACCTGCGCAGCCTGGCCGCGCCACTGGCCACACGGCCGCTGCTAGACAATCCCGCCGCCACCGAGGCCTGGCTGCGCGCGGCGCTCGGCCCGCTCGAGCACGAGCTGTTCATGTGCCTGCACCTGGACAACCGCCACCGCCTGATACACCCGGATGTGCTCTTCCGCGGCACGGTCGACGGTGCCTCCGTCTACCCGCGGGAGGTCGTCAAGAGCGCGCTGGCGCACAATGCCGCCGCGGTCATCCTGGCGCACAACCACCCCTCGGGCGTGGCCGAGCCCAGTATCGCCGACGAGCAGATCACCCGGCGCCTGCGGGCCGCACTGGGCCTGGTCGACATCCGCGTGCTCGACCACCTGGTCGTGAGCGCCGGGGGCTGCGTCTCGCTGGCGGCGCGCGGGCTGCTCTGAATCCTCACCGCGAAATCTGGGACCTACATCTGGTTGCCGTCGCCGGAGACAGCGGGTAGAATCCCCGCTCTTTTGTCGGGCACCTGTGGCTTGGTGTCCGGTTCGCATTTGAGGGATGTCATCATGTCCAGGGTTTGCCAGGTGACGGGGAAGGGCCCGATGACGGGCAATAACGTCTCCCACGCCAATAACAAGACGCGGCGGCGCTTCCTGCCGAACCTGCACACGCACCGCTTCTGGCTGGAGAGCGAGCGGCGCTTCGTGAAGCTTCGCGTGTCGAACCAGGGGCTTCGCACCATCGACAAGCGCGGCATCGAGCAGGTCGTGGCCGATATGCGCGCCCGCGGCGAGAAGATCTGAGGAGAACCAGGCGATGCGCGACAAGATCAAGCTCGTGTCCTCTGCCGGGACGGGTCACTTCTACACCACCACCAAGAACCGTCGGCTCCATCCGGAGAAGATGGAAGTGAAGAAGTACGACCCCAAGGCACGCAAGCACGTGCTCTACAAGGAAGCCAAGATCAAGTAGGCCTCATACGGTCCGACTGGCGGCCCCGGTGGCCGCTCAGGGCTGTCGAGGAACAGAAAAAAGGCCCGCATGAGCGGGCCTTTTTCGTTTTGGCGGCGACCTCAGGCCGGGGCGCTGGCCTGTGGTGTCAGTGCATACCCCCGGACACGCGCGGCGAAGTCCTGCAGCGCCTTGATGCCCGAGTGCTCCGCCTCGTGCACCCAGTCGGCCAGCTGAGCCAGCAGCTTGTCGTTGCTCTGCGCGGCACCGTTCCACAGCTCGCGCAGGCGCTCACGGTACTCGACCACGGTGGCCAGCGCGGGACGGTGATCCAGCACCTCTGCCAGCTGGGCCCGCGCCGACTCGTCGAGCAGCTCGGGCTGGCGCACCAGCAGCCCGCGGTCCCGGCGCAGCAGGGCATTGCCACTCTCGCGCAGCTCCATGCGGAACACCGGCAGGGTCACATGACGGGTGTATTCACGCAGCACGTGCATGCGGTTCACGATGACTGCGCGCAGGGTATCGAGATCCACCGTCCGGCCGGGTGCAGGCTTGACCTTCGGCCGCGGCGCCACCCGGCGCACCTTCGCCAGGCCCACGGCCTGGAACACCCGGATGTACAGCCAGCCGATGTCGAACTCCCAGGGGCGCATGGAGAACTTGGCCGAGCTCGGGAAGGCGTGGTGGTTGTTGTGCAGCTCCTCGCCGCCGATCAGCAGGCCCCATGGCACGAGGTTGGTCGAGGCGTCGTCGGATTCGAAATTGCGGTAGCCCGTGTGATGACCGAGCCCGTTGATGACACCCGCCGCGAACACCGGCATGGCGGCCATCTGCACCGCGATGATGATGATCCCGGGGACGCCGAACAGCAGCAGATCAAGCAGCACCATGGCCAGAATGCCGGCCCACGGGAAACGCGAGTAGATGTTGCGCTCCACCCAGTCATCAGGGGTGCCGCGCCCGTATTTTTCCAGCGTCGCGGGGTTCTGCGTCTCTTCGCGGTAGAGTTCCGCGCCCTCGGTGAGCACGCGCTTCAGGCCGAAGACGACCGGGCTGTGGGGGTCGCCGGGCTTCTCGCACATGGCGTGATGCTTGCGGTGCACGGCCACCCACTCGCGGGTGAGCATACCGCTGGTCATCCAGATCCACAGCCGGAAGAAGTGGCGCAGCACCGGGTGCAGGTCGAGGGCACGGTGCGCGGCATCGCGGTGCAGGTACAGCGTGACCGCCATCATGGTCACCTGTACCATGATGAACGCGGCCAGCACGTAGCCCCAGAAGCTCAGACCCAGCAGGCCGTAGAGATAGTCAGCAGGCATCAATCAATCCTTGGAATGGTCGGAAATGGTCCGAAACGGGCCGGGGCCCGGGCACACCGGCGTCTCCACGCGCCAGCAGCCGCACTATAGAGGACTCGGGGACCGCCGTCAGTGAGGGATCACACGTATTGTGCAGGTCCCCTGTGGACCGGCTGCCACGGTCAAGGTTCCGTGCATGCCTGAACTCCCGGAGGTCGAAACCACCCGCCGGGGCATCGCGCCCCACCTGGAAGGTGCCCGCATCGAGCAGCTGGTGGTGCGCGAACGGCGGCTGCGCTGGCCACTGGCCACCGGCATGGAGCAGAGCGTCGCCGGGGCCCGCGTGATGCAGGTCGGCCGGCGGGCCAAGTATCTGCTGATCGGCACCGACCGGGGCACGGGGCTGCTGCACCTCGGGATGTCGGGGTCGCTGCGGGTGGTGCCGGCAGCCCTGCCAGCCGCCCGGCACGATCATGTCGATCTCGTACTCGACTCCGGACGATGTGTCCGGTTCAACGATCCGCGGCGGTTCGGGTCACTGCACTGGCTGGAGGGCGACCCGGCGGGGCATCCACTGCTGGCCCATCTCGGACCCGAGCCCCTGGGGCGGGAGTTTGACGGCGAGTGGCTCTACCGCGCCGCGCGTGGCCTGCGCGTGGCGGTGAAACCGTTCATCATGAACGCCCGGGTGGTGGTGGGCGTGGGCAATATCTACGCCTCGGAAGCGCTGTTTCAGGCCGGCATCCACCCGCGTCGGCCGGCGGGACGGATCTCTCTGGCGCGTATGCAGCGCCTGGCGGCGGCCATCCGCGAGGTGTTGGCCGCCGCCATCGACGCCGGGGGCACCACCCTGCGCGACTTCACCGACAGCGAGGGGCGCCCCGGCTATTTCCGCCAGCATCTGCGCGTCTATGGTCGCGCGGGCGAGCCCTGCCCGGGCTGCGGCGCCCCGATCCGCCAGGAGGTCATCGGCCAGCGGGCAAGTTATTTCTGTCACACCTGCCAGCGCTGACCGGGGCACCGCCCCGGCGGCCGGCAGGCGCCCGGCTGCTAGTAGACCAGCGCCTCGCCCATCTCGCCGCGGGGGTCCGTCGCCGCCTCGACCCGGTTGTCGGCATGGTCCCAGGTCACGACCTTGAGATTGCCGTAATCCCGCGTGGTCTCCTCGAGCAGGTGGCCGCGGCGACGGAGGGCCTCGGCCATGGCCTCGTCCAGCGCCCCGGGCTCATGCACCAGCACGTCAGGCAGGTACTGGTGATGGAACCGGCGACGCTCGACCATCTCGCGCGCCGAGGCCTGACCATCGACCCGCGCGAGCACGCCCAGCAGCACCATGGAGATGATCCGGCTGCCGCCCGGCGTCCCGAGTATCGCGACCCCCTGGGGGGACTCCACGAAAGTCGGCGTCATGCTCGAGAGCATGCGCTTGCCCGGTTCGATGGCGTTGCCGAGCCCGGTCACCAGACCGAAGCCGTCCGGAACGCCGGGGCGTGCGGAGAAATCGTCCATCTCGTTATTGAGGAGGACTCCGGTGCCGGCTGCCATGATGCCGCTGCCAAACCAGAAATTGAGGGTCTGCGTCACGCCCGCGCGGTTGCCGTCGGCATCGATGATCGAGAAATGGGTGGTCTGCGGCGCCTCTTCCCGAGCCTGGATACCGGGCAGCAGGTCACTCGGCAGCGCCCGGTCGGTGCGGATGGAGGCACGCAGCCCTGCGGCGTACATGGGGTGCACGAGCCGTGCCACCGGGACATCCACGAAATCCGGATCGCCCAGGTAGAGCGCGCGGTCACGATAGCCGCGGCGCATCGCCTCGACCACCAGGTGCGTGGCGAGATCCGCCGGCTTTGCGGCCAGGTCGTAGCCCTCGAGGATATTCAGGATCGTGGCCAGCGCCACGCCCCCCGACGAGGGTGGCGGGGCTGAAACGATACGCGCGTCCCGATAGCGCGAGACGATGGGTTCACGTTCGACCACGCGGTAACCGGCCAGGTCTTCAAGCGTCCACAGCCCCCCGTCGGCCTGTACGGCGGCGACCAGCGCCTCGGCCACCGCGCCCTGGTAGAAGCCCTCGTGGCCCTGCTCCGCCAGACGGCGCAGGGTTCGCGCCAGGTCGGGCTGCCGCAGCAGCGCGCCCAGCGCCGGCAGTTCGCCGCCGGGGAAGAACACCTCGGCGCTGGCGGGTGAGGCCTCCAGTTCCGCGCGCTTGCGCTCCAGGCCGGTACGCAGGCGCGGATAGACTTCGAAGCCCTCTTCGGCGTAGCGGATTGCCGGCGCAAGCACCGTGCCGAGCGGCAGGCGCCCGTACTCGCGCGACACATGGACCAATGCCGCCGGCAGCCCCGGAATCCCCGCCGCGAGTACGGTATCCAGCGACAGCCCCGGAATCCGCGCCCCCTGCTCGTCGACGAACATGTCACGGTGTGCCGCCGCCGGCGCCGTCTCCCGCGCATCCACCATGACCTGGTGGCCGTCTTCGGCTCGGTGCAGCAGGAAAAAACCGCCCCCGCCAAGGCCCGAGCCATAAGGCTCGACCACGGCCAGCGCCGCGCTCACGGCCACGGCCGCATCGAAGGCATTGCCGCCAGCGCGAAGGACCTCTTCGCCGGCGCGGGTGGCCAGTGGATGGGGGCTGGCGATCGCGGCCTGCCCGGGGCGCTCCGGCACGGGCGAGGCGGCCGCCCCGGCGATGGTGAAACCGAGGATCAGGCAGAGGACAGGCAGACGGAAAATCGGCATGGACACTCCAGGTGACGGGGAAGGCTCAGGATGGCTGGCCAGCCTCGGGCTCGCGCCCGCAACGCTGCAGCAGCTCGGTCTCCACCCGTGGATGGACGAACCCGCCTACATCGCCCCCCAGTGTCGCGATTTCCCGCACGAGGCTGGAGGAGATGTAGCTGAAGGTTTCCGTCGGCGTGAGGAACACCGTCTCCACGCGGGCGTTGAGATGGCGGTTCATGTTGGCCAGCTGGAATTCGAACTCGAAGTCCGAGACGGCGCGCAGGCCGCGGATGATGACCGCAAGGCCATGTTTTTCAGCGAACTCGACTGTCAGGCCGTTGTAGCCCATGACCTCGACGTTGTCGATCCCGGCGGTGACCTCGCGGATCAGCGCCACGCGCTCCATCAGGCTGAACATCGGTTTCTTGTTCGGACTTGCCGCCACCGCGACAACCACCCGATCGAACAGACCGGCGGCCCGCCGGATCAGGTCCTGGTGGCCGTTGGTGATGGGATCGAAAGTCCCCGGATACATCGCACCGACCGTCATGTCACGCCCCCCACCCCTGCGGGTCCCGCACTCGTTATCGTGGTGACCGGGTACCGCGGTGCGGGGGGCGCGGGCCGGTTCAGGCCGGGATTGTGCGTGAATCGGCGACGTCTTTCACGCCAACCAGACCGAAGCCCACTTGGCCGGCCCGGCCCTCGCGAAGCCAGGCAAGCCGCGCGGACAGCGCAGGCGGACGACCCGCCGGCCACTCGATATACATGCGGCCCGCCGGCGCCAGCAGGTCGCGCTGTTCGATCAAGGCCAGGGCCTGCTCGAGCAGCGGAGAGTCGAACGGCGGGTCCAGGAAGATCACATCGAACCGTCCCGTGGCCCGCTCCAGCCACGCGATGGCGTCAGCCTCGAGCACCTGCGCGCCCTCGGCAGCCAGCACCGCCAGCGTGGCGCGCAGGGCGCGCGCACTGGTCCGCGAGCGCTCCAGGAACAGGCACGTCGCCGCGCCGCGCGACAGCGCCTCCAGCCCCAGCGCACCACTGCCCGCGAAAACGTCCAGGCAGCGCGCCCCGGGCAGACGCGGAGCCAGCCAGTTGAACAGGGTCTCGCGAACCCGCTCCGGCGTCGGCCGCAGCGCGGCCTCTGCGGGCAGCCGCATCCGCCGACCCCGCCATCGGCCGGCGATGATGCGCAACACGCCCGGCGGCGCGACGGCGGGGGAACGGCGGCGTTTCGGAGTCATCCCCGCATTATCGCCCACCCTGTCGCCCACCGGTGCCTGGCGCCGGTGGGGCCGACCCGTCGGGGCTGGGGCCCGCGTATAATCGCGAACCACTCCCGACAGGCGACACCCCGGCGCAGCGCATGATCTTCGGCAGAAAGAAACCTGACACCCCCTCTGAAGAGGGAGGCTTCTTCAGCCGCCTGCGGGCGCGGCTGAACCGTGGCGACTCATGGCTGACCCGTGATGTTCGCGAGCTGATGCCCGGCGGCAGGATCGACGAGGGCACGCTGGAGGAACTCGAGACGCGCCTGCTGATGGCCGATGTCGGCGTCGAGACCACGGCGCGGGTCCTGGACGGCCTCGCCGGGCGCGTCCGACGGGCCGAACTGACGGACCTCGCAGCGCTGCACACTGCCCTGAAAAGCCGCATCGTGGAGTTGCTCGCCCCGGTCGAGGCCCCTCTGGCAATCCCGGAGGCACCGCGGCCCTTCGTCGTCCTGGTGGTGGGCGTCAACGGCGCCGGCAAGACCACCACCATCGGCAAGCTCGCGCACCGTTTGCGGGAACAGCACCTCAAGGTACTGCTGGCGGCTGGCGACACCTTCCGCGCCGCGGCAGTCGAACAGCTGAAGGTATGGGGTGAGCGCAATGCCGTCCCGGTGGTTGCCCAGGGCACGGGCGCCGACCCCGCCGCGGTGATCTTCGATGCGCTCAACGCTGCAAAGGCCCGGGGTACGGACGTGGTCCTGGCCGACACCGCCGGACGGCTGCACAACCAGGCCGACCTGATGAACGAACTGCGCAAGGTACGTCGCGTGGCGGCGCGCTTCGACGCGCACGCCCCGCACGAAACCCTGCTGGTACTCGATGCCAGCCAGGGACAGAATGCGCTGACCCAGGCACGGATGTTCCATGAGGCGCTGGGCGTGACCGGCCTGGTGATCACCAAGCTCGACGGCACGGCCAAGGGGGGAATCCTGCTCGCCATCGCGGCCGAACTCGGGATTCCGATCCGATTCATCGGTATCGGGGAGGCGCGCGAGGACATGCAGCCTTTCGAGGCCGAGGCGTTTGCGGAAGCGCTGCTGGGCAGCCCGCAGGCCGGCAGCGGCGACGCGGCGACGTGATCCGCTTCGAGGCGGTCGGCAAGCGCTATCCCGGCGGCGGCGAGGCGCTTGCCACGCTCGATCTCGAGATTGCTGCCGGAGAGTTCGTCTTCCTCACCGGCCCTTCCGGGGCCGGCAAGAGCACGCTGCTCAAGCTCGTCTCGCTGATCGAGCGGCCATCGCGCGGCCAGGTGGTGGTGAACGGCCAGAACACCCGCAGGGTCTCGCGCCGACGTATTCCGCACTTCCGCCGCGGCCTCGGCATGGTGTTCCAGGACCACAAGCTGCTGGCAGACCGCAGCGTTTTCGAGAACGTCGCCCTGCCCCTGCTGATCGCTGGCTTCAGCCAGCGGGACATCAACCGCCGGGTGCGGGCGGCCCTGGATCTGGTGGGTCTGGTCGACAAGGCTCCGCGGCTGCCGCTCACCCTGTCCACGGGGGAGCAGCAGCGCGTCGGTATCGCCCGCGCCGTGGTCAGCAAGCCGCCGCTGCTGATCGCCGACGAGCCGACGGGCAACCTCGACCCCGCGCTGTCGCTGGAGATCATGCGGCTGTTCGAGCGCTTCAACGAACTGGGGGTCACGCTGCTGATCGCCACTCACGATATCGATCTGGTGACCCGTCTCGGCCACCGCCGTCTGGAACTGGTCGAGGGCCGACTGATCGGCGATACCGGGAGCAGCGATGCCATCGCCTGATCGCCGGACCGGCGAGCTGCGTCGGACCGGTCCGGGGCTGCTGGCCCGCGTGCGCGGGTACTTCCGCCTGCATGTCCAGAACCTGCTCGGCGCATTGGGCCGCCTGGCCCGCCAGCCGGTCGCCAGCCTGCTGACCGTGGCGGTGATCGGCATCGCCCTGGCGCTGCCGGCCGGGCTGGACGTGCTGGTCAGCAATGCCCGGACGCTCAGTGCCGGCTGGGCGTCAGCCGTGGATTTCAGCGTCTACCTCGAACCGGGCCAGCCGCTCGCCCGCGCCGAGACGCTGGCCGCCGAGGCCCGGGGGCGGCCCGGCGTCATCGCGGTCGAGGTGATCAGTGCCGAGGAGGCCCTGGCCCAGCTCAGCCGCTTCGCCGGCCTGGAGGCCGCGCTCGAGGCGCTGGAGGAGAACCCCCTGCCCCACACCCTGGTCGTGCGGCCGCGCCCCGGGCTCTCCGCCGAGGAGGTCGGCGCGCTGGCCGCAGGCTTCGAACAGCTCGAGGGCATCGACCTGGTCCAGCTCGACACCGCCTGGGTCGAGCGGTTTCTGGCCATCGTCGATATCGCCCGCCGGGCCAGCGGCCTGACCCTGATGCTGCTGGGCTTCGCGGTGATCGTCATCGTCGGCAACACCATCCGGCTGGACATCGAGAACCGCCGAAGCGAAATCGAGGTGGTGAAGCTGATCGGCGGCTCGGACGGCTTCATTCGCCGCCCCTTCCTCTACGGCGGGCTGTGGTACGGGGTGATCGGCGGTCTGCTGGCGGTGGTTTTCAACGCCACGGCGCTGCTGGCGCTCTCCGGGCCCGTGCAACGCCTGGCGGGCCTGTACGGCACGGACTTCGCGCTGCAGGGGCCGGGGTTCGCCGGCCTGGGCATGCTGGTCGGCGGCGGGGCGCTGCTGGGCTGGCTGGGCGCCTGGGTCGCCACCTCGCGACATCTGCGCAACATCGAACCCACCTGACGCTGCCGCCGCAGAAGCCGCCTTTCGTGACGCAGATCGCTTGAACCCGGACCCGGTTTAGCACTCTAATCGTGCGAGTGCTAAACTTGTTCAATCACAAGGGAGCGAATGCGACACCATGAGCACAGCCCTGACAGCGCGCAATCCGGCCCTCATGCTCGCCGGCCCGGTCGGCAGCCTGGACCATTACATCCAGGCGGTGAACAGCGTCCCCGTGCTGGAGGCCGAGGAAGAACGCGAGCTCGCCAAGCGCCTGCGCGACCACAACGATCTCGACGCGGCGCGGACGCTGGTGCTCTCGCACCTGCGGTTCGTCGTACACATCGCCCGCGGCTACAGTGGCTATGGCCTGCCGATGAACGACCTCGTCCAGGAGGGCAACGTCGGCCTGATGAAGGCCGTCAAACGCTTCGATCCGGCCGTCGGCGTGCGCCTGGTGTCTTTCGCCGTGCACTGGATCCGTGCGGAAATCCATGAATTCGTGCTGCGCAACTGGCGGATGGTCAAGATCGCCACCACCAAGGCGCAGCGCAAGCTGTTCTTCAACCTGCGCAGCATGAAGAAGAACCTGAGCTGGCTGACGGCCGAGGAAACCGAGGCCGTCGCGCGGGACCTCGGCGTCCCGGTGAGCGAGGTCACCGAGATGGAACGGCGCATGGCCTCCCCGGACATGAGCTTCGACCCGTCACCCTCAGACGGCGACGATGACTCGAGCTTCGGTCCCGCCGCCTACCTGCCGAGCGCCGACGCCGATCCGGCCGTCGCCGTGGAGGCGGAGGACTGGGAAGCGCGTACGGCCTCGCGCCTCGCCACTGCACTCGCCGAGCTCGACGAACGCAGCCGCGACATCGTCCAGCGCCGCTGGCTGGGCGACCAGAAAGCCACGCTCCACGAACTCGCCGACACCTATGGCGTCTCCGCCGAACGCATCCGCCAGATCGAGGCGAATGCGATCCGGCGTTTGCGCGGCGCCGTCAGCCCGCCGTAACCGGCACCAGGGTGATCTCCACCCGCCGGTTGAGCGCTCGACCCTCGACCGTGGCATTGTCCGCCACCGGATAGTCCGGACCCAGGCCGATCGTCAGCAGCCGCTGGCGATTGACCTGCTGCGCACCGAGGTATTGGGCGACGCTGTCGGCCCGTCGCTGGGACAGCGTCATGTTGAATTCCCGCGGTCCTGTGCTGTCGGTGTGGCCCGCCACCTCGATCACTGTCTGGTCGAACCGGTTCACCACCAGGGCCACGGAGTTCAGCACTTCGAAGAACTCCGCCTTGATCGCGGCGCTGTTGGTATCGAAGGTCACGTTGCCGTCCATGTTGAGGGTGATGTTGTCCCCCATCCGGGTGACGCTGACGCCGGTGCCTTCGAGCTGGCGGCGCAGTTCGGCCTCCTGACGATCCATGTAGGCGCCGATGGCGCCCCCGGCCAGTGCGCCGACCCCGGCGCCGATCAACGCCCGCTGGCGCCGCTCGACCGCGTCGCTCCCGGACACCAGCCCGACCACCGCGCCCACGCCAGCGCCGATCGCCGCCCCGGTCGTGGCGCGGGCGGTGCGCTCCTCACGGGTGTAGGGGTCGAGCGTGGTGCAGCCGGTGGCGAACACCGCAACGGCGAGCAGCCCGGCGCCCAGCGTTCTCGGAATGCGGATTGACATGATCTCTCTCCGTGGTTGTCCCGCGCCCGCAGGGGGCGCCCTCCGCCCAGTGTACCGGCTGCCAGGCTGAACGGCGCCTGTACGGCGTCACAGTCCACATCCGGCTTGCCGCGTCCGGGCGGGCGACGTTAGAGTGGCCAACCATCCCGGCGCAGGGATGCGGCCTGGAAGGATCCGATGCTGAAAACGCCCGACCAGTGGTTCGAGGAGTACGGCGAAAGCCACCGACATCCCGTCAACAAGGCCCTCCACTGGGTGTGCGTGCCGCTGATCGTCCTCAGCCTGGTCGGGCTGCTGTGGTCACTGCCAATCCCCCAGGCCTTCCGTGAGATTTCGCCAGCGCTCAACTGGGGTACGGCCTTCGTGATGGCGGCCACGGTCTATTATTTCATCCTCTCGATCAGCCTGGCGCTCGGCATGCTGCCGTTCGTGGTGATGATCGTGCTGGCGGTGGGCTGGCTTGATCGCCTGGACTGGCCGCTGTGGAGCCTCTGCGGTGCGATCTTCGTGCTCGCCTGGGCCGGGCAGTTCGTGGGTCACGCGATCGAGGGCCGCCGACCCTCATTCTTCAAGGACATGCAGTTCCTGATGATCGGCCCGGTGTGGCTGCTCGGCTTCATCTACCGCCGCCTGGGTATCCCCTACTGAGCGCCGCCGCACCCGCCACACCCGATCCCGCCTACTCGCACCGCAATGTCTGGCGGATTGCAGCCCCGCTGATCCTCTCGAATGTCACGGTGCCGCTGCTGGGCATCGTCGACACCGCAGTGGTCGGTCACCTGGACTCGCCGGATTACCTTGCCGCGGTCGCTGTCGGCGCCGTGATTTTCGGCTTCATCTTCACGGCCTTCAATTTCCTGCGCATGGGCACGACCGGGGTGGCCGCCCAACGTTTCGGTGCGGACGATGTCGCCGGGCTCAAGGCCGTGCTCGGCCGGTCGCTGCTCGTGGTCGGGGTGATCAGCGGGCTGCTGCTGGTGCTGCAGGCGCCGGTGCTCGCCGTGGCGCTGCGGCTGATCGCCCCGGAACCCGGGGTGGCGGCGCTGGCGGCAGAGTATTTCCAGATCCGGGTCTGGGCAGCACCGGCGGTACTGGCGAATTTCGTGCTTGTGGGCTGGTTCATCGGGCTGTCCAACGGACGTGTGCCGCTGGCGATCATGGTCACCGTCAACCTGCTGAACATTCTCCTCGATATGTTGTTCGTGGTGGTGCTGGACTGGCGGGTGGCCGGCGTGGCCGCGGCATCGGTCATCGCCGAATACACCGGCGCAACCCTGGGGCTGTGGCTTGCGTGGCGCACGCTGCGCGCCCAGGGCGCACCCGCAGGCTGGCGCAGCCCAGGTGCGGATGTGCTTCGCGCGCTGCTCTCGGTCAATGGCAACCTGTTCATCCGTACGCTTGCCCTGATGTTTGCACTCGGATTCCTGACCGCCCAGGGTGCCCGTCTCGGCAGCGGCATCCTGGCGGCAAACGCCGTTCTGCTGCAGTTTTTCTATCTGCTGTCCTTTGCGCTCGATGGGCTGGCCAATGCCGCCGAGGCGCTGGTGGGCCGGGCCGTCGGGCGGCGTGACGCGTCCGGCCTGCGGCGCGCCATCCGCGTCAGCATGCTCTGGTCGGTTGGTATCGCGACCGGATTCGTGCTGGCCTACGGGCTCGGTGGCAACCTGTTGATCGGACTGATGACCGGTCTGGAAGACGTCCGGGCTGTAGCGCGGACCTATCTGCCGTGGCTGGTGGCGGCACCACTGATCTGCCTTTGGGGCTTTCTCTACGATGGCATCTTTGTCGGCGCCACCCGCGCGCGGGAGATGCGCGATACGATGCTGATCGCCACCTTCGGCGTATTCGTGCCCGGCTGGTTCCTGCTCCAGGGCTTCGGGAACCATGGCCTGTGGGCAGCCTTCCTCGCCTTCATGGCGGCCCGCGGCCTCGGGCTGCACCTGTGGCTGGCACGGCTCCTGCGCCAGGGACGGCTGTTTCCTCCCGTAACTGCGTCAGACGGTTCCCCGGAGGCCGGTCCTGCCTCAGACTGACTGGTATGAACGTGCTGGAAAACGTCATCCTGATCGGCTTCCTCGGCAGCCTTGTGGCTGGACTCGGGACCGCGATCGGTGCCGCCGGAGTCTTCGGGCTGCGGCAGCTGACGCCGCGCAGCGAGGATCTGCTGCTCTCGTCGGCCGCCGGGGTGATGCTGGCAGCCGCATTCTTTTCGCTGATCGAGCCCGGGCTGGTGGCCGGCGAGCTCCGCACCGGGAGTGCCTGGCAGGCGGCGGCATGGGTCATCATGGGCATCGGGCTGGGGCGATGCTCTACATCATCAGCCACGAGATCATTCCCGAGACGCATCGCTCAGGCCACGCCACACCCGCGACGTTCGCCCTGCTGGGGGGCTTTGCGGCAATGATGTTCCTGGATGTCTCGCTGGACTGACGGACGGGCACGGCTAACCCCTATTCAAGCCCATTGGCTGGTGGGGCATGCTGTGCGCCCGGAACAGCGGAGGTCCAAGTCATGAGTACCCTGTCCTGCCGTCTCAGCCTGCAGCTCACGCTCCCACTGCTTGCGCTCCTGCTCAGCGTACCTGCAAACGCGGAGCGAACTGCGGAGGAGATCATCGAATTCGCCGCGCGCACCGCTGGCGGCGATGCCTGGCGCCATGCGACCAGCAACGTCATGCGTGGCCATGCCACGCTCTGCCGTGACGGTCGACCGGAGGCCTGCCTCCATGCCGATGACTACGTCATGTACCGCCTCTACCCGACCGAGATCACCGACGTTCACAGCGGAACCGGCAAGTTCCGGCTCGATGCCTTCGTCAGGGGGGAGGTCCTGTTCCAGAACAGCTTCGATGGCGAGCACTGGTGGACGCATCGCGGTCGCGTACCCGAGAACGAGGCGCGTGAATCCCAGCAGAGCAACTTCGGCTTCAGTGCGATCCGGTTCGCCGGTCGCGAAGGGTTCCCGGTCGAGCGGCTGGTGGACGACACCATCGAGGGACTCGCGTGCTACACGGTGCGCGTGCACGACCCCTCTGGGGGCAGCACGCTGTTCTGGATCGAACAGGACACCGGTCTGATCCGCGCGGTGGCCTGGCCGACCCCCCGCGGCTTCCACCAGCGGGTTTACACGGAATTCTACTGGATCGACGATCCTGGCTTCATGCAGCCTGGCCGGGTCCGGCTGTATTACGACGGGATCAAGGTCAACGACATCTTCTGGACGGAGGCGTCCATCAACGCGCCGCTGGAGGATTCGCTGTTCGTCCTCGGAGACTGAGACGCCGATGAAGCCGCGTGTCGCCATCGTCGAGGATGAAGCAGGACTGCGGGACAACTACCTGGAAGCCCTGCGCCGGCGCGGCTATGAGGTTCGGGGCTATCCGGGCCGTGCCGAGGCCCTCGCCGCGTTCGATGCCCGCCTGCCCGATCTCGTCATCATAGACATCAACCTCGGTGATGAGGTCGAGGGCGGCTTCGAACTCTGCCGGGCGCTGCGCAGCCGCTCCACGACGCTGCCACTGATTTTCCTGACCGCCCGGGACTCCGAGATCGACGCCGTCTCGGGCCTTCGCCTTGGCGCGGACGATTACCTGACAAAGGACATCAGCCTCGAGCACCTGTGCGCGCGCGTCGCCGCCCTGCTGCGGCGGGTCGCCGCCCTGTCCGCTGCCGCGGATGCCCCCGGTGCCGCGATGCGCCGCGGCGCCCTCGAGCTCGACCCCGACCGCTTCACGGTCCGCTGGCAGGGGCAGGCGCTCGGGCTGTCGCTGACCGAATTCTGGCTGGTCCATGCGCTCGCCCGCTATCCCGGCCACGTCAAGACCCGCCAGCAGCTGATGGAAGCCGCCAGCGTGGTGCTGGATGACGCCACCATCACCTCGCAGATCAAACGGATCAGACGGAAATTCCAGGCCCTGGACCCGGCGTTCGACGCCATCGAGACCGTCTACGGTGCCGGCTATCGCTGGCGCGGGGGCGCCACCGAGGCGCCATGAGGCTGCGCACCCAGCTGCTGGCGCTGCTGCTGGTGACGCTGCTGCTGCCCTGGGCGGGTTGCCAGACCGTACGGGAACTCGAGGAGGCCCTGCGCGCCGGGCAGGCCCAGACCCTGGAGGACACGGCACGGGCCATGGCCGCGGTCCTGGCGACCTCGACTGGCGACCGACAGGCCCACATCCCGGCACAGTCGGCGGCGCCGGGCGTACGGGGCGAACAGCTGTTCGTCCATCGGTTGTCTCAGGCGCCGGAGACCGACGGCTTCGACGCCGACTGGCCGATGCCACCCGAGGCGCGCCACCGACTCCCGGACGGCATCTCGTGGCTGCGGCTGGGCCGCAGCGTGCGCCATCTGCACCTGTTCGTCTCCATTGTCGATGATGTCGTCCTGACGACCCCGGGGGCGGGTCGGACCGGGGAGCTCATGGACCGGATCCTGGTCAAGACCACCGATGAAACGGGCGAGAACGTGCGCCGCTGGCTGTTCGCGGCCGAGGCGCCCGGACTGTTCACACCCGTCGAGGCGGACGCCGCGTGGCGCGCCAGCGGACGCGTGGCACCCACCCTGCTGGCCTACTGGCAGCCCCGGGGCGACGGCTACCAGGTCGAGATCCGGATCCCGCTCACGGTGATCGGCGCGCGCCTGGGGGTGGGCTTCGTCGATGTGGACCAGCCGGGCGGACCCGCCCGCGAGGTGCTGAGCTGGTCGCGCGGGTTTCTGCCGGGCCTGTGGCTGGAGTCGGACGAGGCGCTGGCGGCACGGCTGGAGCGCCTGCTGCCTGCCGGTATTCGTGGGGAGGTACTGGATGCCGAGGGCTGGCGCCTGGCGGCGGCGGGCAGCGTCTCCCCGGTCGCCCGGCCGGATCCGACAGGCCCTCTGCTCTCGGCGTTGCGGGACCGGTGGTTCACCTGGTGGCTCGAGGGCTCGGCACCGGCCCGGCCGCTTGACCCGCGGGAGCCCGTGGCCAGGACGACCGGTGAGGAGGTGCTGGCGGCGCTGGCGGGCGAGGCCACGAGCGCACGCTATCGCGGACCTGAGGGGACGCGGGTGGCCGTGGCCGTGCCTCTGGCCGACGGCGGCGCGCTGCTGCTCGAACAGGGCAGTGCCGAAATCGTCACGCTGGGTAACCGGACGCTGACGCGGATGCTGACGCTGGCGCTGCTGTTCGCCGGTCTGCTCGCAGTACTGCTGCTCGGTTACGCCAGCTGGCTGTCCTGGCGGGTACGCCGCCTCAGTCGGGCGGCTGCACTGGCGCTCGGCCCGCGAGGCGAGGTGAGAACCGCGCTGCCCGGCAGTGCGGGCCGGGACGAGCTGGGTGACCTGTCACGCAGCTTCAGCGCGCTGCTGGGGCGGGTGGCAGGATACACCGGCTACCTGCGCGGCCTGGGCAGCCGGCTGTCGCACGAAATGAAGACGCCGCTGGCGATCGTGAGTGCCTCGCTCGAGAACCTGCGAGACAGCCGCGACGAGGCGGCGCTGGAGGCCGGGCTGGCGCGGGCGCGGGAGGGCACGCTGCGGTTGCAGCGTATCCTTGCGGCGCTGACCGAAGCGAGCCAGGCGGAAGACATGCTGCGGAGCACGCCGCGCGAGCGCTATGCACCCACGCCTGTCGTGGCCTCCTGTGCCGAAGCCTATGCCAGCCTGCACCCGCAGCATCGCATCGAGGCGCGGCTCGCCGAGGGGCCCGTGGCAGTGGACGGCTCGCCGGAACTGCTGGCCCAGGCGCTCGACAAGCTGGTCGACAACGCAGTCGATTTCACCCCGGCGGGGGGGCGAATCACGCTCGGCCTCGCCGTCAGGGAAGACCGGGTGGAAATCGCCGTCAGCAACGAAGGCCCGGCGCTGCCCCAGGCCCTGACGGAACAGCTGTTCGATTCGCTGGTGTCAATGCGCGAGCGTCACGATGGTCAGCCGCACCTCGGCCTTGGCCTGTTCGTGGTCCGCCTGGTCGCCGAGTTCCACGGCGGCCACGTGCTGGCCGAGAACATCCCCGGTGGGGTCTGTTTCGTGCTGAGCCTGCCTCGGGCCGACGCACCGTGAGGCGGCCGTCCGTGAGGCGATCGTTCAGTCGTCCGTGCGAACGTAGGCCAGCAGGCGGTCGTTGGCGACCCGGGATTCAAGCCCGACCCAGCGATCGGTTTCGGCGTCATACCAGACCCGGATGTCGGTCTCGCCGTCATCCGCCTTGATCCGATACCCCGCCAGTGGCCGCCCGTTGGCCACGCGCGTCTGCGTGTCGCCCGGCAGCGGCTCGATGGAGACGTTCATCAGCTCGCCCGTCTGGGAGTTCAGCAGGCTTGACTGTTCGAGGAAACTCCGGTCCCAGTAGGCGAAGCTCATCAGGCATCCCTCCTCGAACGCCCGCTCCTCGGCCAGCGTCGCGACGCGAAAGCCCGTTTCCGGGTCGCGGCGGCCCTCGACCTCGAACTGGTCGCTGTTGGAGCGGGTACGTGAACTGATGGCATACAGGCAGCCGTCTGAGCTCCACTGCTCGACGTTCTCGTGCCGGTACCGGAAGACCGGGATACCCAGCACGCGCACATCGAAGCGTGCCTCGCTCCGAACCTGCTTGCCGCTCGCGTCAGGCGAGATCACGAAGCGATGTTCGCCGATTTCCCGGTCATCGAGCAGCACACGGAAGCGCAGTTCCCCGGCCTCGATCGCCGTGGCAGAGTGCAGAGGTGCCAGCAAGGCAAGCGTTGCCACCAGTGCAGTCAGCGGCTTGAGACAGCGTGTCGTGTACATTCAGGGCCTCCATCAGGCCATGGATACTGACCACACTGTTCGCGAAAATCAGGGCCGTCGGATTCACCCCGCCAACCTGCCCTCGGACGGTGTGGCACACTTCGACAAATCCATTCGACCGCCATGGAGGCAGAAATGATGCAACGTGCAGGTGCGCTCGCGTGTTTCAGCGGCTTGCTGGTCCTCGCTTCGGCCGCCGCCGCCGACTTCCGCCTGACCAGCCCGGAATTTGACGACGGGGGCATGCTGGCCGAACACCACGTCTTTGCCGGCTTCGGCTGCAGCGGCGACAACCGCTCTCCCGCGCTGGAGTGGAGCGATCCGCCCGAGGGCACGGCAAGCTTCGCGCTGCTGGTGCACGATCCGGACGCACCGATCGCCAGCGGCTGGTGGCACTGGGTGCTGATCGACATCCCGGCCGAGGCGCGCGCGCTGCCGGCGAACGCCGGTGCCCCCGATGCCGGCCTTGCACCGGAGGGCAGCCGCGAGATCGTCACCGACTTCGGCGTGCCAGGCTGGGGCGGGCCCTGTCCCCCGGAAGGCCGCGACCCGCACCGCTACAATTTCACGCTGGTCGCACTCGATACCGAGCGTCTGGACATCGCGGAAGGCGCCAGCACCGCGCTGGTGGCTTTCCTGGTCGAAGGTGCGAAGCTCGGTGAGGCGCGACTGACCGGCCTCTACCAGCGGTGACGCCGCAGGGCGCGGCCGTCACCACGCTGCTGGTGGCGGCGGTGGTCGCAGGCTGCAGCCCGGCACCGCCGGAGCGCCAGCATTTCCAGGTCTTCGAGGCGTCGCTGGAGACGGTGCAGGCCGCGATCCTCGCGGGCCAGACACGCTGCGTGGACGTCGTCGAGGGCTACATCGCCCGGATCGAGGCGTACGATACTCCACGGGAGCTGGGTGCCATCAGCGTCGTAAACCCCGCGGCAGTCAGCCGGGCGGCCGAACTCGACGCAGCTCTCGCCCGCGGGGAGCGACCCGGCCCGCTGTTCTGTGCGCCCCTGCTGGTGAAGGACAACTTCGACACCCACGATCTGCCGACCACCGCAGGATCGATCGCGCTGCTCGAACACCTGCCGCCGGCAGACGCCTTCGTGGTCTCGGCACTTCGTGATGCCGGTGCGGTAATCCTGGCCAAGACGAACATGGGCGAATGGGCCTTCAGCCCTCGCCAGACCTTCTCCTCGTCTCACGGACACACCGCGAACGCATACGCACTGGACCGCACGCCGGCCGGCTCCAGCGGTGGTAGCGCATCAGGCGTGGCGGCGGGGTTCGGAATCGCGGGGCTGGGTACGGACACCGGCAACTCGGTCCGCGGACCGAGCGCCCATCTCGCGCTGGTCGGCCTGCGCCCGACGCTCGGCCTGGTCTCGCGAAACGGGATCGTACCGCTGGCCTTCGACCGCGATACGGCCGGGCCGATGACACGCAGTGTGCGCGAGGCCGCGCTGCTGATGAATGTCATGGCCGGCACCGACCCGGACGACCCCTACACACAGGCGGCCGATGCGCGGCGGGCCCGGGACTATCTGTCCGGGCTGGATGCCACGGCCCTGCAGGGGCGGCGCCTTGCGGTACTTTGGCCGCACGCCGATCCGGAGGATGGCGACCGCGAAGTCTTCGCGCTGTTCGCCCGCGCACTCGAAGACCTCGAGCGGCTCGGTGCGACGCTGCTGCCGGCATGGCGCATCCCGGGGCTCGACACGCTGCTCACACCGGAGCTGTTCTGCGGCCGCTTCCGCTACGACATGGCCCGCTATCTCGAACGCCTGGGCGAGGCGGCACCGCTGAGCGATGTCGTGGAGGTGCTGGAGACGGGCCAGTTCAGCCCGCCGGCCGAACCCGGACTGCGACGTGCGCTCGAGACACCCGCGGATACACATCCCGGCGACAGCAATCCGAACTGCCGCGAGTTCGCCGAGCATGAGGGTCGGCAGGCCCTGCTGGCGGCGGTCATCGCAGCCATGGACGCCGACGCGGTGGATGCACTGGTGTTCCCGAGCTGGCGCCACCCGCCGGCACCGCTGGAGACGGCGGAGGAGGATTATCGGGGCGACAACTCCCAGGGGCTGGTGCCGGCGGCCGGGCTGCCGGCCATCACGGTGCCCATGGGCATGCTTTGGGGAGAGCTGCCGGCCGGTCTGCAGTTCGCCGGCCGGCCCTGGGACGACGCGCTGCTGCTGGCGCTGGCCTACGCCTACGAGCAGGACACCGGCCATCATCGGCCACCGCGAGGGTTTCCGCCGCTGAACCGGTGATGCGCCGCAGGCCGTGGGGCTCAGGCGGAGGGCGTCTCCTGCAGCAGGCCGCGGAACACGCGGGTCAGCAGTTCCTGATGGGCGAGGGCCTGCTGCGTGGCGGTCGTCTCGTCAGCTTCCCAGCCGTCGAGCGCCCCGTCCGGAAGCCCGCCCTGCTCGGCGAGGATCCGCTCGAGTGAGTCCAGCCGCGTCCGTGTGACCGCGAGCTCGGTAGTCAGGGCGACCAGCACGTCCCATACGCGATCCATCGCGGGATCATCGAAGAACTGCGGACGCGGGCCTGCGGCAGGCTCGGTCCCCTGGATCAGGGTGTCCTTGTCGAGCGTCATGGGCGCACCTCCTCGAGCCGCGGCTTCTCGCCGACGACCACATACCAGGCACCGCCACGACCGTAGTCCTCCTGGGTCTTCGGCGTGGCACCGACCTGCGGTGCATTGGCCTCGGTCTCGTGCACGTGGCCGGGGGCAAAGCCGGCGCGACGAAGCGCCTCGGCCAGATCTGTCTCATGCATCGACGACCAGAAGGCCTCGTTGTTGTAGCGGCCATCCCAGTCCCGCAGGCACTGCTCGATCAGCGGTTTGTCGCGATACGGGGGCTGCTCCAGATGGAACGTGAGGCCACCCGGGGCCAGGTGACGCTGGCTGCTCTCGAAAATCCGCCCCAGCGCGGCGCGCGAGGTCTCATGCAGCACCATCAGCGACACCACCAGGTCGAACTTCTCCTCACCCAGCGGCGGCTGCTCGACGTCCCCCTGGACGAAGCGGATGTTCTCGATACCCAGGGCGGCGGCCCGTGCAGCACCGTAGCGAAGCATGGCCGCACCGGCCTCGACGCCGACGACTTCGGCCTCGGGGAACGCCCGGGCGATCGCTGCGGTATTGGCACCGATGCCACAGCCGAGATCGAGAATGCGCTTCGGCCGCCAGCCCGGCCGGTGTTCCTGCAGCCAGGCCACGGTCGCCCGGCCGGCGCGGTCGGAGGCGGGGCCGGACTTGCCGCCCAGCACAGCGTAGACGCCAAGTTCGTAAGTGGCGCCGGCGGCCACGTCGTCGCTGCCCAGATCGGTCACATAGCCGCCCGGCATCAGGTGGGAGTGCAGCCGCGCGAGGTAGCCCGGGGGCTGCAGTGACGGCTCGAGGGTCAGCCGGTCATGGCCCGCGTTGAGCGCCCGGCAGGTCTCGACCAGAGTGGGCAGCTGGCGCAGCGTGGTCAGGCGGCAGGCCTGCTGGACCATCTCCATGTTGCTGCGCCGCAGCCGGCTCCAGGTCTGCCAGGTCGGGTCCCGCTCCAGGCCGCGCCGGTACTCGTGGCGATCGGCTGGCGGACGTCCGAGCTCGGCGTTAAGCGCCGGCTCCACCCGCTCGCTCGCCGCACGCTGTACGGCAGGCAGCAGTCGCTGCGCCAGGAAGGTGTTCATTCCGGCAGCCACCTGGAAGCGCACCCGCTCATCGTGCGTCAGGGTCGGCAGGGCAGCGTGCTGCTCCATGGTGTTCATGGGCAACGGCAGCCAACCGGTGTCGGCAGGCGGGCTCGGCGGGGTCAGGTGTTCTGCAGCGGCGGACATGGCTCACTCCTTGGCCTTGTGTAGCGAATCCCGAGTCTCTCGCAGACCCGAAAAAAGAAAAAGTCGATTCTTTAGAGGGTAAACTTCGATATTATCGATGTATGGATGTCCGTCGCCTCAATTATCTCCATCTGCTGTATCTGCGGACGGTCATCCGCGAGGGATCGATCCGCCAGGCCGCGGAAACGCTGCATGTCACGCCACAGACGATCAGCGGCCAGTTGCGTCAGCTCGAGGCGGAACTGGGCGTGCGCCTGCTGCAGCGTCGTGGCCGCGGCGTCGGTCCGACAGCGCAGGGCCGGGTGGTCATGGGCTATGCCGACCGGATTTTTCGCCTCGGCGAGGAGCTGCTGGATCACCTCGGCCGCGGCCCCGGCATGCCGGACTTCCGCGTCGGCATCAATGCACTGCTGCCCCGGCTGCTGGTACGACGGGTGCTCCACCCCCTGCTGGCGACGCGACCGGCCCCGAGGCTGGTCTGTCGCGAAGGCGGACACGAGGCGCTGTTGCGCGAACTCACGGCGCGGCGCATCGATGCAGTACTCTCCTCGGACCGCGCGCCCGCGGGGCTGAGCCCACCGGTCCATGCCCGGGAACTCCTGGCCAGCCCGTTGGCTGCCTTCGCCCACGGCGACCTGGCGGCCCGCTACCGGCCGCGCTTTCCGGCGTCACTGAACGATGCCCCCCTGCTGCTGCCCAGCCCCGGGGGCGCGGCCCGCAGCATGCTCGACGACTGGTTCGCGGCCCGCGACATCACGCCACAGATCATCGGGGAATTCGACGACGCGGCGCTGCGCGAGGTGTTCGGCGAGGCGGGGGCGGGCATTTTCCTCGCCCCGGCGATGATCCGCGGAGACATCTGCCGGCGACATGGGGTCGAGTGCATCGGCGAGTTGCCGGACCTCACGGCGAGGGTCTTCCTGCTGACACCGGCCACCGGGGCGGAGCACCCGGCGGTCGGCCCCCTGCTCAGCTCGACGCCGTCGTAGCCGCCGGCGGGGGCTCCGCCAGACCCGCCGGACAGCCGACGCCGGTACCTCCGAGTCCGCAGTACCCCCCCGGATTCTTCGCCAGGTACTGCTGGTGGTAGTCCTCGGCATAGTAGAACGTCGGCGCCGGCAGGATCTCCGTGGTGATGGCCCCGTAGCCTGCGCGCTGCAGGGCCGCCTGATAGGCGTCCCGCGAGCGCTCTGCGACGGCCTGCTGACGCTCGCCGAAGGTGTAGATGCCTGAGCGGTACTGGGTGCCCACGTCGTTACCCTGGCGCATGCCCTGCGTAGGATCGTGCGACTCCCAGAACACCTGCAGCAGGCCGGCATAGTCGATCGTCGCAGGATCGAAAACCACCAGTACCACCTCGTTGTGCCCGGTCCGCCCGGTACAGACCTCCTCGTAGGTCGGGTTGGGGGTTACGCCGGCGGCATAACCCACCGCGGTGCTCCAGACCCCGGGGGTCTGCCAGAACCGACGCTCCGCCCCCCAGAAACACCCCAACCCGAATATCGCCTGTTCCAGGCCTGCGGGGAACGGTGGCTGCAGGGGCCGGCCGTTCACGAAGTGTGCGGCAGGCACGGCCATGGCCTGATCGCGGCCGGGCAGCGCCTCCGCGGCGGAAGGTATGCGGGTGAGCTTGCGTAAACCGAACATGGCATGACTCCGGAAACTGTTCCCAGAACGGTAATGGTACCCGGCGCCGCGGGGGCCGCGCATGGCAGACTGCGAACTGCCAGCCTATCGTAGAACCGGGGACAAGCCATGCACCGATTCCTGATGATGCTCGCGCCAGTGGCGCTCGTGGTCCTGCTCGGTGCCTGCACGGACCCGGGGGGCGGCATCCCGGCGCCCGGCGCCACCGACAGCAGCTCGGCCGGGGCCGCGGGGGCGATGCCCGAGGCGGCTTCAAGGGCGGCCCTCCAGTACCGGCGCTACGCGACCGAGCTCTCCGGTGACCGACCGCTGATCTGCCTGCACTTCTCGGCAGCGCTGGACCCCACGGTCGACTACAGCGCCTACGTGGCAATCGATGCCCCGGTGGCTCTTGCCGTGGAAGGTGAGCGGCTGTGTATTGGCGGCCTCGGGTTCGGCGAACGCCACGCGCTCACCCTGCGCGCCGGCCTGCCCGCCGCCGATGGCCGGCGCCTGTCGGCCGAGGTGAGCGAGACCCTGAGCTTCGCTGATCGCCCGGCGGTGGTGCGCTTCGCCGGCGGGGGCGTGATCCTGCCGCGTATCGAAGCCGACGGCGTGGCGCTTGAGACGGTGAACGTGGAGACCCTGCGCATCACCGTAAGCCGGGTCAACGACCGGGCGCTGGCCTTCCGAAGCATCAGCCGCGGCTTCGACGCGGTGTCCGGCGAGTACGCGTGGCAGCCCTGGGATGCACGGGCCGACGACGTGGCCCGCGAACTCTGGCGCGGCGAGATGGACACGCCCGGAGCAGCCAACGCACCCGTCACCACCGTGTTTCCGCTGCTCGAAGTCCTCGGTGAACTCGCCCCCGGGGCCTACGTGCTGCGCGCCGAGAACCTCGCCGAGCTGGAACTCGACAGCGACCGCCCGGTGGCCCGCGCCGAACGCTGGGTGGTGGTCACCGATCTCGCCTTCACGGCCTATCGGGCTCATGACGGCCTGGACGTGGTGCTGCGCTCGCTGCAGACGGCCCGACCGGTGCGCAACGCCCGGGTGCAGCTGGTGGCGCGTTCCAACGAGATCCTGGCCGAAACCGTCAGCGGTCGCGATGGTCGGGCGCGCTTCGCCGGGGCGCTGCTGCGTGGCCAGGGCCCGAACGCCCCCCGCCTGCTGCTCGCCTACGGCACCGACGGCGACTTCGCCGTGCTGGATCTCGACCGTGCACCGGTGGATCTTTCCGATCACCCCATAAGTGGCCGTGTCCGCGGCGCGGTCGACGGTTACCTGTACCTCGACCGCGGCGTCTATCGCCCGGGCGAGACCGTGCACACCTCGGCGCTGCTGCGCGACGCTGCCGGCCGCGCGCTGGACGAACGGCCTGGCGCGCTGGTCCTGTTCACCCCGAACGGACTCGAATACGCGCGTGCGCGATTCCAGCGCGCCGAACGCGCGGGCGGGATCGTGCAGGCCTTCGAACTGCCACGGAATGCCGCCCGGGGCCAGTGGCGGATTGCGCTGGAGGTCGACGGCGTCGGCGAGGTGACCCGCCGCGGCCTGGCGGTGGAGGATTTCGTGCCGCAGCGCATCGAGCTGGCGCTCGAGGGCGAGGTCGAACCGCCCCTTCGCCTCGAGGAGCGCCGGAGCGTGCAGGCGACCGCGCGCTTCCTGTACGGCGCACCCGGCAGTGATCTGCCGGTGACCGCGCTCACGCGCCTGCAGGTCGACCCGGAGCCCTTCGAGGCGTACCCGGGCTTTCGCTTCGGCCGACACGACGAACCCTTCAGCGAGCGCCTGGACGAACTGCCCGCCGCTCTGACCGATGACACCGGCCGTGCGCTTGTGGAGGTCGCCGGCAGCCCCGAGGCCGCCGAGTGGACGCAGGCGCTGCGTCTGCGCGTGCTGGTCTCGGCCACCGAGCCGGGCGGGCGTGCCGTGACCCGCGCCCTGGAACTGCCCTTCCGACCGCGCGAGCGCTACGTAGGCCTGCGCGCCGAGCTCAGCGACGGACGCGGCGAAGCCAACCGCCCGGTCGAGGTGGCGGTGGTGGCCCTTGATGCCACCGGAACCGCGCGCGAGGCCGCACTCGACTGGCAGCTGCTGCGCAATGACTGGCAGTACGACTGGTATCGGACCGAGTGGGGCGAGTGGCAGTGGCGGCGCAGCCGGCGCGTGGTGCCGATCGAGGACGGCCGGGTCGAGGTCGGCACGGATGGCGCGACTCTGCGCACTCCCGCGCTGGACTGGGGGGACTACACCGTGGTCCTGCGGGCGGAGGGCGAGCTGGTGGCCAGTACCGGATTCCAGGTTGGCTGGGCCGGCTCCGGCGAGGGCGACGTGGAGGCACCCGACCGGGTACGGGTCGCCGGCCCGGCGCGCGCGCCGCGGCTCGGCGAGCGCGCCGAGATCACCATTCTCGCACCCTATGCCGGCATCGCCGAGGTGGTGGTCGCCACCGACCGGGTACTGGAGAGCCTGAGCGTGGAGGTCCCCGCTGAGGGCACCCGCGTCAGCTTGCCGGTGACCGCCGACTGGGGCGCCGGTGCACATGTCATGGTGTCGGTCTATACGCCGCGTGACTCAGGGCGCCGGCCGCAGCCCCGCCGGGCCGTTGGCGTCGCCCATGTCCCGGTGGATCTCGCTGCCGAAGGCCGCAGCTTCGAGCTCGCTGTCGACGCGCCGGCGGAGGTCGTGCGGCCCAACCAGCCTGCCACCCTGCAAGTCCAGGCCAGCGGCCTGCCCCGAGGCGAGCCTGCCTGGCTGACGCTGGCCGCAGTGGACGAGGGGATCCTGCAGCTGACCGGCTTCGCCTCGCCGGACCCGGTGGGATGGTTCTTCGGGCGCACTGCGCTCGGCGTCGAGCTGCTGGACGACTACGGGCGGCTGCTCGACCCCAACCAGGGGCGTGCCGCAGCGGTGCGCAGCGGCGGCGATGGGGGCTTTGGCGGCGAGGGACTGGAGGCGGTGCCGTTTCGCACCGTCGCGCTGTTCAGCGGTCCGGTGGCGCTGGACGCCGCCGGCCGCGGCAGCCTCCGGCTCGACCTGCCCGACTTCAATGGCGAGCTGCGGCTGATGGCGGTCGCCTGGTCACGGGAAGGACTGGCGGCGACGAGCCGCAGTCTCACCGTGCGCGACCCGGTGCCGGCCGAGCTGGTGCTGCCGCGTTTCCTGGCACCAGGCGATGAGGCCCGCGCCACGCTGAGCCTCGACAACGTCGAGGGCGTCGCCGGCGACTACCTGGTCAGCCTGGGGGCCGACGCCGGCCTGACCCTCGGCAGTGACACCCTCACGGTAGCCCTGGACCGGGGCCAGCGCGCCGATCGCCACGTGCCGCTGACGGGCACCGCGGCAGGGGTCGGCGAGCTGTCGCTCAACGTACTGGGACCGGACGGATTCGCCGTGGCACGCAGCTGGCCGCTGCAGGTCCGACCGGCCTGGCTGCCCGCCAGCCAGGTCCTGCGCGTACGTCTGTCGCCCGACGAGCGTCTGGCGGTGCCCGCTTCGCTGCTGGAAGGTTACCGCCCGGAGACGGCGACACTGCAGGCCAGTTTTGCGGCCACACCCATCGACGTCGCGGCGCTTTACCGTGCCCTGGCCGACTATCCGTATGGCTGCTCGGAGCAGCAGGTCAGCCGGGTACTGCCTCTGCTGTACGCCGGCCAGCTGGCCGGCCTGGGGGCGATCGTGCCACCTGCCGGGGCGGAGCAGGAGATCCGCGCGGCCATCGAGACGCTGCTCGCCCGGCAGGACCGCGACGGTGCCTTCGGACTGTGGCGGGTCGGGGACCTGGGGGCCTCGCCCTGGCTGGGCGCGTATCTCACCGACTTTCTCGCCCGCGCCGCCGAGGCCGGCCACAGCGTACCGGCCGCCGCACTGGAACGCGCCTACGCCGCTCTGCAGCCCGTCGCCCAGGGCGAGCCATGGCGCATCGTGGGCTACGACACCCGCGTGCCGGAGCCGCCCCTGACCAGCGATACGCGCGAGCGGCTCGAGCACCGCAGCGCCGCCTACGCCAGCTATGTGCTGGCGCGCGCCGGGCGCATGGACCGCTCGCGGCTGCGCTACCTGCACGACGAGCTGCTGGCGAAGATCGAGAGCCCGCTGGCCCGTGCCCACCTGGGGGCGGCGTTGGCAAGCCTCGGCGACCGCGCCCGCGCGGTGAGCGCGTTTGCCGCGGCCGTCGACGCGCTGGGCTACCGTAACCCCGGCGATGTCTACCAGAGCCCACTGCGCGATCTCGCCGGGGTGCTGGCACTTGCCGCCGAAGCCGGGGTCGAGGAGCACGTCGGGCCGCTGCTCGAGCGTCTCGGTGAGGCGCTGCCCGAACCCACGCGCCTGAACGTGCAGGAACAGGTGTTCGTGCTGCTGGCGGCCCGGGCGCTCACCGGTGGCGCCGGGCGCCTCGCGATGGAGGACGGCGCCGGCCGCGCGCTCGGCGCCGTGGTGACACTGGAGGCCGATGCGCTGGAAACGCTGCCGGTGTTCGTCAACCGCGGTACCGGTCCGGTGTGGGTCACGCTGCTGGCGCGCGGCAGCACGCTGGATCCACCAGCGGCGGTCTCGGAGGGGCTTGCCGTGCGCAAGCGTCTCAGCGACCTGACCGGGCGGCCGGTGGACCCGGCCGCCGTGCGCCAGGGCGAACGGTTGGTGATCTCGCTGGAGATTGCCTCGCGCCAGGCCGCACTGGCTCAGGTCGCGCTGGTCGACCTGCTGCCCGCCGGACTCGAGATCGAGGCGGTGCTGAGCGCGGGCGATGCCGGCGAACAGGGTCGCTTCGGCTGGCTGGGGACGCTGTCGGAGACCCGAAGTGCCGAAGCCCGCGACGATCGTTTCATCGCCGCGCTCGACGTGCGCGGCGGAGTGAGCTACCGGGTGGCCTATCTGGTCAGGGCGGTCACGCCGGGGTACTTCACGCTGCCGGGCGCGGTGGCCGAGGATATGTACCGTCCTGGCCGTTTCGCGCGTTCGGCCAGCGGCGAGCTCACCGTCGCGCCATGAGGCGCCAGGCCCGTGCCGTGCATCGGGGGCTGACCGCCACGGCGATCGCCCTCGCGCTCGCCGGGGGGCTGGCCGCCCTGGATGTCCTGTTCCCCCCGCCGCTGCCCGCGCCGGGGGTGGCGGTCTCGGCGGTTGTCCTGGACGCCACCGGGCGGCCGCTGCGCGCCTTCCCGCTGGCTGACGGGCGCTGGAGGCTGCCCGTGGACCCCGACCAGATCGATCCGGCGTTCCTGCGGGCGTTGCTGGAGGTCGAGGATCGGCGATTCTGGTCACATCCTGGGGTCGATGTGCTGGCCCTGCTGCGGGCACTGCGGGACGCTCTGATCGCCGGCCAGGTGCGCTCCGGTGCCTCCACGCTCACCATGCAGACCGCGCGCCTGCTCGAGCCCAGACCGCAGCGGACACCGGGGGCGAAGTTGATCGAGATGGCTCGTGCGCTGCAGCTCGAGCGTCGGCTGGACAAGCGGGATATTCTCGCGCTGTACCTGACGCTGGCGCCCTACGGCGGCAATATCGAAGGCCTGCGCGCCGGCAGCTGGGCCTGGTTCGGCCGTGAACCGCGCGAACTCTCACCGGAGCAGATCGCGCTGCTGCTGGCCCTGCCGCAGGCGCCGGAGGCACGGCGCCCGGACCGTCATCCGGAGGCCGCCCGCCAGGCACGCGCGAGGCTGCTGCGACGGCTGGTGGCGGCCGGCCTGCTCGATCGCGACCGCGCGAACGAGGCCGCTGCTGAAGCGATCCCGGCGCGCCAGGCCTTTCCCAACCATGCCTGGCACGCCAGCGAACGCGTCCTGGCACAGGCTGCCGGCCCGGGGGAACATTCCAGTGAGGCGGGTGTTCCCGGTGTTTCTGGTGTCCCCGGTGTCTCTGGTGTCCGCAGCACCCTGGACCTTCGCCTGCAGATGGCGGTCGAGTCGAAGGTTCGTGCGCTGGCGGTGTCCGAGGGGCCTGAGGTGCAGGCTGCCGCGCTGGTGATCGCGCTTGACGGTCGGGCGGTCGTGGCCGCCGCCGGGTCGGCAGGCCGGGACCGCAGCGGCGGCTGGCTGGACCTGACCGCGCGGCATCGTTCGCCGGGTTCGGTGCTCAAGCCGCTGATCTACGCCCTGGCCATGGAGGACGGTCGGATCACCGCCGGCACCCGCATCGAGGACCTGCCACGCCGGTTCTCCGGCTACGCGCCAGGCAACTTCGACCGTCGCTTCCGTGGCGAAATCACGGTCGCCACCGCGCTCCAGCAGTCGCTGAATCTGCCGGCTGTGCAGCTGCTGGCAGCGGTCGGTCCGGCGCGCTACGCGTCGGCACTGGCCCTGGTCGGCACCACCATCGAACTGCCGCACGGGGGCGCGGACGAGGCCGGCCTCGCACTTGCGCTCGGCGGGCTGGGCGTCACCGTGGCCGACGTGGCCGCGCTCTACGCCGCGCTGGGGGCCGGCGGCGGCGTCCAGCCGCTGGCCTGGACCGAGCTGGCCGCGATGCACAACCGGCGCACGCCGGCGACGCGGCTGGTGTCGGACGGGACCGCTGGACGGGTGCTGGACATCCTCCGCGACGCACCGCCTCCGCCCGGCCGCCTGCCCTCACGGCTGCTGAGCCAGGCCCCTGCGGTGGCCGCGAAAACCGGCACCTCCTGGGGCTTTCGGGATGCGTGGGCGGCAGGGGTGGTCGACGGCCATGTCATCGTGGCGTGGGTCGGCCGCCCGGACGGACTGCCGCGGCCGGGGGTGACCGGTCAGCGGGCCGCGCTGCCACTGCTGTTCGACCTGGCCGACCTCGTGGCCGGCGAGCCTGCCGGGCTGCGGCTGCGGGCGAACGGCAGCGAGGTTGCCCCGCGACACGCCCTGGCGCGCTTTGAGCTGACCACACCTGGCCCCCAAATCAGCTTTCCCCCCCAGGGTGCGGAGCTCTGGACCGAGGATCTCTCCCGCGGCTTCATCCCGGTGGCGGCGGGGACACCCCCGCTGCGCTGGTATCACGACGGGCAGGCCTTGCCCGAGGATGGCGCGGGCCAGGCGCTGTGGCGACCCCATGGCGAGGGCTTCCATGAGCTCGTCGTGGTCGATGGCACGGGCCGCTCGGCGCGGGTCCAGGTTCGAATCCGGCGATTCTGATCGATTCGCCGCTCGATGCGATCACGTGCCGTGATCGGCCTCGAGATCATGGGCCACCGGCCCGACATAAGGCACCTCGACCCGGTCGAAAAAATTGCCGCGCGCGTGCAGGGCGCCGGCCACCGCCTCGCGGAGCTGGCAGCCCACGGAGAACCCTGAAAACCATGCGCTTTCCACCAGGATTCCGCGACTGCGCCCCTGCTCGTCGTGCTGCGTTGGCGCCTGCAGTGCCTCCGGCCGCACGTCGACGCCTGCAGGCGGGGCGTCGCTGACAACCACGCCCTGGCCGCCACGAGCGCTCGCCTGCAGTCCGTGGACCCGGACCTCGCGACAACCCGCCAGGTGGACCGCATGGACCGCCGGGGCAGCCGGAGCCTCGAGCTGCAGATCCGCCAGAATGACCTGGCGTCGACCTGCGATTTCGAGACCCCGATAGCCTGCCTCCGGGACAACAGGGGGCACGTGAGTAAACCCCCTGACCATCAGTCCGCGCTGGTCGCTGCGCCCGGCATTGAGTCGCAGCGCCGACACGGGGTTATGGCTGCGCACGTTGGTGATCTGGATGTCGTCGTACCGGGTGCCGGCATCCTGGTAGAACCCGATGGCCGCCCCACCGAGCACCAGGTCGCTGAACTGGAAACCCGCCGTATCGTCGCCATGAAAGTGCACGCTGCAGTCATGGCGGGGACGGTCGCCCTGGGTGCCGGCTGTCGCCGTGATGATCGAACTGCGCAGAATCACGTCGCGCGAATCCGTCCCATCGTAGTTCGGTGGAACAGCCTGTTCGCCATCCCAGATGGTCTGGGCACCACTCAGCGAGTCGATCTGGAAGGTACTGGTGCCGCTGTGACCGGTCAGCCAGAGATGCTCGCAAAGAATGTCCCGACCGGCGGTATCCACGAAGTGATGAAACACCTCGATGCCCAGGATGTGCGCAATGTACACACGCGCAGCGTGGGTAACGACGATACCGTTCGTCTGCGGACTGTCGATCGCGAAGTGCGTGATGCTCCAGTCGTGGGCCCCTTCATAGCCTCGCGCCTGCTGACCCTTGTTGCTGATCAGCGCCGCGCCTTCCTGGCCGGCGGGGCGCCGCCCGCGCAGCACGCTTCCGGCACCGATGCCGCGGAGGTGGACACGGCTGCCGATCAGGGGCGTCTTCTCGAGCACGAACACGCCTGCAGGCACCTGCACGATGCCGCCGCCACGTCGCTCCACATCATCGATGGCCGCCTGGAATGCGTCGGCGCAAGGCCGCTCGCCGTCACCCACAGCGCCGAACGCCGTGACATCGACCACGGGGCCGGCGGACTGCGCTGCTGGCGAGGCCCGCCCCGGGACAGGCCAGCCTGCCGCCACCATGCCCAGACCGACACCGGCGGGCATCATGCCGCCGATCAATCCCCGACGTATCCGGTCCACCACACCCTCCTGTTCACTCCGCACTGCGATAGGTTCTCGCGAGAAACAGCGCTTCGGCAGTCGCCTCCAGCGGATCGGCATCGCCCTGCGCGCTGGCCAGGCGCTCGAGCGCCTGGTCGACCCCGTCAGGCAAGGCGGCCAGGAATTGCGCCAGGGCCTGCACCGACGAGAACTCGGCAGGCCTCGCCTCGAATGTCCGTGCCGCAAGCGGGCCTGCACGCTCAGGGCCTTCCAACTGCTCTACCAGGCGCATGAAACGCTTTTCCCATTCGCGCTGTGGCATGACCACCTGGTAGCGCCGGCCGGCCTGAAGGTCCGTGGTCAGGTGGCCGGCTTCCCCGCGCTCGATCCGGAAGCCCGACCACTGGGTCTCGCCCCAGCGCCGTGGGTCCCGGCGCGCCAGGCCGATGAGATAGGCCTCGATCTCGGCCCCCGTCAGCTCAACCTCCACCAGCGGATGTCCGCGATCGGAGGCGGCCCGGAACAGCTCATTGACGGTCACGGGACCGGGCACCAGCGGATTTCTGACGACATGCGTCGGATGGTAGAGCCCGATGTCCGCACCGGCATGCGCCCTGATGGCGGCGGCGGATAACCGGGCGATGGCAAACCAGCCCAGCGGCGCCTGGAGCCGCGCAACCACTTCACCCGCCTCCGGGGCCAATGCCTGTTCGCGGGCAGTGATCCACGCCAGCAGCGCCTCGTCGGGCGCGAAACGCCGGTGTTCCAGGCGGACGATTTCGGCGGACACGACGCGAGGCCGTTCACCGCGGTGGAGCGCCAGCTCGAGCCGGCCCACCTTGCGCGCATTCGCGCCCGCCTGGACCAGCAGCGCTCCGGTGTCCGGTACACGCATGGGCGCCTCCAGCGTCTCATGCGTATGCCCCGTGATGAACACATCGACCTCGGGCGCCGCACGTGACCAGCGGCTGGCATCCGACGTACCAACATGGGCGACGACGATCACCAGATCTGCCGACGCCTGCTCCCGAAGCATCGCCGCATGTGCACCGAGCGCACGGCCGGACGCCTCGAAATCGAGCGTGTCATGAGGCCGGGGAAGTGCCATCCCGATCACGGCGATACGATGCCCGCCGCGCTCGAAAACACGCGACGGCGCGAATATCGGCAGACCATCGGCGCCAACAAGATTGAGGGCCAGCAGCCGGTAGCCGGTCAGGGCATCGAAGCGGCGAAGCTGGTTCAGGCCAAGGTTGTGCTCGTGATTACCGACGGCGATGGCGTCGTAGCCGATCCGGCCCATGGCCTCGAAAGTCAGCTCGCTGTCGGTGAGAAAGGCGACAAGATCACCCTTCTCCGCGGCATCACCGGCATCAAGCAAAAGGACATCCTTGCGTTCCGCGCGAACCTCGGCCACGTAGCCCGCCACCCAGGGCAGCCCTCCGACGCCGTCGGCACCGGGGCGGACGTGGTCGTGGATATCGTTGGTATAGAGCAGCAGGAGACGCTCGGCGTCCGCCCAGCCAGGCGTCGCCAGCGCCAACACCAGGCAGGCGAGGAGCCCGGCCCAACCCATGCGGGCCAGCCCCCACCTGTTGGTGCGCCTCGCCCGAGGCGCGGTACAGCGCGCCCTGGGTACGCAGCCTACAGCGCCCATTGCACCCCGAGGGTATAGATGCGACCGGTGTCCTCGAGGCCCCAGAAGCGCGACTTGACACCCTGGAACACCCGCGGCTGCTCGTTCGTCAGGTTCCACGCGTCGAGCGACACCGACAGGCCATTGCCGAAGCGGTAGCTGGTACGGAAGTCCAGCTGGCGATAGCTGTCGCGGTAGATGTCCTGGTCAACATTGCCACCGAGCGCCTCCAGGAACTCGGAGCGGTGACGCCAGGCGAGACGGGCTTCGAAGCCGTCCTGCTGGTAGAACAGGGCAGCATTGAAAATCCGGTCGGCCTGACCGAAAAACGGCAGCCGCTCGTCCCGGTCGGCGACCTTGCTGCTGGAGCTGACCAGCGTCAGGTTCACGCTCGCGCCGAAGTTGTCGAACGGTGCGGGCAGAAAGAGAAACTGCTCCTGCGCGGTGAACTCGACACCGCTGACCCGGCCCGCATCGGCGTTGTCGGACGTCCTGATCTGCAGCACCTCGAGATCGAACCCACCAAAACTGGTGTCGAAACGGTTCTCCCGCAGATCGAAGATGGGATTACGGATGCGCTTGTAGAATCCGGCGGCCGCGAATACGCCTGTCGCTGACGGGTAATACTCCAGCGAGATGTCGAAATTGTTGGCGCGAAAACGATCGAGCTGCGGATTGCCGGAACTCAGGGTGGCGATGAACAGGTCCTCGCCCGCCGGACCGCTGCCGATGCGCTCCACCTCGAACTCCTGAATGGGGGCCGCGGCGACGAAGTCGGGACGACCGATGGCCTGGGTCCAGGCCGCCCGCAGGATCACGTCCTCCTGCAGCTGATAACGGAGCTGGAGATTCGGGAGGACATCCGTGTAGCTGCGGGTCTCACGCAGGTCGTCGATGGAGGTGATCTCGTCGTCGACGAGTGTCACGCGGGCGGCCCGCGAGAGGTAATCCGTATATTCGACCCGCGCGCCCACGGTCCACAGCATGGGGCCAGACTCGAGTTGCGCCATCAGGTAGCCTGCGTAGACGTCCTCGTCGGTGTCGAAGTCATCCTCGAGGTTGTTCGCGATCGATTCCGCCTCCGAGAAGGTGAACAGACTCCGGTTCGCGAAGAAGTAGTCCAGCACCGCCTGGTTGTTGACCGCCACACCGCCAGGGTAAAGCCCCTGGAACCAGTCACCGCCGGACGGATAACCGGGACGACCGGGGCCGGGCAGACCGAAGTTGTTGTCGGCCAGGGTCAGCACCTCGGTGGGCCGGAAGCGGTCGGAGCGGGCGTCTACCGACTTTTCGCGGAAGGTGGCCTTGGCGCCCGTTCTGACCAGCGTGTCGAACCCGCCGAGTCGCGTCTGCCAGCTCAGGTCGACTTTCGGCGAGAGGATGCGCTCGCGCGTATCGATGGAGTCGATCCGCACGCGCTGCAGCCGGTAGTTTGAGGGATCCGTGAAGAAGTCCTGGTCGAGGGCTTCGAAGCTGACGCCATCGTCTATGGTCAGGCGACCCGGGAAATTCCCGGTCTGGAAACGGTTCTGAACCCACAGGGGACGATCCGATACCGCGCGCGCCCAGGCCAGCGCGTAATCCACGCGCAGATCGCGGGTCAGCTCATGGCCACCGCCGGCCGTGAGGCTGAAGGTCTCGTTCTCCTGCTCCCGCTCCCAGCCATCAAGAGTGATACGTAGCGGTCCTTCGAAGACGCCCGACCCGGTCCCGGTCAGCGCACCACGCGTACGCCATTGCTCATTGACCCGGTTGGTAATCGTACGCTGGTCGTTGGTGTAGAGCCCGCGCAGGAACAGCTCACTCGTATCGCTCGGCCGATACTCCAGGTTGGTGGTGAAGTTGATGCGTTCCCGCTTGATCGGGAACCGCGTGATGTCCAGCCGGGATGGCAGCAGCTCATCGCCAGCAGGGGCCCAGTTGGCATTGTCGGCGCGGTCCCGAACCAGCCGATTGCGCCGGAGTACGTCCAGCGAGGCGAATACGCCGATATTCTGCTCTGCACCGAAGACATTGGCGCCAAAGATCTCGGCGCTCAGCCAGTCGAACACGCTGGTGTCGCTCACGCTCGACTGGCTGGTGTCCAGCCGTGCGCCATAGAACGCTCGATCTCGTGAGAAGGCGCTGGGCGAGATGATGTTGATGGTGCCGCCAATACCTACGCCATCCATGTCCGGCGTAGGGGTCTTGATCACCTCGATCGCGGCAATGCCCGAGGTGCTGATGCCGTCCAGGGCGGCGCTGCGGCCATCCCGGCCGCGGTCGTCGCCGGTGGCGATCTGCACACCATCGAGGGTGAGGTTGTTGAGAGAGGAGTCCAGACCACGGATGTTGACGAAACGCGCCTCGCCTTCGAACTGGTCGGTCGAAACACCTGGCAGGCGCGACAGCGCGTCGCCGATGTTCAGGTCCGGCAGCCTGCCGATGTCATCGCTGGCGGTGATATCGCGGAGATTGGCCGCTTCGCGCTTGCGGCGTGCCGCTTCGGTGATGGCCAGGCGCTGCCCCAGCACTTCAATCTCATCCAGAACCAGGCGGTCGGCATCGTCCCGGTCCTGCGCATGGCTCAATGCAGTGGCTCCGGCCAGCGCCATGCCGACGGCAAGTGCCAGTGGGGAAGTCCGGCGCACCCGTCCACTCCGGGCGGGCGATTTCGGGGATTCGCTTGCAGCAGCACCAACCATGGCACATCTCTCCTGACGTCGTCTGGGAACAGGCGACGCAGGTTAGTGCTGCTGGATGACATGCCCGTGTCAGTTCGGATACGGGAATGTTTCGAGAATGACGGACCCGCGCGCTCCGACTGCAGGCCGGACACGCGGGGCGCCCGTCTAGTTCACACCAAGATGGCGCAGGATACCCTCGGCCGCCTCGCGGCCCTCGAACACCGCGGTGACCACAAGGTCCGACCCACGCACCATGTCGCCACCGGCGAACACCTTGGGGTGGGTGGTCTGGAACTTGGGCTGGCCGAAGGTATTCACACGCACGCGGCCATTGGGATGCAGCAGGATGCCGTGGCGCTCCAGCCACTCCGGCGGCGACGGGCGGAACCCGAACGCGATGATGACGGCATCGGCAGGGATGATGCGCTCACTCCCGGGCACAGGCTCGGGTCGACGACGGCCGCCAGGACCGGGTTCGCCAAGACGTGTCTCGATCACCTTCACGCCAGTGACGTGGTCGGTGCCGACGATCTCGACCGGCTGCATGTTGAACATGAACTCCACGCCCTCTTCGCGGGCGTTACGCACCTCGCGCCGGGAACCGGGCATGTTCAGCTCGTCCCGGCGGTAGGCGCAGATCACATGGCTTGCACCCTGCCGGACGGAGGTCCGCACACAGTCCATACCGGTGTCGCCACCGCCCAGCACCACCACGCGCTTGCCCGCCATCGAGATGAACTCGCCGGGCACCTGTTCGCGTCCCATGACGCGGCGTACGTTGGAGACCAGAAACGGCAGCGCCTCGTGCACGCCCGGGAGATCCTCGCCGGGGAAGCCGCCCTTGACGTAGGTGTAGGTGCCCATGCCGAGGAACACCGCGTCGTACTGGTCCACCAGATCATCGAAGCTGAGGTCACGACCGATCTCGGTGTTGAGCCTGAACTCTACACCCATCCCTTCCATGAGCTCGCGGCGGGTCTGCACGACGTCCTTCTCGAGCTTGAAGGGCGGGATGCCGTAGGTCAGCAGTCCACCGATCTGGTCGTAGCGGTCGTAGACCACAGGCCTGACACCGTTGCGCACCAGGATGTCGGCCGCCCCCAGTCCGGCCGGGCCGGCGCCGATCACCGCAACGCGTTTGTCGGTCCACACGACCTGCGACATGTCCGGTCGCCAGCCCTGTTTCACCGCCTCGTCGGTGATGTATTTCTCGATCGAGCCGATGGTCACGGCGCCGAGCCCGTCGTTCAGCGTACAGGCCCCTTCACACAGGCGGTCCTGCGGGCAGACCCGGCCGCACACCTCTGGCAGCGAGTTGGTCCGGTGCGAGAGCTCCGCCGCCTCGAACAGGTTGCCCTCCTCCACCAGCTTCAGCCAGTTCGGGATGTAGTTGTGCACGGGGCACTTCCACTCGCAGTAGGGGTTACCGCAGGACAGGCAGCGTCCCGACTGGTCGGCCGCCGCTTCGGCATCGTACTGGCCGTAGATCTCGTTGAAATCGTGTACGCGCTGCTCTGCCGGAACCTTGACCGGATCCGCGCGCGGAATCTCCAGAAACTGCAGGTGCTTGTTCGCCATCGGTGTCCCTATGCGCTTACGCCGCCTGGCGCAGCGACTCGATCAGACTGTGCAGGTCCGCCGCTTTCGGCTTGACCACCCAGAACTTGGGCAGGAAGCTGCGGAAGTCCTCGAGGATTTCGCTGCCCCACTCGCTGCCGGTCAGTGCCACGTGTTCTTCTACCAGCGCCCGAAGGTGATGCAGGTGGGCTTCCATGATCTCCGGGCTGATGCGGTGGATATCGATCAGTTCGTGGTTGTAGCGGTCGACGAAATCACGCTCGAGGTCGAGCACGTAGGCGAAGCCTCCGGTGAAGCCCGCACCGAAATTCACGCCGGTTCGGCCGAGCACCACCACCACGCCGTCAGTCATGTACTCACAGCAATGATCACCGGCGCCCTCGATGACGGCGACCGCGCCGGAATTGCGCACCGCGAAGCGCTCGCCGGCCTGACCGGCTGCGAACAGCCGCCCACCGGTTGCGCCGTACAGGCAGGTATTGCCCATGATGACGGTGTCGCGCGCGACGAAGCGGCTGCCTGCGGGCGGCTTGAGGATGAGTTCGCCTGCGGCCATGCCCTTGCCGACGTAGTCGTTGGCATCACCCTCGAGCACCATGCGCAGCCCACCGGCATTCCAGACGCCGAAGCTCTGACCAACCGAACCCGTCAGCTGCAGTTCGATCGGGGCATCGACCATGCCGTAGTTGCCCCAGCGTCGGGCGATTTCTCCCGAGATACGCGCGCCGATCGAGCGATGGAAGTTGCGCACCTCGTAGCGGAAAGTGCCGCCACTGCGCTGCTCGATGGCAGAGCGCACATCGGCCACCATGCGCTCGGCGAGCTCGCCACGATCGAAGGGTTCGTTGCGCGGCGTCATGCAGAAATTCGGCAGATCGCGCGAGAGACCACCGTCGCTGAGCAGCGGCTGCAGGTCGAGCTTCTGCTGGCGCTCCGAGAGCCCGGGCAGACGCTCCAGCAGTTCGGTACGGCCGATGATCTCCTCGAGGCTGCGTACACCGAGCCCCGCGAGCAGTTCACGCACCTCTTCAGCCACGAAGCGGAAGTAGTTTTCCACCATCTCGGGCAGGCCGATGAAGTGCTTGCTGCGCAGTACGTTGTGCTGGGTCGCCACGCCGGTGGCGCAGTTGTTGAGGTGGCAGATGCGCAGGTACTTGCAACCCAGCGCCACCATCGGGGCCGTACCGAAACCGAAGCTCTCGGCGCCGAGGATCGCCGCCTTGACCACATCGAGGCCGGTCTTGAGTCCGCCATCGGTCTGCAGCCGGATCTTCTCGCGCAACCCGTTGGCACGGAGCACCTGGCGCGCCTCGGCAATCCCGAGCTCCCACGGCGAACCGGCGTACTTCACGGAGGTCAGCGGCGAGGCGCCGGTGCCCCCGTCGTACCCCGAAATGGTGATGAGGTCGGCGTAGGCCTTGGCCACACCGGCGGCCACGGTACCCACACCGGGCTCGGCCACCAGTTTCACCGAGACCAGTGCGGCCGGGTTGACCTGCTTGAGGTCGAAGATCAGCTGGGCGAGGTCCTCGATGGAGTAGATGTCGTGGTGCGGCGGCGGCGAGATCAGGCCCACGCCAGGCTTGGCATAGCGCAGCCGCGCGATCATGTCATTGACCTTGTGGCCGGGCAGCTGGCCGCCCTCGCCCGGCTTCGCACCCTGGGCAATCTTGATCTGGAGGACTTCGGCGTTGACCAGGTACTCCGGCGTGACTCCGAAGCGCCCGCTGGCCACCTGCTTGATCTTGGAGCTCTTCTCGGTGCCGTAGCGCGCCGGATCCTCGCCGCCCTCGCCCGAATTCGAGCGTGCGCCCAGACGATTCATGGCAATCGCCAGCGCCTCATGAGCCTCGGGCGACAGTGCACCCAGCGACATCCCGGCGGAATCGAAGCGCGGGAGAATGGCCTCGATCGGCTCCACTTCCTCCAGCGCCACGGGTTCGCCCGCGGGACGCAGCTGCAGCAGGTCGCGGATGGTCGCCACCGGGCGTTCATTCACCAGCCGGGAGAAGACCTTGTAGTTGTCGTAGCTGCCGGTCTTGACCGCCGCCTGCAGGGTAGCGACGACGTCCGGATTGTAGGCGTGGTATTCCCCGCCGTGGACGTATTTCAGCAGCCCCCCGTGGTCAATCTTCTCCAGGGGGTTCCATGCCCGCCGCGCGAGGGTCAACTGGTCGGCATGCAGGTCACCGAAGTCCGCCCCCTGGATCCTGCTGACCGTACCGCTGAAGCAACGCTCGACCACCTCGTCCGCCAGTCCTACGACTTCGAAAAGCTGGGCACCGCGATAACTCGCGATGGTCGAGATGCCCATCTTCGACATGATCTTGAACAGACCCTTGCGGATGCCGCGGCGGTAGGCACGACCCAGCTGGCGCAGTTCGCCCTGGGAGGCGCGGATCTCGCCGCTGCGCTGCATGTCGTGCAGGGTCTGATAGGCCATGTAGGGGTACACCGCCGTAGCCCCGTAGCCGATCAGGCAGGCGAAGTGGTGGGGATCACGCGCGGTACCGGTCTCGACCACCAGGTTGCAGTCCGAGCGCAGGCCCTCGCGGACCAGGTGATGGTGCACGGCGCCGGTGGCCAGCAGCGCATGCACCGGCATGTGCCCAGGCTTGAGATAGCGGTCGGAGAGGAACACCACCAGTGTACCGCGACGTACAGCGGCTTCGGCACGGGCGCAGAGATCATCCAGCGCGTCGGCTAACGGCGTGTCCTCGGGGTAATTGAGGTCGACGAATTCATGGCTCACACCGAGCTCGGGGGAGTTGAGCAGCTGGCGGAGCTTTCGCTGCGAGAGCACCGGCGAATTCATCACCACGCGACGGGCATGCTCGGGTTTGCCCTCGAAGATATTCCATTCGCGGCCGATTTCGGTCTGCAGGGACATGACGATGCGTTCACGCAGACTGTCGATCGGGGGGTTGGTGACCTGGGCGAACTGCTGGCGGAAATAGTCGAACAGCGGGCGCACCCGCAGCGAGAGCACGGGCATGGGCGTGTCATCGCCCATCGAACCCACGGCTTCCTGCTCGGTTTCAGCCAGTACGCGGATCACCTCGCGGCGCTCCTCGTTGCTGATGTTGAACATCTTCTGGTAGACCGCGAGCTGCTCGGGCTCCATCGGCTCGGCAGCCATGTGCACGTCGACCAGCTCGGAGTCCAGGTAGCGCACGCCCTCGCGCAGCCATTTCTTGAAGGGGGCGCGGTTCTTCAGCAACTCGTCGATGCGCGCGCTGTCCAGCAGCTCACCACTTCTGAGGTCTACCGCCAGCATCTCGCCCGGTCCCAGCCGGCCCTTGGCCACCACGGACTCGGGCGGGTACTCGTAGACGCCAACTTCCGAGGCAATGGTGATATGGCGGTCGCGCGTGATCACCCACCGCGCAGGCCTCAGGCCATTGCGGTCCAGCGTGCAGGCGGCGTAGCGACCGTCGGTCAGCACGATGCCCGCCGGGCCATCCCAGGGCTCCATGTGGAAGGAGTGATACTCGTAGAACGCCGAGAGGTCGGGGTCCACACCGTCCACCGACTGCCACGCCGGCGGGATCAGCATGCGCATGGCCTGAAGCACATCCATGCCGCCGGCAAGCATCACCTCGAGCATGTTGTCCAGGCTGGAGGAGTCGGAGCCTGTCAGCGACACCAGCGGCTGGATTTCGGCGAGATCGGGCAGCAGCGGCGACTGGAACGTGCGGCTGCGGGCCCGCGACCAGCTGCGGTTGCCCTGGATGGTATTGATCTCGCCATTGTGAGCCAGCAGGCGAAACGGCTGCGCCAGCCGCCACTGCGGTAGGGTGTTGGTGGAGAAGCGCTGATGGAACACGCATACCGACGTACGCATGCGCATGTGGCGCAGATCCGGATAGAAGGCCGGCAGGAATTCCGGCATCACCATGCCCTTGTAGGACAGGGTCTGACCCGAGAGGCTGCAGACGTAAAAGCAGGGGTCGGCGTCGGCCAGCGCGAGTTCGGTGCGCCGGCGAGCCATGAACAGCCGACGCTCGAATTCCGCGGCGTCCATCCGCTCCGGGGCATTGACGAACACCTGCTCGATCCGCGGCAGCGTGGCCATGGCCTGTTCGCCGCAGGCCGAGGGCTCGGTCGGTACGACCCGCCAGCCCGCCACCTCGAGACCGCTGCCCTCGAGGTGAGCGGCCAGGCATTCCCGTGCCCGGGCGGCACGTTCGCCGTCCTGGTCGAGGAACACCATGCCGGCGGCGTACAGCGGGCGCAGGCGCAGCCCCGCCTCGTCCGCCACCTCGCGGAGGAACTCGTCGGGTTTTTTGAGCAGCAACCCGCAACCGTCGCCGGTCTTGCCGTCGGCGGCCACCGCACCGCGGTGCGTCAACCGTTTCAGCGCACCGATCGCCGTCTCGACGATCCAGTGACTGGCCCGATCGTCCATATGGGCGATCAGACCGAAACCACAGCTGTCCTTGTCGAAGCTGTCTCTGTACAGACTGTCCTTGGTCAACAGAGTCATGGCGGCCCTCAACGAAACGTCCGTTTCGCGTGATGTAAATGAAGCTCAGGATCCGGGGTGCCTGTAGCGCCCGCGTTGACTGGATCGGCTGGCGTCCCTGGGGTGGATGCGTGCCAGACAGCCGCCCGCGACCCCCAAAGGTAAATCAGCGTTGTATACACCGTCAATTTGCCAGCCTGGCGCCGAGCTGCCAAGACGCGGGAGACCGCCGACCGGAGAGTGAACGCTCAGAAGTCCAGATTGATGTTGCCGCTGTCGGCGAAACGCAGCGACGGGCGCATGGGCATGTCGAGCCAGACACGGCCGTCAAGCTCGTAGCTCACCTCCCGGCCGCCGGCCATGACCAGCCCCTGCAGCTGTTCGAGTGATCGCAGCAGATCGGTGCTCACCGTGAGGCGCACGCGCTCTCGGCCGCCAGCCGGCACTCGGAAACCGCCCTCGGTCCGCCCGTCGGCGAACGGCGCACCATCCAGCATCACGCTGTAGGCCAGGGCATTGACCGGCAAAGCGAGGGCATTGGGGTTGTCGAGGTCGATCACCAGCCGGAAGCGCTGCTGGCGGAGGCCCATTTCGGTGAGTTCCACGGCAACCAGGGTCGCCTGCGGTGGCTGCAGGTCAGGGCGCATCAGGGCGCAACCCGAAAGCACCAGGGCCATCACGCCACAGCACAGCCACGACACCAGGAATCGCGGCGCAGACCGGTGCGATGTAATGGGCGCAGACATGGGCAGGCACGACCTCGGGGCTGTCTTCGCCTACCATAGCAGAGCACGGTCCCGTACGGCAGAGGCGCCGGGCGATCGCCCGGGCCTGGTCGGGACGACACCGCACGGCGGGAGGTCCACGATGGAACAGTCAGACAGGAACGAAGTGCCCGCGCGCGCCAGGGAGATCCTGGAGTTCTGGTTCCAGGGACGGGCGTTCGACGCTCCCGGGCTGGATGCGCGCATGAAGGTCTGGTTCGGGACCGACGCCGGGTTCGACAGCGATCTCCGCGAGCGCTTTGCGGAAGACATCGAACGTGCCGCACGGGGCGAGTATCGCGACTGGATCCACTCCCCGCGTGGTCGACTCGCGCTGATCCTGCTGCTCGATCAGTTTCCACGCAATGTCGCCCGTGGACGCGCGGAGGCGTTTGCCCATGATGGCAAGGCGCTGGCGCTGACGCTGGACGGCATCCGCAGCGGTCTGGAACGCAGCCTGCCGCCCGTGGAACGCGCCTTCTTCTACATGCCCCTGCAACACTCGGAGAACCTGCGCGTCCAGGCCCTGGGCGTGAAAGCCTTCAACGGCCTGGCGCAACGGGTCGACGAGACCCTGCGCGAGACCTTCCAGACCATGGCGGAATTTGCCGAGCTGCACCACGACATCATCGAGCGTTTCGGCCGTTTCCCGCACCGGAACGCGGTGTTGGGGCGCGAGCCGACCGCCGAGGAGCAGGCTTATCTGGGCGACGACGCGCCGAACTTCGGGCAGTGAACCGGTGTCAGGGCGCCGCCGCGGGCATCTGCACGGGTGCCGGACCGGGTGCGGGCGGCAGCCTCGAGACCCGGGTCAGGCGCCAGATCAGCAGCACGGCGGCCGTTGACAGCCCCGCAAGCACGCCGATCCAGACGAACTGCGCGCCAAGCGCCAGCCGCAGACCCAGCCACCACGCCAGCGGAAACCCCACCAGCCAGTAGGCCACCAGGCACAGCGCCATCGGCACGCGGGTGTCCCGATAGCCGCGCAGCGCACCGGCGGCACCCACCTGCAGGCCGTCGGCGACCTGGAACAGCGCCGCCATCAGCAACAGCGAAATGGCGACCTGGGCGACTGCCGGGTCGGTGGTGTAGAGGCGCACCACGTACTCGCGAAACACCAGCATGGTGATCGCCGAGAGCGTCATGAACCCGGTACAGGCGCCGATCCCGGTGGTGGCGCGAAAACGCGCCTGGGCGACACGACGTGCTCCAAGCGCCTGACCGACCCGGATGGTGGTGGCGGAACTGAGCGCCAACGGGACCATGAACATCGTGGTCGCGTAGTTCATGGCCACCTGGTGGCCGGCAACGACCGTGGCCCCGAGCGTACCCATCATCAGGGCCGTGACACTGAACAGCCCGGCTTCGGCGACGACCGCGGCCGAGATCGGCACGCCCAGCGCCAGCATCGACAGCAACGCCCGGGGCCGGGGCAGATCCAGACGGGTGAACAACCGGTAGATGCGAAAATGCCGGTGCCGCGCGGTGATGGCCCCCATGAGCACGAGCATGCCCGCCATGGTCAGGGCGGTGGCCAATGCGCAGCCCCTCGCACCCATGGCCGGCGCGCCGAGGTTGCCGAACATGAAGACCCAGTTGCCGAACACATTGGTGGCCAACGCCACCAGCGCCACGATCATGATCGGCCAGGTCCGGCCGATGCCCTCGCTGACGAACCGCAGGGTCAGGTAGAGGCACACCGCCGGCGCGCCCCACGCGATCATGTGCAGATATTCCAGCGTGACCGGCACGATTTCCGGGTCGATACCGATCCGCTCGAGCTGGGCGCCGGCCAGGCGCACGAGCACCAGCACCGCGCCAGCCAGCAGCAAGGCCAGCCAGACCGCCTGGCGCCACTGCTCACCGACCTCGCGGGGACGACGCGCCCCCCAGGCATGAGCCGTGATCGGCGACAACGCCATCAACACCCCCATGGCCATCAGCAAGGTGACCATCCAGATACTGTTGCCGACCGCCACCGCTGCCAGATCACGGGCCCCGAGTCGGCCCGCCATCACCGTGTCGGCAAACCCCATGCCGGCCAGGGCCAGGTTGTTCACCACCAGCGGCGACGCCAGTCGGCCCAGCTGGCCGAGTTCGGCGAGCCGGGAGGGCCGTGCGTCTGAGCGGGCGGTGGAGGAGACGGCGGACATGGGGGCCTGACAGCGGAGGTCGATGGGGCGACATTGTCCTGCATGCACGCCTCCCCGCCCAGTCCGTGGCAGCATTCCCCGCGCGGTTGGTGTAACTTGTCGCGGAAAACGTGCCGGGGGACCGGGGCAGGGAGGCAGCCATGAACCAGGGAACAGCACGCCGCGTTGCCATCGTGGGCGGGTCGCGCATCCCGTTCTGCCGATCTCACGGGGCCTACGCCCACTGTGACAATCAGACCCTGATGACCGCCGCGCTGCAGGGCCTGGTCAAACGATATGAGCTCCAGGGGGCGCAACTCGGAGACGTCGCGCTCGGGGCCGTGCTGAAGCACTCACGGGATTTCAACCTCGCACGGGAGTCGGTGCTGGATTCCGGGCTGGCGCCGGAAACCCCCGCCGTGGACCTGCAGCGCGCCTGCGGCACCGGGCTCGAGGGCATCGTCATGGTGGCCAACAAGATCGCGCTGGGCCAGATCGAGTCCGGCATCGGCGGAGGTACCGATACCACCAGCGATCCGCCCATCGTGTTCGGCGACGGCTTCCGGCAGATCGCGCTCGAGAGTTTCCGTGGCCGCTCGCTGATGGGACGGCTGAAGCCCTGGCTTCGGCTGCGTCCGCGGCACCTGAAGCCGGCGTTTCCCGGGACCGGCGAGCCGAGGACCCGGCTGTCCATGGGCGAGAGCATGGAAGTCACGGCCAAGGCCTGGGGCATCAGCCGTGAAGCGCAGGATGAACTGGCGCTGGCCAGCCACCGCAAGGCGGCGGCAGCCTGGGAGGAAGGGTTTTACGACGATCTCGTCGAGCCCTTTCAGAACGTGGCACGCGACAACAACATCCGCGCCGACGCCTCCCCGGAAAGTCTCGCAAAGCTGCGCCCGGCCTTCGACCGCAGCCCGCGTGGCACGCTCACGGCGGGCAATTCCACACCTCTGACCGACGGTGCGGCCTGCGTACTGCTCGCCTCGGAGGACTGGGCGCACGAACGCGGCCTCAAGCCACTGGCGTGGATCACCCACGCGCGCGTCGCCGCAGTCGACTTCGTCGACAGGGAGGGCCTGCTGATGGCGCCCGCCTACGCGGTCCCGGCAATGCTCGATGCAGCCGGGCTCGGCCTGCAGGACTTCGACTTCTACGAGATTCATGAAGCCTTCGCGGCCCAGGCACTGGCCACCCTGGCGGCCTGGGAGTCACCCGAATTCTGTCGCGACCGGCTCGGGCGCAGCGCGCCACTCGGTGCCATCGACCGGTCACGGCTCAACGTCAAGGGCGGCAGCGTCGCCATCGGTCACCCCTTCGCGGCGACCGGTGCCCGTATCGTTGCCAGCCTTGCGAAACTGCTGGCCGATCACGGTGGGGGCCGTGGGCTGATCTCGATCTGCACGGCCGGGGGCATGGGGGTCACGGCAATACTGGAGGCTGCCGACTGATGGATGCATTCAACGATTTTCTTGGTGCCATCAACGATGTGCTCTGGCACGACACGGTGCTGTTCGCGATTCTCGGCACGGGCATCCTGTTCACGTTCTGGACGACCTTTTCCCAGTGGCGCGCGCTGACCCATGGCTGGGCTGTCATCCGCGGGCGCTACGACGACCCCAACGACCCCGGCGCCATCAACCACTTCCAGGCGCTCTCCGCGGCGCTCTCGGCGACCGTCGGGCTTGGCAACATCGGCGGTGTGGCCCTG
>SKYU01000004.1 GCA_007127715.1 Gammaproteobacteria bacterium | reverse complement strand
CTTGTTGATGCGGCGCAGGCACTCCAGGCCGACCAGCACGCCCAGGGCACCGTCCAGGTGACCGCCGCCGGGCACCGTATCGATGTGGGAGCCGACCACCACGCTGGGCTCACCGGACGGCGTGTCACCCTCCAGGTGACCGTGAATGTTGGCGGCCCCGTCCTCATGGACCGTCAACCCGGCCGCCTCCAGGCGCGACTTGAGCCACTCCCGGCCCGCCATGTCGCCGTCGGAGAAGGCCATCCGGTACAGGCCGTGATCCTCGCCCTCCCCGACCCGGGCGAGATCCTCGATATCCGCCCGCAGCCGGTCGAAATCCACTATCAGATCAATGGGCCGAACCATTCGATCCTTCCCGTCTGCCGCCCGCGACGATCACCCCGACCTGCACCCACACACCCGGCACCACCAGCAGTACGCACACTGCCACGGCCATGAGGCTCAGCCGCGGCGCATCCGGACATAGCGACCTGCCCATGCCCCAGACCGCCTGGGCCACCACGGCCACCGCAACGATCTTGAGCCCCTGCAGCGCACCGGGTGCAAGGGCCTCGCCCCAGGCTCCCACGCCCAGCGCAAACAGCACGAGCAGCAGCGCCGAAGGCAGCGTGAACCCCGCCCAGGCCGCGAACACGCCGGCGTACCCTGCCCGGGACAGACCGATAGCCATACCCACCTGGCTGCTGGCAGGTCCCGGCAGGAACTGACACAGGGCGACCAGATCAGCGTAACTACGCTCGCTCAGCCATCTGCGCCGCACGACAAACTCATCGCGAAAGTAGCCCAGGTGGGCGATCGGGCCACCAAAGGACGTCAGCCCCAGGCGCAGGAATACCCGGAACACCGCGAGCGCAGTACGCTCGCGACGATCTTCACCCTTCTCCGGCTGGTCAGTCATCGGCAGGCGTCTGGGGGATGGGACATCCCCGGCATTATGCGCGACCTGCCGGTCTTTACACCGCGCTAGCCGCCCACTGGCTGGCGGGCGGCCTCCCGCGCCGTAAACAGATGACGGGTCCGATTGGCCAGCGCCACCAGCGACAGCATCACCGGCACCTCCACCAGAACCCCCACCACCGTCGCGAGTGCCGCTCCGGAGTGCAGTCCGAACAGACTGATGGCCACGGCCACCGCCAGTTCAAAGAAATTGGAGGTGCCGATCAGCGCCGCCGGCGCAGCCGTGTCGAAGGGCACGCGCCAGGCCCACGCCCAGCCGTACGCCAGGGCGAAAATCCCGTAGCTCTGGATCAGCAGCGGCACGGCGATCAGCGCGATCACCACCGGCTGGGAGAGGATGGTCTGGGCCTGAAATCCAAACAGCAGGACGACCGTGGCGATCAGCCCCAGCACGGAGAACGGTTTCATTCGCGCGGTGAACTCGGCCACCCTCTCCGGCGCCTGCCCGGCATCGAGCAGGCGTCGCGTGAAATACCCCGCGACCAGCGGCACGACCACGTAAAGCCCCACCGACAGCAGCAGGGTTTCCCACGGCACGATGATATCGGTCAATCCCAGCAGCAGCGCTGCCAGTGGCGCGAAGGCGAATACCATGATGATGTCGTTGACCGACACCTGCACCAGGGTGTAATTGGGATCACCCCGCACAAGCTGGCTCCACACGAACACCATCGCCGTGCAGGGCGCCACCCCGAGCAGGATCATGCCGGCGATGTACTCGCGTGCGTCGGCAGGATCCACCCAGCCCGCGAACAGCACCTCGAAAAACAGGATGCCCAGCCCCGCCATGGTGAAGGGCTTGATCAGCCAGTTCACCACCAGGGTGATGCACAGGCCCTTGGGCTTGTCGCCGATGTCCTTCAGCGAGGCAAAGTCGACGTTCACCATCATCGGATAGATCATCAGCCAGATGAGCACGGCGACAGCGAAATTCACGCTGGCGAACTCGAGCGCGGCTATGGCCTCGAACACGGCCGGCATCGCGGCGCCCAGGATCACGCCGGCAACGATGCCCAGCCCCACCCAGACCGACAGGTAACGTTCAAATATTCCCATGATGCTCAGCCTTCCCTAGCCAGAAGTTCACGTTCGATCCGCGTACGCAGAAGGGCGAAAGCCTGCTCGAACGCCGCCTCGACCTCGGCCGGCGTGCCCTGCACGTGGGCCGGATCCGGGATGCTCCAGTGCAGACGCTGGAAACGCCCCGGAAACGCGGGGCAGGTTTCGGCGGCGGCAGAGTCACAGACCGTGATCACGTAGTCGAAGGGCTCATTCGCGTAGATGTCCCAGGACTCACTGCGCGGCTCACCGGGATCGATGCCGTGGCGCGCCAGCGTGGCGAGCGCACCGGGGTGAACCTGCCCCGTCGGCCGGCTGCCCGCACTGACCGCCGAGAAACGCCCGTCCCCCATCCGGTTGACCAGGGCTTCTGCCATGATCGAGCGACAGGAGTTGCCGGTGCAGAGCACCAGCACCCGTGCAGGCGTCCCGCTCACGCGCGGACCTCGCCCGGGCAGCACTCCGGCAGCAGCTGCTCGAGCAACGGCGCGCAGACCTCCGGGCTCCCCTGGCAGCAATCCTCGACCAGAAAGCCCAACAGCGCGCGTACGCCCGAGAACTCCACCCGGTAGCGGATGCTGCGCCCCTCGCGCTCGGAGTAGATCAACCCGGCCTGCTGGAGCACCGACAGATGCGCGGAGAGCGTATTGTTCGGCACCTGCAAGGCGCGCGCGATGTCTCCGGCCACCATGCCCTCACCGCCCGCACGCACCAGCAGACGGAAGGCGGAAAGCCGGCTGTACTGGGCCAGGGCCGACAGACTGGCGACGGCGTCATTTATATCCATATTTCCAGAATAATGGAAATAATTGTTCAACGAAAGGTTTGCGGACAATCGTGATAACCCCTGACATTGGCGCAGTCAGGGCGCCCCGGCGATGGCCTCATGTAAAAAAACGCAGCCCCGGAATCGGGGCTGCGTTGCTTCTCCACGCGAATCGCGCGTCTTGTCAGGCCACGAGATCGAAGCGGTCTGCGTTCATCACCTTGGTCCACGCGGCGACGAAGTCATGCACGAACTTCTCGCGGTTGTCGTCCTGCGCATAGAACTCGGCGTAGGACCGCAGGATGGAGTTCGAACCGAACACCAGGTCCACCCGGGTGGCCGTCCACTTGACCGCTCCACTGGAGCGCTCACGCACCTCATACAGGCCCTCTCCTGCCGGCTTCCAGGTGTAGTTCATGTCGGTGAGGTTGACGAAGAAGTCGTTCGTCAGCGCACCCACCCGATCCGTGAACACACCGTGACCGGTGCCGCCATGATTGGTACCGATCACCCGCATGCCGCCGAGCAGTACGGTCATCTCGGGCGCCGTCAGGCCCATCAGCTGCGTCCGGTCGACCAGCAGGTCTTCCGCGCTGACCGAAAAATCGCCCTTCAGCCAGTTCCGGTATCCATCGTGGACCGGCTCGAGCACCTCGAAGGACTCGACATCCGTCGCCTCCTGATCGGCATCGCCACGCCCCGGCGCAAACGGGACAGTGACCTCGACCCCAGCGGCCTTGGCAGCCTGCTCGACACCCACGTTACCCGCCAGCACGATGACATCGGCCACGCTCGCACCCGTCTCCTGGGCAATCCCTTCGAGCACCTTCAGCACTCGGGCCAACCGCTCCGGCTCGTTGCCTTCCCAATCCTTCTGGGGTGCCAGGCGGATCCGCGCACCATTCGCTCCACCGCGCTTGTCGGAGTTACGGAAAGTGCGCGCACTGTCCCAGGCCGTGCAGACCATATCGCTCACGGACAGACCGCTGGCGGTGATCCTGGCCTTGACGGCAGCCACGTCGTAGTCACGGTTGCCGGCCGGCACCGGATCCTGCCAGATCAGATCTTCGGCCGGGACTTCCGGGCCGATGTAACGCGCCTTCGGACCCATGTCGCGATGGGTCAGCTTGAACCACGCCCGCGCGAACACCTCGGAGAAATACTCGGGGTCATCCCGGAAACGCTCGGAGATCTTGCGGTAGGCCGGATCCTTGATCATCGCCATGTCGGCATCGGTCATGATCGGGTTGTAGCGGATCGACGGGTCCTCGACATCGACCGGCTTGTCCTCTTCCTTGATATCCACCGGCTCCCACTGCCACGCCCCGGCCGGGCTCTTCTTGAGTTCCCACTCGTGGTTGAACAGCATCTCGAAGTAACCGTTGTCCCAGCGCGTCGGGTGGGTCGTCCAGGCGCCTTCCAGCCCACTGGTGACCGTATCACGGCCGTGACCCTTGCCCTTGGGGTTGAGCCAGCCGAGACCCTGCGCATGGACGTCTTCACCTTCCGGCTCCGCGCCCAGCACACTGGCGTCGCCGTTGCCATGACACTTGCCGACCGTATGACCACCGGCGGTCAGCGCGACGGTCTCTTCATCGTTCATCGCCATGCGGGCAAAGGTCACGCGCACGTCGTGCGCGGTCTTCAGCGGATCGGGTTTGCCGCCAACACCCTCGGGATTGACGTAGATCAGCCCCATCTGCACCGCCGCCAGCGGGTTCTCGAGTGATTCGCGGTCTTCCGTGCTCTCGTAGCGGCCAGCTTCCAGCCACTCCTTCTCCGAGCCCCAGTTGACGTCCTTTTCCGAATGCCAGATATCCTCGCGCCCGAACGCAAAGCCATAGGTCTTCAGACCCATCGACTCGTAGGCAACATTGCCAGCCAGGATGATGAGATCAGCCCAGCTCACCTGGTTGCCGTATTTCTTCTTGACAGGCCACAGCAAACGGCGGGCCTTGTCGAGGTTGGCGTTGTCAGGCCAGGAGTTGGTCGGTGCAAAACGCTGGTCACCCGAACCTGCTCCGCCCCGGCCATCGGCGATGCGATACGTCCCTGCGGCGTGCCAGGCCATACGAATCATGAGACCGCCGTAGTGCCCCCAGTCGGCCGGCCACCAGTCCTGGCTGTCGGTCATAAACGCGCGCAGATCCTTTTTGAGCGCCGCCACGTCGAGCTTTTTCAGCTGCTCGCGGTAGTTGAACGCCTTGCCGAACGGATCGGTCTTGGTGTCGTGCTGATGCAGAATGTCCAGATTGAGGGCATTCGGCCACCAGCTCATGTTGGAGGTTTCGACGCGCGTGTTGGCGCCGTGCATGACAGGGCATTTGCCCATGGTCTTCTCTGCGGTGCTGCTCATGGAACTCTCCCGTCGGTTGAGCGAGTACTCAACTATAGGCAACGGTACATCAATAGGTCCAATCTAATTATTCCATCACATTGATCGCCAAAAGCTATAGGTAAATTCCCGCACTCACTCGGGAGGGGACCCTATCGCGGCACGATCGGCAGGATCAGCCGTGACGGGTGGTCACCGCCCAGGTGCAGGGTCTGCTCGGCGACAGTGTATTCACTGGTCATCGCAAATGGCGCCCCGGTATTGAGGTTGCGCGCCAGGCGCGGGAAGTTGCTGCTGGTCACGTCGAGGCGGAGGCGCTCTCCCGGCGTCAGCAGGTAGCTCGTCGCCCATAGATCGATATCGTAGGCATAAACCTCACCCGGCTCGATCAACTCCGGTGTCTCGAAGCCCTCGCGGTAGCGCGCCCGAAGTACGCCGTCGACCAGGTTGTAGGCGCTGCCATCGGGCCGCACCACCACCAGCTTGGCCATGAAGTCGGTGTCCGGCGCGCTGCTTGAGGCGTGGAGCACTGCCCGCACAGGCCCCGTAATCTCCGTTGGCGTCTCGAAAGGTGCCGTCTCGAAACGCAGGATGTCACGACGGCTGGCCAGTGACGACTGCTCACGCGGTCCCCTGAGGGTCGGCTCCATGATGTTGCCGCCGAGGGTCGGTACAGGATCAGCCGGGTCGTAACGGTAGTGCAGCGCCTCGGCCGTCGCCGCCGGCTCGGTCGTCAGCCGACCGTCGGCCCGCAGGTACAGCGGCGTGTACACCGTACCTTCCAGCGGCCACTGGTCCGCTTCACGCCAGACGTTCTCGCCCATGACGAAGATCCGCACCGGTGCACCGGAGGGCGGCGGCCCGTCACGCAGCCAGTGATCGAACCACTCCAGTAGCAGCGGCTCCACCGCGATCACCGAGTCTTCACCAAAGTCGAGGTCGCCGACCTGCCGGCCCTGGTTCCACGCGTGATTCCAGGGACCGATCACCAGCCGCTGCCCCTTGCGCGCACGCTCGCTTGCCGCCTCGGCCTGCATGGTCTGGAAACTTCCGATCGTGCTGCGCAGGAACACGTCATACCAGCCGCCAATATTCAATGCCGGCACCGACATCTCGCTGGCGCGGGCTTCCAGGTTCAGCGGGCGCCAGTAGTCGTCGTAAGACGGATGCGCAAGCCAATCCTGGAAGTGCGGGACATCGAAACCAAGCTGCTCGGCCAGGGTCACCAGTGGCAGATGGTTCACTGCCTGTACCCAGTCGATCGGATAGCTGGTATTGGTGCGGCTACCCACAAGACCAATTCCCCAGCGCGCGCGCGAAAGCAGCGAAAACGCACCGCCCGGATAGGCGACATCGCGATAGTAGTTCCCGGGACTCACCGCCGGCGCGATCGCCTGCAAGGCCGGGTGGCCGCCCAAGGCGGCAAGCCACTGCACGGAGGCGAGGTAGGATGAGCCGAACATTCCGACCCGTCCATTCGACCAGGGCTGCGCGGCAATCCAGTCGAGGGTGTCATGACCGTCTTCGATCTCGTCGAAATACGGATACCACTCACCCTCTGAATCGTAGCGCCCCCGCGAAGACTGAAAGACAAAGGCATAGCCATTGCTGGTGGCGAAGCGGGCATAGCGTTGACGCACGGCCGTGGTGCCGTTCGAGTAGATGTCGCGCACCAGCAGGGTGGGAAACGTGCCCTCGCCGTCCGGCAGATAGATATCGGTGGACAACCGGACACCGTCGCGCATCTTCACCGGCACGTCGAAGCGGGCCACCAGTGCCTCGGGAAAGTCGGCCTCGAAACCCTCCAGGCTCTGCGCGCTCGCGAGAGTCGACGACAACAGGTAGACCACCAGCAGGGACAGCAGGACACGGGACATGAGGGTTCTCCTGAAGGTCGCGACAGGCCTGGCTCCGGAGCATACTGAAGCCCCACCACAACGACCACCGGAGTCCGGGTGAGTCGCAGGGACGGCCACCACCCGGAGGCGCTGCCGCGGGAAACGGCTCAGGAGAGACTTCGCGACTACCGACGCCTGGACTTGCGCGAGCGCCTGCCGGCACCCTGGACTGCATCGCTGGCAAAATCACCGGCCTGCTCGGCGCGGGTGTGCTGAGTACGAAAGCGCGTGCCGGGAGCGGCCCGGCGGCCCTCACCCCGGTGCCGGCCAGTGCCCGCCGGCTGATAGCTCGGCACGAGGTGGCGCTTGCCGTTGCCGATCAGGTCCGCGCGACCCATGCGTTTCAACGCCTCGCGCAGCAGCGGCCAGTTGTTGGGATCGTGGTAGCGCAGGAAGGCCTTATGCAGACGGCGCACCTTCATGCCTCGCGGGATGGGCACGCGACCACGGTCCCGACTGACTTTGCGCAGCGGGTTTCTGCCGCTGTAGTACATCGCTGTTGCCGTGGCCATGGGCGAGGGAAGAAACGCCTGCACCTGGTCGGCACGAAAACCGTTGGCCTTGAGCCAGAGGGCCAACTCCAGCATGTCCTCGTCGGTGGTACCGGGATGCGCAGCGATGAAATAGGGAATCAGGTACTGCTCCTTGCCCGCCTCTTTCGAATAGCGGTCGAAGAGCTCCTTGAAGCGGTAGTAGGTACCCATGCCCGGCTTCATCATCATCGACAGTGGCCCTTCCGAAAGCGCCTCGGGCGCGATCTTGAGATAGCCCCCGGTGTGATGCTGGGTCAGTTCCTTGACGTACTCCGGTGACTCGATGGCCAGGTCGTAGCGCACGCCCGAGGCAATCAGCACTTTCTTGATGCCTGGAATTTCCCGCGCCTTGCGGTAGAGCGAGATCAGCGCCGAGTGATCGGTATTCAGGTTGGGACAGATGCCCGGGTAGACACAGGACGGCCTGCGACAGGCTGCCTCGATCTCGCGGCTCTTGCAGGCGATGCGATACATGTTCGCGGTGGGCCCGCCAAGGTCCGAAACCACGCCGGTGAACCCCGGCACGGTGTCGCGGATGGTCTCGATCTCCCGCAGCACCGACTCCTCCGAGCGGTTCTGGATGATGCGACCTTCGTGCTCGGTAATGGAACAGAAGGTGCAGCCACCGAAACAGCCGCGCTGGATGGCGATCGAGAAGCGGATCATCTCGTAGGCCGGGATCTTCGCCTCGCCATAGGCCGGGTGTGGCAGACGTGTATAGGGAAGCTCGTAGATCGCGTCCATCTCGGCCGTGCCGAGCGGGATCGGCGGCGGTGTCACGAACACATCGACCTCGCCATGGCGCTGGACCAGCGACCGCGCGTTTCCAGGATTGGACTCCAGGTGCAGAATCCGCGAGGCGTGCGCGTAGAGTACCGGGTCTGCCTTGACCTGTTCGAACGACGGGAGCCGGATGACACTGCGACCACGGTCCTGACTGCGCACATCACGCACGAAGCGCACGACGCGCACCCCGGCCTCGCCACTCGCCCCAGCCTGTTCCTGGCTGGCGCAGGGGGTCTCCTCCCCGCGCCCCGCTGCACCGTTCCCAGCCTGGGGCGTGACGGCATAGGGGTCGGCATGCGGCTCGATCCGGCCGGGCGTATCGAGATGGGTCGAGTCGATCTCGATCCAGCCCTCGGGCACCCCACGGCAGAAGACCGTCCCCCGGACGTCGGTAATCTCGGCGATCGGCTCGCGCCGTGCCAGGCGATGGGCGATTTCGACCAGGGCACGCTCGGCATTGCCATAAAGCAGCAGGTCGGCGTGAGAGTCGACCAGGACCGAGCGCCGGACCTTCTCCGACCAGTAGTCGTAGTGGGCGATGCGTCGCAGGCTCGCCTCGATCCCGCCGACGATGACCGGCACCTGCCCGAAGGCCTCGCGCAGGCGCTGGGTATAGACAATGACGCTGCGATCAGGCCGACGGCCGCCCTCGCCGCCGGGCGTGTAGGCATCGTCGCTGCGCATACGCCGATCGGAGGTGTAGCGGTTGACCATGGAATCCATGTTGCCGCCCGTCACGCCGAAGAACAGGTTGGGCCGTCCGAGTGCCTCGAACGCCGTGGTGTCCCGCCAGTCGGGCTGAGCAATGATGCCGACGCGGAAACCCTGCGCTTCGAGCACCCGGCCGACGATCGCCATGCCGAAGCTCGGGTGGTCCACATAGGCATCCCCGGTCACGATGATCACGTCGCAACTGTCCCAGCCGAGCGCGTCCATCTCGGCGCGGGACATCGGCAGCACCGGCGCGGGGGTCAGCCGATGGGCCCAGTACTTTCGATAACCGGTGAGCGGGCGCGGACTGACCAGCCCGGTCTCGAACGGCGGAGGCGATGATGGCGTCATGGTCAGCGTATCCTGAGGCATGTCGCGCATTAGAGCGTGCCGCGCTGATCGGAACAAGCGGCCGTGACGTCGTGTCCGTACAGCCAGTCGAAGCGCTGCAGCGCGAACCCCGGTGCAAGCCGCCCACCCAGGCCCAGCAGCCGGTGGGCCAGCCAGCGCGTGGGACCGGATAGATGGTAGGCCCGTGCATTGCCCTGGGCAGCGGCGACGATCCGCCTGACCCGCGCCTCACGCGCCGCCTGGTAGGCCGCGAAGGCCACCTCGGGCGAGGCATGACGCGCCAGCGCCCAGGCCAGCACCCAGGCGTCCTCCAGGCCCATGTTGGCCCCCTGGGCCAGGAACGGCAGCGTGGGATGTGCCGCATCGCCCACCAGCACACAGCGTCCCGCATGCCAGTGTCGGGCCACCTCGTGCCGGAACAGCCCCCACAGGAAGACCTCCTCCACCGCGGCCAGCCACCCGGGCACAGGTCCGCCGAACGCCGCAAAGGCCGCCCGCAGCCTGGCGGGATCATCCTGATGATGCCAGCCCTCTTCCGCCCAGCGTGCGCGTTCCTCCACCGCCACCAGATTGCGAAGCCGGCCACCACGCAAGGGGTAGCTGACCAGGTGGCGACCGGGCCCCATGAACACCTGCGCCACTGCCGGGGCACCGGGCTGCTCGGGTATCACGGCCCGCCACGCGACCTGACCGGTGAAAAACGGCTGTGCTTCGGGATCGAGCCGACGGCGCACGACCGAATGCAGGCCGTCCGCCCCCACCAGCAGCGCGGCCTCCCGCGAGCGTCCATTGTCACTCGACAGGGTAACGCCCATGGCGCCCGGATCGAGGCGCTCGATACGACAGGCCGTCTCCACGCGCACACCCGCCTCGATTACCGCTTCGAGCAACAGGCTGACGAGGTCAGCGCGATGCACGAAGAAGTAGCCGCCGCCCGCGGCATGGGCGGCACCCTGCAGGTCCAGGCGAAGCACCTGCCGGCCGCTGAATCCGTCCCTCAGCTCCACGGCCGCCGCTGCCAGCCCGGTCGTGGCAAGCGCCTCGCCCAGCCCGAGGGCTCGGAGTACCCGTGCACCGTTTGGACTGACCTGTAATCCGGCACCCACTTCGATGAGCGCTGGTGCCTGCTCGAGCACGCTCACCGCCGCACCCCGCCGCGCCAATGCCAGCGCACTCGCCAGTCCGGCGATGCCGGCGCCGAGCACGCTTACCGGCTGCCCGCTCAATCCGGACGCCGTATCGAGGTCGCGCGACACCTGTTGCATTCCTCAACCCGCCCCATGAGTAGGAATCTTGAGATCCTCGCCGCAGTGCTTGCAGTGGATCGCGTCGGTCTCGTGACGATCAAGACCACAGTTACCGCACTGGTGATGTACTTTCCGCGGGAGAAACAGCGCCCGCGCAAGTCGGAAAAACAGCGCCACGCCGATAATCATCATGAACGCTGCGAGCAACCGCCCACCGGGCGTCGTCATGGTGATATCGCCGTAGCCGGTGGTGGTCAGCGTGGCTATGGTGAAGTAGAGGGCATCGATGAAATTGGCGGCGCCCGGCTCGTCGTCGAAGTGCAGGACGAATACGATCGCGGCAGAGACGAAGATGAAAACGAACAGATTGACCGCTGCAAGAATCGTGTCTTCATGTTCCCGGAAAAACACGGTGTCCCGGCGGAGATCGCGCAGCACCTGGTAGGAGTGAACCAGCCGAAGCGCGCGGAGCACCTTGAGGAAAGCCAGGCTCTGACCCAGCAGTGGTGCCAGCACCAGCGAAGCGACCACGACGAGATCGGCCAGCGTGTACACCTGCCGCAGCGTGCGCCATCGGTTTGGAGAGATCCATAACCGTGAAAACAGATCCACAAGGATCGCCAGGCCGATGACCACCTCACCCAGAATGATCACTGTGGTCGGCTGCAGCGGGGCCGTTACGATGAAAAACCCGATCGTCAGCACGTCCATGGCGATCAGTCCATAACGGAAGCGTGCAGCATCCCGGGTTCGTCCGGTATACAGATGACGCACGCGGGCGCGAAGGCGACCCTCGACTTCACTCGATGTGGGGCACATCAATCCCGCTCTTTTCTCAGCGAACACCTACAGGGTACCGTGCCATGATACTCCCGTGCCCAGGCCACGAGCCCCGTGAACCCGATCGTCTACGCCATCCCGTCGGGCCCGGCGCAACGCGCTGCCGGCCCCGAGCCGACGCCTCGACGCTTCCGAAACACGCGCCCGGGGAGTAGAGTGCGCGCCACCATGCCGCTGCTCGTCGTCCTCGCCCTCGCCTGTTTTGTGGCCTCCCTGTCGCTGCGCGTCGTCGACCCGATGGTGCCGGGCATCGCCCGCGACCTGGCAGCATCGCCCGAACTGATCGCACTGCTGGCCACCGCAGTCGCCTTTCCCTATGCGCTCAGCCAGCCGATTCTCGGGCCACTTGGCGACTCGGCGGGCAAGGCGCGGGTCATGAAAGCCTGTCTGGCGGTGCTGACACTCTCCCTGCTGGTGTGTGCGCTGGCCCCGAATGTCGAGGTGCTGTTCGCCGCCCGCATCGTCTCGGGCATCGCCGGCGGCGGGCTCATCCCGGTCGCGCTGGCGGTGGTCGGTGACCGTTTCCCCATGGAGACCCGGCAGGTGGCGCTGTCGCGAGTCCTGGCCGCCATGATCGTCGCGCTGCTGCTGGGGGCGGTGACCTCAGGGGTGATTGCCGATGCCTATGGCTGGCGAACCGTGATGGCGCTTGCCACTGTACTGAGCGCGGTGTCGCTGATCATGACGTTGCGCTATCTGCAGCCACGCGCCAGGGCACCGGCCGGGCGGTTCAGCCTCGGCAGCATCATGACCGGCTACCGCGCCGTGTTCTCCAACCCGCGCGCCCGAATCTGTTTCAGCGCCGTATTCATCGAGGGCCTGCTGATCTTCGGCTTCATGCCCTTTGTGGCCATCGTGCTGGAAGCGCGCAGCGCCGGTGGCATCCGCGAGGCGGGCTTCATCATCGCGGGCATGGGCGTTGGCGGTCTGATCTATGCCGGCATCGTCAAGCGACTGCTCGCGCGCCTCGGGGGCATGTTCAACCTCATGCGCCTGGGTGGGATGATGACCGCCACGGGATTTGTAACGGTCGCCTTCTCCGGGCCCTGGTGGCCCGCGGCCATCGGTTTCGTATTCATCGGCTTCGGCTTCTTCTCGGTCCACAATTCGCTGCAGACGCAAGCCACTGAGCTTGCACCCGGCCACCGCGGCTCGGCCGTGTCCCTGCACGCCTTTTTCTTCTTCATGGGTCAGGCCGTGGGCGTACCGATTTACGGCGCCATGCTGGGCGTGACCGGCGTGCCGGTCAGTCTCGTCGCTGCGGCGATGATTCTCGGCGCAGGCGGGTTCCTGCTTGCCGCCCTGCTGTCCAGACCGCTGCCCGAGCCGCCTGAAACAGCGGCTTCCGGGCGGGCCCGCTAGCGCCAGCCGACGCGGTCAGCCAGCCTGACGGCCTCTGGGTTGTAACGCCCGAGTTCCGAGACGGCGACCGAGTCGAGCCGGAGGTCACCCCAGGCCACGATCGCCGGATCCATCTCCGCGCCACGCACCACCGGGTACTCGAAATTCGCGCCCGCGAACACCGCCTGGGCCTCGTCGGAGGCGAGGTACTCCAGGAAACGCACGGCATTCTCGCGGTTGGGAGCGCCACGGACCACGCCGGCACCGCCAACATTCACGTGCACACCGCGATCCTCCGTGTTCGGGAAGATGATCCCCACCCGTGCAGCCGCCGCGCGACGCGCGGGGTCCTCGGACTCCAGCAGCCGGAGGTAGTAGTAGTGGTTGGCCACGGCAAGTTCGCATTCGCCGGCCGCGGCCCCCAGGATCTGGTCGGTGTCGCCCCCCTGCGGCGGCCGTGCGAGGTTCGCGACCAGGCCGCGGGCCCATGCCTCGGTCTCCTCCACCCCGTGATGGCTGATGAGCGAGGCCAGCAGCGACTGGTTGTAGATGTTGTTCGACGAGCGGATACACACCCGCCCGGCCAGCGCCGGGTCGGCGAGGTCCTCGTAACGCGCCACCGTGGCCGGATCGAAATTCTCGAGGTTGTAGAAAATGACGCGCAGGCGCTGGCTGAAGCCGAACCAGAAACCCTCGGGATGGCGCAGATGCTCGGGAATGCGCGCACGGAGCAGCTCGGAGTCGACCGGCTCGAGCAGCCCTGCCTGCTCGGCGCGCCACAGTCGCCCGGCGTCCACCGTCAGCAGGACATCGGCGGGGCTGGCGACGCCCTCGCGCTCAAGCCGCTCCATGAGCTCGTCGGAGCTGCCCTGCAGCACGCGGACCTCGATGCCGGTCAATGCCGTGAAACGCTCGAACAGCAGGGTGTCGCTATCGTAGTGGCGCGCCGAATAGACGAACAGCTGATCCTCCCGAGGCGCACTACAACCGGTGAGGGCAAGTGTGACAAGGCCGAGAACCAGAGGCAGCAGCAAACGTCGAAGCATGGGCAGATCCGTCCGCAGTGAGCAAGGTGAATGATAATGATTATTATTACTTACTCAGATGGATGACGCAATGTCGACGCGCCACGTTTACAAACAATTCTCGTTTCCATATCTTGGCGGTTCACACAGCCACCAAGTCCGCCATGTCCACCGCACGCGCTGAAATGTTCGAGACCGCCGCGCCGCCCGCGGGAAGCGCTGTCGCGCTGGCGATGCGTGACATCAGTCATCGCTATGGCGATACCACCGCACTCGAGGGGGTGGATCTGGAGGTCCGGGCGGGCGAGGTGGTGTGCCTGCTCGGACCGTCGGGCTGCGGCAAGAGCACACTGCTGCGGATTGCCGCCGGCCTCGAGGTCCTGCAGCAGGGCGAAGTCCAGCTTGCGGGTGAGACGGTTGCGCAACCCGGCGGCCGCCAGGTGCCGCCCGAGGGGCGTAACCTGGGTCTGATGTTCCAGGACGCCGCCCTTTTTCCGCACCTCACGGTGCTCGAGAACGTGACCTTCGGGCTGACCCGCATGCCCTCTGCCGCGCGCCGGGCGCGCGCGCTCGAACTGCTTGAGCGGCTGGGGCTCGCCGCTCACGCCACGAGCTATCCTCACGTGCTCTCCGGCGGGCAGCAGCAACGGGTGGCCCTGGCCCGCGCCGTTGCCCCGGCACCGGCGCTGATGCTGCTGGACGAGCCGTTCTCGGCACTCGACACGCGTTTGCGCGAACAGACCCGGGACGACACGCTGCACCTGCTCAAGGCATGTGGCGCAGGCACGCTTATGGTCACCCACGATCCCGAAGAGGCCATGTTCATGGCTGATCGGATCGCGCTGATGCGCGATGGCCGGATCCTGCAGGTGGGCACACCGACCGAGCTCTACTGTCACCCGTCCGATCCGTTCGTCGTGCGCTTTTTCGGCGAGGTCAACGAGGTGACCGGCGTGGTCGTCAGCGGCGAGGTCCGTACCGCCTTCGGCGTAGTGCCCGCGCCTGGCTATCCCGACGGCACGGCCCTCGATGTCCTGATCCGGCCTGAGGCCGTGAACGTCCGGCCGGTGGGGGATCCCGGGCGGCATGAACGCTCGCACGTCATCATGTCACGCCTGCTCGGTCGCAGCAGCCTGCTTCACCTGTGCGTCCATACCGCAGAGGGCGAGGAAATCCATGGGCACTCCCGCATGCCTGGCGTTTTCCTGCCGGCCGAGCGCCAGCCGGTCACGCTGGAACTCGATCCCTCGCAGGTCTTCCTCTACCCGCGGTCCGGCTGAGGCGGCGCCGTGGGCGCGGCTGGTGGCCCACCAGCATGCCCGGGCCGCGATCGGGTCATCGCCATGCTGAGCAGCACCACAGGAATGATGCCCACGGCCACGATTGCCAGCGCCGACGTCGAGGCCTGCGCCAGACGTTCGTCGGACGCCAGTTCGTAGGCACGCACTGCCAGGGTATCGAAATCGAAAGGCCGCAGAATGACGGTCGCCGGCAGCTCCTTCATGACGTCGACGAAAATCAGGATGGCTGCCGCGAACAGGCTGCCGCGCATGATCGGCATATGCACGCGGCGAAGCGTGCCGCCCGCGCCGGCCCCGAGGGTGCGCGACACGGCATCCATGCTGGGGCTGATCTTGCCAAGGCTGGCTTCCACGGTATTGAACGATACCGCGAGGAAGCGCACCACATAGGCATACACCAGCGCGACCATGGTCCCGGTGAGGATCAGCCCGGGCGTCACACCGAAGCGCTCCAGGGCAAAGAGGTTGATCCGACTGTCCAGCCAGGCGAGCGGAATCAGCACGCCGACGGCGATCACCGAGCCGGGCACCGCATAACCCAGCGAAGCCACCCGCGCCGCGCCCTGCGTCAGCCGCGAAGGTTTCAGTCTGACCCCGTAGGAAATCAGCACGGCCAGGCTGACCGCCACCAGCGCGGTCACCCCGGCAAGCGTCAGGCTGTTCAGGGCGAAATCCATGAACCTGCTGCCGAGCAGGGGATCGCCCTCGCGCAGGTGCATGCCGACCAGCAGACCCGCCGGCAACAGGAAACCCAGGGTGACCGGTAGCGCGCACGCCAGCCAGGCCAGCAGTGCGCGCCCTCCGGAAAGCCGGTACTGCGGTAGTTCGCGGTACCGGCTCGAGGTCTGGAAATAGCGCGCTTCCCGGCGGGACCAGCGTTCGAGGACCAGCAGCACCAGTACGAACACCAGCAGGCAGGCCGCGAGCTGTGCGGCCGCAGCCTGCTCGCCAAGTCCGAACCAGGTCCGGTAGACACCGGTGGTGAAGGTATCCACTCCGAAGAACTGTACCGCACCGAAATCGTTCAGGGTTTCCATCAGCGCCAGCGCCACGCCGCCGGCGATCGCCGGACGCGCGAGCGGCACGGCGATACCGAGGAACAGCCGCAGGGGACCACGCCCCAGCGTCCTGCCTACCTCCAGCGCGCAGACCGACTGTTCGATGAACGCCGCGCGCGACAGCAGATAGACGTAGGGGTAGAGCACCAGCGACATCAGCACGATGGCGCCCCCAAGCGAGCGGATCTGGGGAAACCAGTAATCATCCCGTCCCCAGTCGAAGGTGTCGCGCAGCAGGGTCTGCACGGGCCCTGCGAACTGCAGGAAATCAGTGTAGGCATAGGCGATGACGTAGGTGGGCACCGCCAGGGGCAGCAGCAGTGCCCAGCGGAACACCCCGCGCCCGGGAAAGCGGCACATCACCACCAGCCAGGCCGTTCCGACACCGATGAGCGTGACCCCGATGCCCACGCCAACCATCAACGACAGGGTATTGCCCACATAGCGGCTGAGTACGGTCTGGAACAGGTGCCGCCACACGTCGCCCGCGGGCACCAGCACATGCAGCAGCACCACGACGATAGGCAATGCGATCAGGGCCGCCACCGCGAGCGTCAGCCCTGTCCAGCCGCGCCCGGCCCGCAGCGGCGCACGCGCGGGCGTATCGGAGGCGGGAACGACAGGGGTGTCAGGCCTCACCGGCAGAATCCGCGCGTACTCTCATCGCACACAGTATATCGCAGCACGACGGCGACCCCGGCGGGCGGCACCTCGGCTTGACGTCACTTGGCTGCCATGCGCATGCTGCCGGCCGACCTCTGGAATACCGTCATGAGCGATTTCGCGACACTCACCCAACAGGCCGCCACCCTGAAGTCGGCGGGCCGACTGGACGAGGCCATCGACCTCTACCGGCGCGCGCTGGCTGTCGCTCCACCCACCGGCGTCGCCGAGCACAATCTCGCCGCCGCCCTGGGCGATGCGGGGGACCACACGGCTGCCGAGCAGTACTGCCGCGATGCCTTCGCACGCGGGCTGGACGCCCCCGAGACCTGGTTGGTACGGGCACGCAGCCTGGTCGAACTGCGCCGCTTCGAGGCGGCGGAGAAGGCCTTTCGGCGTGCGCTGCGGCGGCGGCCGGAAATGCTCGATGCGCACTACGAATTCGCCCAACTGGTGTGGATGCGCACCGGCAGCCGCAACGCGGCCCTGCGCGCCGTCCAGGAGGACATCCAGAGGTTACCGCAGTCGCCGGGCCTGCATCTGGTGCGCGCGCGCATTCTGCAGTACACGGGCGACCTCGACGGCGCCTGCGAGGCACTCGAGCGCCTCGCCGCGCAGTGGCCCGGGGAGCTGCAGCTGCTGCTGCCTGCCGCCCATGTGGCGACGCTGGCCGGCCGCAGTGACACCGCGCTGGCCCATGCGCGCCGGGCCGTATCGCTGGCCCCCGACAACGGGGATGCGCTGGCCGCCCTGGCCTATGCGCTTCTTGCCAGCGGTCATGCCGGTGAGGCGGCACAGGTGGCTGAACGGCTCCACCAACTGAAGCCGCGCGACCAGCAGGCGATCGCCCTGTGCGCCACAGCCTGGCGACTCCTCGGCGATGTCCGGCACCAGGAACTGAACGACTACGAGGGCGTCGTGAGGGGCTATCCGATCCAGCCGCCGGCCGACTGGCCGGACCTCGACAGCTATGTGTCCGAACTCGGTCAGGCCCTGCTGAAGGTCCACCCCTACCGCAGCCATCCCTTTGGCCAGTCCGTCCGCCATGGCAGCCAGGTCGCAAATATCGCCCGGCAACCCCACCCGGCCATCCGCGCATTCCCACAGGCCGTGGAACCGGTCATCGCGCGTCATCTCGCTTTTCTCGGCGCCGGCGACGACCCGCTACGCAGCCGCAACACCGGCAGCTGGCGCATCCAGGGCATGTGGTCGGTCCGCCTGGGCACCGGCGGCTTCCACGCCAGTCATGTGCACCCGGAGGGCTGGCTGTCCTCCGCCTGCCACATCGTGCTGCCCGGCAACTGCAGCGGCGAGGACAAAGCCCACGCCGGCTGGCTGCAGTTTGGAGAACCGGGCATGCCGACCCTGCCGTCCCTGCCGGCGGAACATTTCGTGCAGCCCAGACCTGGCCATCTGGTGCTGTTTCCCTCCTATCTTTGGCACGGCACCGTGCCCTTCCAGGACACCTCCCCAAGAGTGACCATCGCCTTCGACATCATCCCGGCGAACGAGGCGGCAGGAGGGTCCTGACATGCTGGTTCAATCACCGCCCGGAGCACTGCCGATGCCTGATCTTCCACGCGCTGTTTCCGTGACGCGGCTGCTGTGCTGCGGCCTGCTGGCACTGGCGGCGATGCTTGCGCACGCTCACGTGCACGCAGGCGATCTGCTGCCGTTGCATTACGACCGCGAGACGGGCCGGATCCTGCTGGATGTGCGTGAGCCGGGCGCTGTCATGATCTACACCAACACCCTGGCCGGCGGCGTCGGCACCACCTCGCCTCTGCTCGATCGCGGCCAGACCGGCATCAACGCCCTGGTGAAGTTCGAGCGCCATGGCCCCCACGTACTGCTGATCCAGGAAAACATTGCACATCGCAGCCTCGACCCCTCGCCCGCCTCGCAGCGTGCAGTGGCGGAGTCGTTTCCGCGATCGGTGCTGGCTGCGATGGACATCGACGATGAAACCGATGGCGTGCTGCGCGTCGATGCCACCGACTTCCTGCTGAGCGACGCCTTCGGTGTGCGCGAGCGACTCCGCCAGGCCGGCGTGGTCGGACAGGTCCAGCTCGATGCACGTCGCAGCGTGATCGAGGAGCGTTTCACAGGCAGCTACCCCGGCAATACAGAAGTCCGCGTGACCCTGACGTTCGAGCTTCAGGAGGCTGGCGACCGGCTTGCGCAGCACCTGCCCGATGCCAGGAGCATGAGTATCCAGCAGCACCACAGCTTCATCGCCCTGCCGGATGACGACTATGCGCCGCGTGAGTTCCACCCGCGCGCCGGCATCTTCCCCCACATGTTCTTCGACTTCAGCCTGCCGCTGGACAGTGACTACCGCCGACGCTGGATCTCCCGCTGGCGGCTGGTGCCGAGCGACCCCGAGGCCTACCTCGCCGGGGAACTGGTCGAGCCGGAAACACCAATCGTCTACCACCTCGACCCGGCCATTCCGGAACCCTATCGCACGGCCTTCCGCGAGGGTGGGTTATGGTGGAACCAGGGTTTCGAGGCCGCCGGGTTCCGCAACGCCTTCCAGATCCGGGATCTGCCCGAGGATGCCGATCCCATGGACGCGCGTTACAACGTGATCCACTGGGTCCATCGCCAGGAACGCGGTCCCTCGGTCGGGCCGCATTATCGTGACCCGCGCACCGGCGAGATCATCAGCAGCATCGTTCGCATGGACTCGTTCCGATCGCTGGTGAATCACGACATCTGGCTGGGCATGCGTCCGGCGGCCGGGGCCGAAGGCCTGGCGCTCGATGGTGAGGCGCTGGCGATGGCGCGGCGGCGCCAGCACAGCGCCCACGAGATCGGACATACCCTCGGTCTCGCGCACAACTTCATTGCAGCAGCGCATGATCGCGCCTCGGTCATGGACTATCCCGTCGCGCTGGTCACGCTGGACGAAGACGGCCGTCCCGACCTGCGCGGCGCCTACGCCGAGGGCCTCGGAGACTGGGACATCCTGGCCATCCGTTACGCCTACACCTGGTTCCCGGACGCCGAGAGCGAGCGCGAGGGGCTGGCGGAAATCATCAGTGAGATATCCGACAGAGGCCTGCGTTTCATTACTGGCGGCGACGCCGGGCCGGCGGGCAGCTTTCCCGACGCCACCGTATGGGTCGAGGGCAATGACATGCTCGAGGCGCTCGAGCGGACCATGGCGGTGCGCGGCGTGCTGCTGGAGCACTTCGACGAACGCGCGCTGAACCCCGGTGAGCCGTATTTTCTGCTGAACAAGCGCCTCGCGCACGTGTACCTGCATCACCGCACGGCCCTGCACGGCACGACCAAGGCCATCGGCGGGATGGAGTTCAGCTATGCCGTCGCCGGCGATGCCGCGCCCCCGACCCGGATCCTGCCGGCGGCAGTTCAGCGCGAGGCGCTCTCGCGGGTACTGGCCGCGCTCGCACCCGATGCGCTGGCGCTGCCGGAACATATCCCCGGACTGATCCCGCCCGAGCCGTTCGGCTGGACGCCTGGCTGGCGCGGCCATGTGAACGAACGGCTGATCGAGTCACCGGCCGGACCCGCGCTGGATCCGCTGTGGCTGGCCCACAGCCTTGCGCAGGAGATTGTCGACAACCTGCTTCATCCGTCGCGGATGGCGCGGGTAGCGAGCTTCCATTTCCGTAATCCGGAGCTGCCCGATGTCGCCGAAGTGATCGGTGCGCTCGTGGAGGCCACCTGGGGCGGGGATGCCGCAAACCCGCTCCGGCGCGTCGCTCAGCGCGCGGTGCTGGACGGACTGCTGGACCTTGCCGCGGATCAGCGGACCACCTCTGGCGTACGCGCCAGCGCGGAGGCAAAGCTCGATGCGCTGCGCTCGCAACTGGCGGCCGCGGAGCGCACCCCACGACGCGTCCGCGCGGCGGATGACGCCGTTGGTGCCCACCTGGCCACGGCGCGTCGGGACATCACTGCCTACTTCGATGGCAAACGGGATCCGGCACACCGGCCGCGCCCTGCTCCCGTCCCCCTGCCCTGGCCGTGACGGGCGCTGAGTGAGGCCAGGAGAACCCTGAAGTGCGACGAACGACGAGCCCTATCAGCGTCGCCAGCCTGTTCGCCTCTCTGGCATTCGCTGGCGCCTGCAGCGGCATCAGCCCGGTGCCGGAGACCACGGCCGCGCAGGCACCGGAGGAGCACACCGAGACGCGCCTGGAGGGCCGTATCTGGCTGGTCCGCGAGGCGCGGTTCGCGACGCGCGCCGAACTCGAGGCGCGGCTGTCGGCGACGCGCTTCGTGCTGCTGGGCGAACTGCATGGGCATCCGGAGCATCATCGTCTGCAGGCGGAACTGATCACTGCGATGGTGGCCAATGGCCGGCGACCGGTGGTGGCCATGGAACAGTTCGACACGGACCAGGCAGCGGCACTCGCGGCGTTTCAACCCGCGCCCCCGGAGGCTGCCGCCGGCCTCGGCGAAGCGGTCGGCTGGGAGGACAGCGGCTGGCCCGACTGGTCGCGCTACCAGCCCATTGCCGAGGCGGCGTTTCGGTACGAGCTGCCCCTGATCGCCGCGAATCTGCCGCGGCGTGCGGTACGTGCGGTCGCCATGGACGGACAGGATCCGCGCACGCTGCAGGATGTCCAGCCCGCGGCGCTCGATACGCCGCGGCCTGCAGCAGCCAAGGCGCGGCTGCGCGACATCCTGATGGCCAGCCACTGCCATGACCTGCCCCAGACCGTCATAGACCGGATGGTGCTCGCGCAGCGCGTGCGGGACGTGGTCATGGCGCAGCGCCTTCACGACGCCGCAAGCGGATTGGATGGCGGGGTGCTCATTGCCGGGAACGGACACGTCGATCGCGGTTTCGGCGTACCGCAGGATCTGCGGAACCTCGGCGAGCACGATGTATTCAGCCTTGCGCTGTTGCCGACCACGCCAGGACAGGATTTGCCGGACACCGACGCGGGCGAGTACGACGCGATCTGGTTTACCGGTCCGCACCCCGAACAGCCGCCGGACCCCTGCGAAGGACGGTGAGGAATCGATGTCGACACAGCGAAAAAATGCCCCCCCTGCTGACGGCCGCAACACCCGGACTCGGCGTATTCCCGTCGAGGGCATGCACTGCGGCGGCTGTGTCTCCCGCGTGGAGAAGGCGCTTTCCGCTGTCCCGGGAATCGATTCGGCCAGCGTCAACCTGGCCACCCGCGAGGCCACCCTGGTGCTGGGCGAAGAGGTCGACGCCGGGCGTCTGCGACAGGCCCTGCAGGATGCCGGCTATGACACAGCGTTGCCGACCGAGGAGGTCGTCGGCGAGCCGGACGAGCGCATGGACGAGGAGATCCGCCTGGCCTGGCGCCGTTTCCTGTTCGCAGCCGTGCTGACGGTGCCTGTGTTCATCCTGGAGATGGGCAGCCACCTCGTACCTGCCTTCCATCATCTCGTACATGGTGCGCTCGGGACGCACACCATCCATCTGCTGCTGTTCGTGCTGACCAGCCTGGTCCTGTTCGGCCCCGGCCGGGTGTTCTTCCGCATCGGACTGCCTGCCCTGATGCGCGGCGCCCCGGAAATGAACACGCTGGTGGCACTGGGCACAGGTGCCGCCTGGGCCTACTCGGTGGTCGCCACCTTCGCACCGCAGCTGATGCCCCCCGGCGCAGCACAGGTGTATTACGAACCGGCAGCGGTCATCGTCACGCTGATCCTGCTCGGGCGGTTCCTCGAGGCACGGGCGCGAGGGCGCACCGGGGCGGCCATCGAGCGACTGCTCGGCCTGCAGCCGCGCGAGGCCCGTGTGGAGCGCGACGGCGGCACCGCGACGCTGCCCATCGCCAAACTCCGCCGCGGGGACATCGTGCGTGTCCGCCCCGGCGAGAGCATCCCGGTGGACGGCGAGGTGCTCGAGGGCCGTTCGCATGTCGATGAGGCGATGATCACCGGTGAGCCCATGCCGGTGGAGAAGCGCCAAGGCGACCGGGTGACCGGCGGCACGACCAACCAGGCCGGCAGCCTCAGGGTCCGTGCGACCGATCTGGGCGAGGACGCGGTACTGGCGCGGATCGTCCGGATGGTGCAGCAGGCACAGGCCGGCAAGCTGCCGGTACAGGCACTCGTCGATCGGATCAGCGCCGTGTTCGTCCCCGTGGTGATGGTGATTGCGCTGCTCAGCGCCGTGACCTGGTTCGTGTGGGGACCGGCACCGGCACTGGCGTTTGCGCTGGTCAACGCCGTCGCCGTGCTGATCATCGCCTGCCCCTGCGCCATGGGCCTGGCCACCCCCACCTCCATCATGGTGGGCACAGGGCGCGGCGCCGACCATGGCATCCTCTTCCGGGGCGGTGAGTCGCTGCAGACCCTGCGTGGCGTGGCGGTCGTGGCGCTGGACAAGACTGGCACGGTAACCGCGGGCCGCCCGGCGCTGACCGACCTCGAGACACTGGGCCCGCTCGACGAGGCAGAGGTGCTCCGACTGGCCGCAGCGGCCGAGCAGGATTCGGAACATCCGGTCGCCGCCGCTCTGCTGGCCGCGGCCGAGGAGCGCGGCCTTGACCTGCCGCAGTCCGAGGCGTTCACCAGCGCCACGGGTGGGGGCATCGAAGCCACGATCGACGGGCATCGGGTGAGACTCGGCACCGCAGCGTTTCTGGGTGAGGCCGGTATCGACGCCGTGGCGGCCGACAGTGTGGTCGGCCGACTGGCGGAGGCGGCACGCACCCCCATCCTGGTCGGCATCGACGACCGTCTCGTGGCTGTGATCGGCGTGGCCGATCCGATCAAGCCGGAGAGCCGTGAAGCCATCGAGACGCTCCGTGCACGCGGGCTGCGGGTCGCGATGCTGAGCGGTGACGACCAACGGACCGCCAAGGCCGTCGGGCGTGAACTGGCGATAGACGAGATTCATGCCGGCCTGCTGCCCGGCGACAAGGTCGAGGTGCTGCGCCGACTGCGCGAGGCCCACGGCCCGGTAGCCTTCGTCGGAGACGGTATCAACGACGCCCCGGCACTGGCTGAGGCCGACGTGGGTATTGCGATCGGCACCGGCACCGATATCGCCATGGAGAGCGCGGACGTCGTGCTGATGTCGGGGGATCTTCGCAACGTGCCCAATGCCGTCGCACTCTCGCGTGCGACCCTGCGGAACATCCGCCAGAACCTGTTCTGGGCCTTCGCCTACAACACCGCGCTGATTCCGGTGGCGGCCGGCGTGCTCTACCCGGGCTTCGGCATCAGTCTCTCGCCGATGCTGGCGGCACTGGCGATGGCGTTTTCCAGCGTTTTCGTCGTGGGCAACGCGCTTCGCCTGCGCCGCTTCCGCCCGCCCCTGGCGCCGACTTCCGCCGCCGCCTAGTCCTGTGGGCCTTTACGAGAATTTCATCCTGCCGCAGCTGGTGCACTGTGCCTGCGCCAGCCGGCTGGTGACCCGCGAGCGCATGCGCCTCGTGCCACGGGCGCAGGGCCGGGTACTGGAGGTCGGCATGGGCTCGGGGCTGAACCTCGCCCACTACGATCCGGCTCGGGTGGCGAAGGTCTGGGGCCTCGAGCCGTCCGAGGGTATGCGCCGCAAGGCCGCACTGCGGCTGGCCGCCTCGCCGGTGCCGGTGGAGTGGCTGTCGCTGCCCGGAGAACAGATCCCGCTGCCGGACGACAGCATCGATACTGTCGTGCTCACCTTCACCCTCTGCACGATTCCGGATTGGCAGACTGCCCTGATGCAGATTCGCCGGGTGCTCAGGCCGGAGGGGCGCCTCCTGTTCTGCGAACACGGAGCGGCACCTGATATCGCCGTGCGCCGCTGGCAGGACCGGTTGAACCCGATATGGCAGCGACTCGCCGGCGGCTGTCAGCTGAACCGCCCGATCGACCAGCTGCTGGAACAGGCCGGTTTCCGTATGCGTCGCCTCGAGCCTGGCTATCTCCCGCGGACGCCACGCTTCGCGGGCTACCTCTACCGCGGTGTCGCCGAGTCAGGCTGAGGTTTGCTGACGCCGGGTTGACCACGCACCCAGGTGGGATGCCTTGCGGGCGCCGGCAACCCGCGCGCAGCGAGCCCGAAAAACGCTCGCACCAGCACATCGGAGCGTGCCGACAGGCGCCCGAGCAGGGCCACCCCGGCCACCGTGCGTCGACTGACCTTGATCTCCGTGGCGTCCTTGAACCCTGGCTGGCGGTGAATGTTTCGCAGGGTGAGCAGGGCGAGCCCGACCGCCCACAGGCAGAAGCGGCGGATACCCCTCTCGTGCGCCGGGATCAGCAGGGTATAGCGAAGCGCATTGCGCAGATGTGCATGGGCAATCGATACCAGCCGGGTCATTGCAGCCTCATGGCTGCCAGTACCAACTTCACCGAGCAGATCCGTCACCTCGCCGGAGACACCGGGGTAGACGTCCCGGGGCAGCCAGCAGACCCCGCGCGCGCGATCGGCGTTGAGGTCCTTCAGGATATTGGTCATCTGCAATCCCTGACCGAACGAGGGCGCCAGGGCCATGAGCTCGTCGCAGCGTGAAGCGATCTCCGGCGAGTAGGCGCAGAACAGTTCGGTAAGCATCTCGCCGACCACCCCGGCCACGTAGTAGCAGTACTGGTCCAGTTCGGGGATGTCGGCCAGGCCGCTGAGATCGGCGGTGCGCTGGCAGCGGCTCATGCCCTCGCTCATCACCTGGACGCAGCGATGGAGCGCCATCTGCTCACGGTCACCGAGCGCCCGGGTCACCGACAGCACATGCCGGGTGTGCGCGATCAGCTCGCGCTCCGCCGGCAGCGTATGTTCGGAGAGCAGCGGAACCAGCGCCTCGGCGAACTCCTCTGCCGCAGCCTCACCCGCCAGCACTGCCACCAGGCGACGGCTGAACTGCTCCTTCTGCGTCTGGCTGAGCTCCGGCTCGTCCTCGATGGTGTCGGCGATCCGGCACAGCAGGTAGGCATTGGTCACTGCCGTATACAACGGCGGTGGCAGCTGGGGGATGGTGAATGCAAATGTGCGCGATACACGCTCGAGGATACCCGCCTGAAAGGCCAGGGCCTCGGAAGGAGCGGCGAGACGGTTGGACGCGGTCACCATGCGCCCGGATTATCACACAACTTCCAGCCCCTGCTGCGACCCGGGCGCGAGTGGATCGGTATACTGACCCTGTGGGTTTCCGTAGCCGGCTGCGTGCCGGACGGGCTCACACCGATTCACCAGAGTCCTGGAGGTGGCACAGGATGGCCCACCAACCCGTGATTGCAGCGTTGACGCCGCAGGGTGTCGAAGTAGAAAAAGGCAAGACCTACTACTGGTGCCGCTGTGGACTGTCCAAGGATCAGCCTTTCTGCGACGGCTCTCACAAGGGCACCGGCATCACACCGTTGAAATGGACAGCCGAGAAAGACCAGAAAGCCTACTTCTGCCGCTGCAAGGCCACGGCCGATGCGCCCTTGTGTGACGGCACACATTCCAAGCTCGACGCAGACGTCGGCGACCCGGTGCCCTCTGCCGCGGCCGATGAAGACTCGGAGGACCAGCCCCCCGAAGCGGAGCCGACCCCGGAGGAGCCGACCGTTGCGCGCATCCACGCACTTGCCCGCGACGGCCTGGAGAAGTCCGGACCGCATGGCGACGTCGCCGCCATGGGTGTACCCCGCAAGGATCTCCCCCAGTGGGACGATCTGCAGATCCTCACCGCGCAGCTGGCCCGCCGTCCGCTGGCAGAGAACAGTGAAGTCGACACCCGACTGGTGATCGGCCCGCGGGCCAAGCGGCCACTGGAACTCGATATCCCGCTGCTGGTGACGGACATGAGCTTTGGCGCGCTCTCGTATGAGGCGCGGATGGCTCTGGCACACGGTGCGGAACAGGCGGGCACGGGTATCTGCTCGGGCGAAGGCGGTTCCATGGACGAGGAACGCGCAGCCAGTTCACGCTATCTGCTCGAGCTCGCGTCGGCGCAGTTCGGCTGGCGATGGGAACTGCTGGATGAAGTCCGGGCCTTCCATTTCAAGGCCGGACAGGCGGCCAAGACCGGCGTAGGCGGCCATCTGCCCGGCGCCAAGGTCAACGACAAGATCGCCGAGACCCGCGGCATCGAGCCGGGTGAGGACGCGGTCTCGCCTGCCGTGTTCGAAGACCTGGTATCGGTCGCGGACTTCCGCCGGTTTGCCGATGAGGTGCGCGAACGCTCCGACGGTATCCCGGTCGGCTTCAAGCTCTCGGCCAACCATATCGAAGACGATATCGATTTCGCGCTGGACGCCGGTGCCGACTACCTGATCCTGGATGGACGAGGCGGCGGCACGGGGGCCGCGCCACTGATTCTGCGCGACCACATCAGCGTGCCCACCATCCCTGCCCTGGCGAGAGCGCGGCGCCATCTCGACAGCCGCTGCGGGCGTGAGGTCACCCTGATCATCACTGGGGGCCTGCGCACACCGGAAGATTTCGTGAAAGCCATCGCCCTCGGAGCCGACGGCGTCGCGCTCGGCAATTCAGCCATCCAGGCCGTGGGGTGCGTGGGCGCGCGCATCTGTCACACCAACCGCTGTCCGACGGGCGTCGCGACACAGGACCCGAAGCTGCGCCAGCGGCTGAAAGTCGACCAGGGCGCCGAACGCCTGGCGCGGTTCCTGCTGGCATCGGTGGAGTTGATGAAGGTGCTGTCCCGGGCCTGCGGACATTCCGGAATCGCGCAGTTCCAGCCGAGCGACCTGAGCACCTGGAAGCGCGATATGGCACTGCTGAGCGGTGTGACCTATGGCGGCGCGCTGCCGCCAGGATGACCGGGGCTGACACGACCAGGGCAGCATGCAGATGCGAAAGCCCCTCAAATGGCGGCGGTACGTTACCCGCAGCGAACAATGCCACAGCAAGCAGCTGCTGGTGGTCAACCCGGACGGTACCGCACGACTGATCAGCGGTTCGGCGAACTTCACCCGACGAAATCTTGACAACTTCAATCTCGAAACCGGCCTGGCGGTGACGGGCCATGCCGCAGCCGGGGTCATGGTCACCGCGGCTGAGTGGTTCGACCTGCGCTGGACCAACGAGGACGGCCGATCATTCAGCCTGCCCTACTCACGCTACGCAGACGAGCGGCGTCTTCGCTACTGGCAGTACCGGATCATGGAAGCCACCGGACTCTCCACCTTCTGAGCATGGTCGCGCGAACCTGGCTTGTCATCGTCCGATAACCCGAGAACGCTACACTTTACGCATCCTCACGGAAACGGGACAAGCATCTGATGATTTCCACATTCCTGCGCCTCGGTACCCTCGTCCTCGCAGCCGGCCTGACGCTGGTGCTGCTGGCCGCCTGTGCAGAGCCACCGACGCAACGGGTGGAGCTGACGATTCTCGCCACCGCGGACGTGCATGGGCGCGTGATGTCTTGGGACTATCTACGCGACGAACCCGACGAGGCCCATGGCCTGCTGAAGGCTGCCAGCGTGATCCAGCGCATGCGGCGGGAGCGCGATCATGTACTCCTGCTGGACGCCGGTGACTTCCTCCAGGGCAACCCGTTCGCGGACTATTTCGCCACGCTGCCCGCCCCCGTGACGCAGCACCCGGTGCTCCATGTCATGGATGCTCTCGACTACGATGCCATCGTCCTCGGCAACCACGAGTTCAATTTCGGCGTCCCCTACATCAATGCGCAGGTCGATCTCACCTCGACGCCGGTTCTCGCCGGGAATGTCTATCACCACGGCACGGACACGCCCGCCTACACCCCGTACATCCTGCGCGAACTCGGTGGCGTCAGGGTGGGAGTGCTCGGACTGACCACGCCGGGTTCTGCGGTCTGGGACCGCCATCACGTCGAGGGCAGGCTGGATTTCGGTGACGGCATTACCGCTGCCGCCCGCTTCGTGCCGAAACTCCGTGAGGCCGGTGCCGATATCGTGGTGCTGTTGCTGCACACGGGGCTTGAAAGCCGGGCAGGACAAACAGGCGGGCCGCAGGGCAGGCTCGAGAACTTCGGCCGGGCCGTTATCGAATCGGTCCCCGGCGTAGACGTCGCCATCCTCTCGCATTCCCATCGAGTGATCGACGATCTCGTGCTCGAGGGGCCCCAGGGCCGCCAGGTAGCGGTCGTTCAGCCCGGGCGCTGGGCCTCGCACCTTGGCGAGGTCAGGCTGACGCTCGAGACGACAGCCGACGCCGAGGGCTGGCAGGTGCAGTCGCTGAGCAGCCGCGCACTGCCCCTGGCCGGACTCGATGCCGAACCTGGGCTGATGCAGCGGGTCGAGGGCTGGCACGAAGAGGTTCGCGCCTGGGTGGCTGAGACCATCGCCACAACGCCAGAGGCCTGGGACAGTCGCGAGGCACGCCTGCGAGACACACCGATGGTCGACCTCATCCAGCGAGTGCAGACGCAGGCCGGCGACGCCCAGCTCTCGGCAAGCGCAGCGTTCACCACCCGCCTGGCGTTCGGGCCGGGGCCGATCACGCGCGCCGACCTTGCCGCCCTGTATCCTTATGAGAATACCCTGATGGTACTCGAGATCACGGGCGAGCAGCTGCGCGCCTATCTGGAACATGCCGCAGGCTTCTACGCAGGTGTCGAGGACGGCGTACCGGTAGTCGCCGAGGGTTGGCCGGGGTACAACTTCGACATCGTCTCCGGCGCTGACTATGTCATCGACCTCCGCCGCCCCCTAGGGGACCGGATCACACGGCTTGAGGTCGACGGCGCAGTGGTGCGCGACGAGGACCTGTTCACGCTCGCCGTGAACTCCTACCGTGCGCAGGGCGCAGGCGGCTATACCATGCTCGCCGAAGCACGTCTGGTTGCAGAGATTCCCCGATCCGTACGCAGTCTGATCGAGGAATACCTCGCGGAACGCGGCGAACTGCGGCAGGCAGATGTGTATCGCCAGAACTGGTCACTGGTGTACTGACCCGCGCTGCCGGTCGACCGGGTCTATCGGGTCGATCAATCGCGAAACGCAAGCCCGATGTCATAGACGCCCGGAACAGCACTCATGAGCGCACGGCTGATGTCTTCGAGCAGGCTGGCCTGGGGCGCGTCCTCGACATCGAATTCCGCCATGAGTCCGCCTTCGCCCCCCTCGGGCGGATAGACCAGCACATGCTCCGGGGTGGTACTGATCCCCTCGACGACACGACGAAGATCCAGCAGGTGACTCTCGTCCAGCAGCTCTTGGGTGTGCAGGTGCGCCTTGATTCTGATCATCGGGCCTTCTCTCCAGGCAGGTTCCGACGCCTAGCATGCGGGTCTCCAGTGACAGCCAGATGTCACCACCACCTGCGTACGATGTCACTGTCACGGTGCCGTAACGCCACAGGCATACTGTGTGCGGCGTATGTCACTGACGCTGCCCGGAGACACGTTGAACGCGCCGCTGCTCGATGCGCTCTGCGATGAGCTGACCGCGCTGCGCGATGCAGTGGCTACCGAAGGGCAGGCACTCGCGGCCAGCTGGATGCCCTGGCTGGAGCGTCAGGACTACGCCGAGAGCGCCCAGAACCTTGCCTGTTATCTCGCGCTCCGGCAGCGCGACCTTCGGGCCCTGCAATCCGCGCTCATGCCTTTCGGGCTTTCCTCGCTGGGTCGTCTTGAAGGGCGGGTGCTGGCCAATCTGGATGCGGTCGGCTGGGCCTTGTCAAGATTCGCCGGGCAGCCAGGACCCGGACCGGTGAGCGAGAACCGGTTTTTTCGCGGAAATCTGCTGCTCAACCGGCACTCCAACCGCCTGTTCGGTCCCCGCGTGGCGCCCCGTCGCGTCAGGATCGTGGTGACGCTCCCCGGTATGGCCGCCGAAGACCCCACCGTGATCGCGCGCCTGATGGCCGCGGGCACCGACGTCTTCCGCATCAACTGCGCCCACGATACCCCCGAGGCATGGCGTACGATGGCCGGCCACATCCGCAAGCTCGAGGGAAGCCTTGGCCGCCCCGTACGCATTCTCATGGATCTCGCCGGCCCCAAGTGCCGAACCGGCGCCACCGTCTCACCAGCCGACGGCACACGCCTGCAGCCCGGCGACCGCTTCACACTCTATCGCCCGGGCTGCACGGCAGCTGCAGGTGCGTGGGCAGCGGAATGCCAGCTCCCGGAGATTCTTGCTCAGCTCGCCCCTGGCCAGCGGGTGTTCGTCGATGACGGCAAGCTTGCCGGCGTCGTGGAATGCGTGAACGTGGATGCGGTCACCCTGCGTGTCACCCGGTGCGGTAGAAAGGGCGGAAAACTCAAGCCCGAGAAAGGATTGAACTTTCCGGACACAGCGCTCGACATCCCTGCACTCACCGACAGGGATCTGCAGGATCTGCCGCAGGTGTGCGCCCTGGCCGATCTCATTGGCTACAGCTTCGTTCAGGGTGCCGAGGATATCCTGCGACTCCAGGAGCATCTGGCAGACCTGCGTCCGAGAGACTGGCAGCATTTCGGCCTGGTCGCGAAAATCGAAACCGGCCGCGCGGTCGCGCGACTCCCGGAAATCATGGTTGCGGCGGCCGGTAGGCAGCCGACAGCGGTGATGATCGCCCGGGGCGATCTAGCCATCGAGATCGGCTTCGAACGCCTGGCCGAGATGCAGGAAGAAATCATGTGGCTGGCAGAGGCCGCCCATATCCCGGTCATCTGGGCGACCCAGGTGCTGGAGAGCCTGGTGCGCAAGGGCCTGCCCTCGCGCGGCGAGATGACCGATGCCGCGATGAGTGTGCGCGCCGAGGCGGTGATGCTGAACAAGGGCCCGCACCTGGTGGAGGGCGTCGAGGCACTGGACCGCCTGCTGAACCGAATGCGCGATCACCAGGACAAGAAAACCCCGAAATTGCGTGCGCTGCGCACCTGGCAGCCCGAGCGCCCGATGCCCGACGTCAACTCCGCGCCAGCCGCCGGTTGAGCGCCCACACCGACAGCGGCGCGAACACCACAGTCAGCAGCACGGCCCAGCCCAGGGCACCCAGTGCGGACGTCAGGACGGGACCGCCAAGCAACAGACCACGGGCGGCATCGGCCAGCAATGACACCGGATTGAGCATGACGACACCCTGGAGCCAGGCGGGCATGGTCTCGACTGGCACGAACACGTTGCTGACGAAGGTCACCGGGAACAGGGCCGTGAAACCGAACAGCTGCACGTGTTCCGGGTCCCGCGCGAGCACTCCGACCAGCACCATGATCCACGACATGGCCAGTGCTACCGTCAGCACCAGCACCATCATCGTCAGCACCCCTGGCCACGGGGCTTCCACGCGGAATCCGAGCAACAACCCCACCGCCAGCAGCAACACGATGCACCACGCCTGTTTCACCAGGTCGGCGACGATACGCCCCGCCAGCGGCGCCCAGCGTGCGATCGGCATGGCGCGGAAGCGGTCGAAAACACCCCGGGTGAGGTCGGTGTTCAGGCCATAGCCCACGTAGACCGTCACGAACACCATGTTCATGACGATCACGCCGGGCAGAATGAACCGCAGGTACTCGGCGGTGGAGCCTGCGATCGCACCGCCAAAAACGAACATGAACAGCAGCAGGAACAGAATCGGCTGGATGCTGTAGTCCCCGAGTTCCCACGGGTTGTGCCGGATCTGCAGCAGAGAGCGCCAGGCCAGTGTCGCGGTCTGGCGCAGACCCGCCAGCACACCCGGGCCTGTCTCGCTCATATCGAGGGCGTCTCCGCGCCATGACCGGTCAGCGCCAGGAATACGTCATCCAGACTGGCACTGCGCAAGGTCACCTCCTCCACTGACAGCGAGGCCTCATCAAGCCCCCTGACCACCCGCCGCAGCAGCGCCGCGTCCGCCGCCGGCACCGACAGCCGGCGACCCTCGACCTGAGGATCCCGGTCGCAGGCCTCCCGCAGCAGGCCTCGCAGCGCCGGCACCTCGGCATCGTCAGCGGCGACCACCACCAGCGCGCGGGCACCGACCTGGGACTTCAACTGCTCGGCGGTGCCGGAGGCGATGACGCGACCCTGGTCGACCACCACGATCTCGTCCGCGAGCGCATCAGCCTCCTCCAGGTACTGGGTGGTGAGCAGCACCGTAGTGCCCTCCGCGACCAGTTCCCGGATGAGCTGCCAGAGTTCCAGGCGCGCGCGAGGATCCAGGCCTGTGGTCGGCTCATCGAGAAACAGGATCCGCGGTCGGCCGACCAGGCTTGCCGCCAGGTCCAGCCGACGCCGCATGCCACCCGAGTAGCCTCGTGTCGCGCGCCCGGCCGCATGCGCGAGGCTGAAGGTCTCGAGCAGCCGGTCGGTCCTCGTGCGGGCTTCCGTCCGCGACTGTCCGAGGAGCCTTGCAATCATCATCAGGTTCTCGCGGCCCGTCAGTCGCTCGTCCACCGAGGCGTACTGCCCGGTGAGCCCGATGAGCTGACGAACTGCATGGGCCTGCCGCTGGACGTGAAAGCCACCCACCCAGGCATCGCCGGAATCCGGCGCAAGCAGGGTGGTCAACACACGCACCGTCGTGGTCTTCCCGGCGCCATTCGGACCCAGCATGCCAAGCACGCTGCCGGCCGGCACCTCGAGATCCACGCCGGCAAGCGCGCGGGTCGGGCCGAAACACTTGCTCAGCCCGTGCGCCCGGATCGCCGGATCGCGCGGCCGGGCTGATTCAGCCATCGTCACCGCCGTCCGCCGAACAGGAACAGCACGACGCCGACCACCGCGGCAACCGCACCGCCCACCAGGTAATTGCGGGTCTCGTCGGTAAACCGGCCGGTCAGGGTTTCGTGTACTTCTTCGGTCAGGCTCTCGCTCGCGTTGTAGCCCAGGAACAGCAATGCGGCTCCAAGCACCAGCAGGGCGATCCCGAGAATGCGGCTCCAGTGCATGTCACTTCCCCGTTCGAATGTCTGTTCACAATAGCGCCGGCGACGGGTCTCTGGCCAATCCGGCGCGTTGACCGGACCACCAGGTCACGTTGCTGCACCGCAACGTATTGACCGGTCGGCCAGTCAGAAGTAGAGTGCAGACATGGACACCCCCTCCGCGCGCGACCCCGAAGCGACCCGTGCCCGCATTCTCGACGCGGCCCTCGAGCTGTTCGTCACCCATGGGGTGGCCGCCGTGTCGGTGCGCGAGATCGCCGAGACCTCTGGGGTCACCAAAAGCCTCATCCACCACCACTTCGGCACCAAGGAGGCGCTGTGGACGGCGGTCAAGGCCCATGCCTTTGCCCTGTACGCGGAAGAGCAGCTGGCTGAGCTCGAGGCGCGGCCGGTCCCGGACGCCAGCCTTCTGGAAACCTCCGTCGTAAGGTATTTCCGGTTTCTCCAGCAGCGCCCCGAGGTCGTCCGGCTGCTCGCCTGGATCCATCTGGATGCCGACGAGGGCTGCAGCGAGATGGATGCCGAACTCGTGCGCCTTGGCGCACAACGCATCCGCGAGGCCCAGGAGGCCGGACTGCTGCGGGACGACGTCAACCCGACCCATGTGGTCACGCTCTTCGTCCACGCATGCAGCCAGTGGTTCCAGACCAAGGCCCATCACTCGGGGTGGCCGGGCATCGGTGATGACCAGGCCTATCTCGACGACTTCCTGCGAATCTTCATGGCGGGTCTGCTACCCCCCTCTGCGCGCTGAACGAGCCGAACGAGCATGCCACGCCTGTCACCCCTCTCCCATGATCCGCGCGTGGCCCGCCTGGCAGTTGTGTGGCTGGTGCTGGCCGGTGCCTTGGGGGCGGGCTGCGCCCCGGGGACCGCCGAGACGACGACCCACTCCCCGGTCATGCCCCGCCCTGTCGAAGTGACCGAGGTGCGCCTCGCACCGGCCACCGAGGCACTGCGTCTTCCGGGGACTGTGCGCGCCGTGCAGCGTGCTCAGCCCGCCTTCCTGCACGGGGGCATCCTGGCGGAACGTACGGTAGGGCTCGGTCAGCACGTGGAGGCCGGCGAGCCGCTGGCGGTACTTCACAACCCATCGCTGCAACCCGGCGTACTCGCCGCCGAGGCGGCGATGCGCGAGGCGCGTGAAACGGCTGCGCAGCTCGAGCGTGATGTCGAGCGGCTCGAGGGCCTGGCCGAACGCCGCCTCGTAGCCGATGAAGACCTCGAACGCGCCAGGTCGCGACAGGAGGCGGCCCTCGCGGCACTGGCCCGTGCCGAGGCGGGTCTGGCCGACGCGCGCGAGCAACTCGCCGAAGCAACCCTGCGCGCGCCGTTCGCCGGGATCATCACCGACTTTCACGTCGAACCCGGCGATTTCGTCGGCGCGGGTCAGCCGGTCCTCGCCCTCGCGGACACCCGCCGGCTGGAAGTCCGCCTCGAGTTGCCGGCCATCTGGACGGGTGCGCTTGTACCGGGGGCCGGCGTCCGTGTGCAGCGCCTCGCTGACGGGAGGCTGGTCGAGGCGGTGCTACGCGAGATCGGCGTCGCGGCGCCGGGACGCACGCTGCCGGCCGTGGTGGCCCTGCCCGACAGCCTCCCCAACGGCCTGCCATGGGCACCAGGCGAGCCCGTGCACGCGTTTCTCGAGATCACCCGAGAGGATGTCCTGCTGGTACCCGTGGCCGCGATCATCGACCCCGGCGCCGGGAACAGCCGCGTCTTCAGGGTGCGCGATGGCCGCGCCGAGCGCATCGCGGTTGGCCTGGGTGCCCTGCAGGGCGGCGACGTCGCCGTGAGCGGTGACCTCGCGCCCGGCGACCGGGTGATCACCGCCGGTCACGGGATGCTGCTCGATGGCGAGGCGGTGCGGATCCTGCCATGAACCTGGTGTTCGCCGCCCTCGATCATCGGCGGCTGGTGTTTGCCGCGGTACTGCTGATCTCCGGCATCGGCCTGGTGGCCTGGTTCACCATGGATCGGCAGGAAGATCCTTTTTTTCCCTACCGGTACGGACAGATTCTCGTCGAGTGGCCCGGGGCGGAACCGGCAGACGTCGCCCGGCTGATCGTCGAGCCGTTGGAGGAGGAACTCGCCAGCGTCGAGGAAGTCCGCGAGATCCGCGCCACGGCGCGGCTGGGGGTCGGTTTTCTCATCGTCAGCATGCACCAGCACGTCTACGACACCGACAGCGCGTGGGATCGGATCCGGGTCGCCGTGCAGCGGGCCGAGCAGCGGTTCCCTGCCGAGGCCGGCACCCCCCGCATCAATGACCGGATGATGGAGAGCCACGGCGTGGTGCTGTCGATCACCGGCAGCGACGACCTTCTCGAACTGCTGGAGGCAGCGCGCATGCTGCGCCGGGATCTCTTCCGGCTGCCCGAGATCGGCCGGGTGGAAATCCTGGGTGATCCTGGTGAACAGCTGCTGTTGCGCGTCGATCCGGCCCGGTTGGAAAGTCTGGGCCTGGACATCACGACACTGGCCCGGCAGATCGAGGTCACCAACCGGACCCAGCCAGGTGGCCTGCTGGTCGCTGGCAGCCGCAACCTGGTGATCTCCCCCACCGGACCGTTCGCCACGCTCGAGGAACTGGCGGCCACCCCGGTCCGCACACCCGCAGGCGCGCTGCTCCCGCTGGGCGAAATCACGGACATCGTGCTGGCCCCGGCCGAACCCGCGCGCGAACGTATCTGGAGCAACGGGCGGCCGGCCATCGCACTTGGCGTGGTGATCCCGGAAAACCGCCTGAACACCGTGCGCTTGGGACGTGAATTGCGTGCGCTGATCGAGGAACTGCGGCCGGACTATGCCCCGCTGGCCATCGAAGAGGTGTTCTTCCAACCACAGTGGGTGGAGCGGCGAATCCGGGAACTCGGGCGGACACTGCTGGTTGGCGTACTGATCGTGGCCACCGTCCTGTTCGCCTTCATGGGCCTGCGCCTCGGCCTGCTCGTCGCGAGCCTCCTGCCACTGGTGACCCTCAGCGCGCTGGGCGTCTTCGCGATCGGTGGCGGGGTGTTGCATCAGATCGGCATTGCCGGGATGGTGATCGCGCTCGGCATGCTGGTGGACAACGCCATCGTGATGGCCGAGAACCTGCAGTGGCATCTCGACCGGGGTGCCAGCCGCCGTGAGGCGGCCAACCGCGCGGTGCGTGAACTCGCCGGGCCGCTGGCCGCCGCCACCGGCACCACGATCGCCGCCTTCACCCCCCTGCTGCTGGCGCGCGGCGACACCGCCGACTTCACCCGCGACGTGCCGATCATGGTGATGCTGATTCTGGTGGTGAGTTACCTGTACGCCATGTTCGTCACCCCACTCGGCGGCGGCGCCCTGCTCAAACCGCGTCCATTGACCACCGACAGCGGCTTCCACGCCCTCGGCCGACAGCTGGCGCGGATCGGCCACGCGCATCCGGGCATGGTACTGATCGGGGCGGGGGCGTTGCTGGGACTCAGTCTGGCGCTGGCCAGCCTGCTGCCCCGTGATTTCTTCCCGGACACCGACCGCAACCAGCTGGTCGTAGACCTGACCCTGCCGGAGGGGACTCGGACAGAACACACCGCCCTCGCCGCCCGCAGCCTCGCCGAACGGCTCGCCGAGCAGCCCGCCGTGGCGGACGTCCAGGTGTTCGCCGGGTTCAGCGGACCGCGTTTCTATTACAACCTGATGCAGATTCCAGCGGTGCCCCACCGTGCCCGGCTGGTGCTCACGACCCCAACCGATCGCGACCTGCCTGCACTGGTGCAGCACGTGCGACAGCTGGCGCCCACGCTGCTGCCCGACGCGCAGGTCACCCCCAGACGCCTCGGCCAGGGCCCACCGCTGGAAGCGGCGGTCGAAATCCTGGTCTACGGCCGCAGCACCGCTGATCTGGAAGTCGCGGTCGAACTGCTGATGCGGGAGCTTCGGGCCACCCCGGGTGCCGTCGACGTCCGCCACCGTCTGGGCACAGGCATGCCGGTCCTGGCGCTGGACATCGACGACGCCGAGGCGGCACGCCATGGACTGGCCCGCGGGGACATCCGGGCGGCGCTTGCCGGTGCCACGCTGGGAGAGACGGCTTCCCTGTGGCGCGCCGGGCGCGAACCCGTGCCGATGCAGCTGCGCACACAGGAAGGCGACCGTCTCTCGCTGGCGTCCCTGGCTGGCCTGACCCTGGTCACACCGCAGGGCGCTGCGCTCCCGGTCACGCAGTTCGTCCACCCCAGGCTGGTGTATCAGCCGGCGGTCATCGAGCACAGGGACCTGAGACGCATGACCCAGGTGCTGGCCGAGACCGAGGACGGGGTAACCTACGCCCAGGTGCTGGACAGGCTGATGCCCAGGCTCGCGACCCTGCCGCTGCCCGAGGGTGTGGAACTGGCCCTCGGCGGCGCGGCCGAGGAGGCGGGTGAGGCGAACAGCGCCCTGTTCCGGAGCCTGCCCATCGGCCTCCTGCTGCTGCTGGTGTTTCTGCTCTGGCAGTTCAATTCCTTCCGCCTGGTCGCCATCGTGCTCGCCACCGTTCCGCTGGCGGCGATCGGCGTCATCCCAGGCCTGCTGATCGCGGGTCAGCCGTTCGGTTTCACGGCGCTGCTCGGGGTGGTCGCGCTCGTCGGTATCGTTGTCAACAACGCCATCGTGATGGTGGACGTGGCCGAGACCCGGCGACGTGAGGGGCTCACGCCCGCCGAGGCCATCGCCGAGGCGGTACTGCGCCGCACGCGCCCGATCCTGCTGACGACCACGACCACCGTCGCCGGCCTGCTGCCGCTGACCTTCACTCAGTCCACGCTCTGGCCGCCCATGGCCTGGGCGATCATCTCGGGGCTGATCGCCTCCAGCGCACTGACCCTGCTGGTGGTCCCCGTGCTCTACCGGCTGCTCATGCGCAGCCGCCAGAGCAGCGGCAGCGCAAGCAGCGACAGCAGGGCCACGGCGACGAATCCCACCGGGTAATCGAAGCGCTCGGCAAGCTGACCCGCGGTGAGGCCCGCCCAGGCCTCGCAGCCGTTGATCGCCCCCATATACGCCGAGAACTGGGTCGCGCCCAGACGCGGATCGGTCAACCGCATGCGCCCCACGGAGACGCCCGGTCCCGTGAACTTGCAAAGCCGCGGCGAGTACGCTTGGGTAGAAGACAGGACCGAAACCCGGGGAGACCCCACATGCCAACTCTCGACACCCTGCCGTTCTGGGCCCAGTCGCTGACCCTGCTGGCCGGCGCGCTGGTCGGCGGCTATCTGCTCCGGACCCTGCTCCAGGGCCTTCTGCGCTGGCGCGCGGGTCGCAACCAGGTCACCCTGCTGCGTGCGGTGAACGAGCGCGCTGCCGGGCCCCTGGGCTGGGTACTTTCGATCGCGCTGCTGCAGTTCGTGTTGCCTCTGGCCGTGCCGCCCGAGTGGCTCTCTCCCGCCCAACAGGTCGCCTGGGTCCTCCAGGTCGTGCTGCTGGCCTGGCTGCTGGTTCGCCTCCTGCGGGTCGCCGAGGACGTGATCGTCTCCCGGCTCGGAGTGGAGAAAGCCGACAACCTCCGCGCACGGCGCATGCAGACACAGCTGCGGGTGATCCGGCAGATCGCGGCGATCGCAGTCTCCCTGCTGGCCCTGGTGATCATCCTGATGAGTTTCGAACGCCTGCGTGAACTCGGCACCGGGCTGCTGGCTTCAGCCGGCCTCGCCGGTCTGGTGATCGGCCTGGCTGCGCAACGCACGCTGTCCAACCTGATCGCAGGTTTCCTGGTGGCCTTCACCCAGCCGATCCGCATGGACGACGTGGTGATCGTCGAAGGTGAGTGGGGGCGCATCGAGGAGATCACCCTGACCTACGTTGTCGTCGCGATCTGGGACCGGCGACGCCTGATCGTGCCAATCAGTCATTTCCTCGACCGCCCGTTCCAGAACTGGACGCGCACCGAGTCGAAGATCCTGGGCAGCGTGATGCTGCATCTGGATTACCGTGTGCCCGTCGAGGCGTTGCGGCACGAGACAGAACGCCTGGTGAAGGATCACCCCGACTGGGACGGCGAGGTCTGCGGCGTCCAGGTCGTCGATACCACGCCACGCGAGGTGGTCGTGCGGGTGCTGATTTCCGCAGGCGACTCGGGCCGGGCCTGGAACCTGCGGTGTTTCCTGCGCGAGGCGCTTATTGACTGGCTTGCCGCCAGCCATCCGGAGGCGCTGCCTCACAGCCGGGCCATGCTGGAGGGTGAGTGGCCTGCGGCACGGCCAGTGGCAGCGGCCTGACCGGCGTCCAACGCCAGTTCAGTTCCGCGGTACGCATGGCCGCCAGCAGCTGGGGGAAATCGTCCAGATACAGGGTGTCGAACATGAGCGCCACGCCACCCGCGTCGGCCCGCAGCACCATCGCAGGCCAGCGCCAGTGGGTGAGCGGAGCGCGTGGCGTGTGGACAATCAGTTCCACCTGCTGATGGCGACCGAGCGGCCGGGAAAGATCGCCGAGCAGCGCGCCTCCCGGAGCCAGGTTCCGTGTCAGGGCCTGAACGGGCGGGGCGTGCGCACCCGTGGCCAGCAGTACCGGGTAGCGGACCGCGCAACGTGCACCGCAGCGGTGTTCCATGCCTCCTCCCCCCGACACGACCGCAAGGGCTGCAACACAGCTGCCCTGTACACGGTGCCGACAAGCCTTAATACTGGGAGTACGGCCCTGCAGTTGCCATAACCTGGGTTAAATCCAGGGCCGATGCCGGACGCTGGACGATGCTTGCTGACACGCCCGTCGAAAGCCCCTGCCCGCCCCTGCTCCGCCGCCTGCGGAAATTCGTCGATCCCGGCCCGGACGACCTCGCGGCGCTGGCCCTGCTGACGCGCGACCGCCGCCAGGCCGACGCCGGGACCTGTCTGCTGCGGGAGGGTGACAGCGGTCGCGCCGCCCTGCTGCTGTGCTCGGGCTGGGCCATGCGCGAACGTAGCCTGCCGGACGGGCGACGCCAGATCATGGAATTCCTGCTGCCCGGCGACATGTGTGACCCGGGAAGTTTCGTGACACGACGGGCGGACTCGAGCGTGCTCGCGATCACCGCGGTGCAGTACGTCCGCGTGGCCCCCGACCTCCTCATGGATGCTCTTCGCCGCGCCCCCGGACTGGGGCTTTGCCTGTGGTGGATGGCTGCACAGCATGCAGCGTTGATGCGCAGCCATCTGCTCGCGGTGGGCCGGCTGGACGCCCGTGAGCGTGTCGCAGGACTGGTATGGGAACTGGCCCGCCGCCTGGACCTGATCGCCGACGGCCCGCCGCGGGTCTATCGCATGCCGCTATCACAGGACCTGATCGCGGACGCGACCGGGCTGAGCGTGGTGCATGTCAGCCGGACACTCTGTGGTCTAGAGCGCGAAGGGGTGCTCCACCGTCATGGGGGAAGCTGGCAGATCCTCTCGCGCCGGCGGCTGCGCGCGCTGGCGAAGCCCGGCATCGACTGGCCACAGGCGCTGCCTGAAAGCCTGCGCCACGGGGGGTCACGGGTCGGCACGACCGACGATACCCCCTGCTGAACCGCTCGCCCCGCTTCAGTCGACGTCGTAGCCCAGCGACTCCAGCCCCTCGGACAGGTAGTGCGGAAGCAGGGGATGGGCGATCAGGTAATCGGCGGTCCAGGGGGTCCACTGTTCCTGGGCCTGCTGCAGGACTTCCTCCCACTCGTCGGGGTCATAGTCCCCGCGGCCGACCCACATCACGGCCACCACCTCGGCCTGCTGGTCGGGTTCGAGATCCTCGATGATCGAGCGGAACTCGTCGAGCGACATGTCGCCCCGGCGATGAGAGAGCATCTGGCGCGCGCCTTCATCGGAAGGCCCGACCGGTTCTTCGGGAATCACCACCGTATCCTGCGCGTGGAACTCCCGGCCGAGCAGGATCAGCCGCTCGATGTTGTCGGGATTGACGTTGAGGGTAATCATCACGCGCTCCGTATCTCTGGTCGTGTCCAAGACTATGACCAGACCGAGGTATCAGGGACATCAGGAAAAGTACGGATGAGCACGCTCCGGCGTCAGGACATGTCAGCCGCCCGCCTTCCGGTCGCGACCCAGAGGACAGGCATCGCAGCGACGGGCGGCGATATCGGCATCCGGACCCGCCAGCGCCAGCACCCGCTGGGCGAGGAAGTCGATGAATGCCGGTGCATCGTTCAGGCATGCCAGTCGCTGCGTCCGGCGGATGGGGCTGGCCGCGAGGGCGTCGGCCACCTTGCCCACCGTGTCGCTGCCTTCGACCAGGTACTCGCAGGGATAGGCGGCCACGGCATCAACGCCCTCTCCGGCCAGCCGTTGCAGCACCTCCTGGAGCGTGGGGCGCGTCCATTCACCACCGACATCGTGGTTCAGGTGTGCGACCTCGATGCGGGTGAACGGGCTCCTGGGGTCGGTCGCGAAAGCCTCGCGCAGACGCCCGGCGTAAGCGGTGGCCTCGGCCATGCCAGTATGAAAATCCGGCGTCTGGCCGCGTGTGTCGCGCACCAGGGTGCCATGCATCACCAGCACCAGCGCGCAGCGTTCCGAGTTCTCAGGCAGTTCGAGCTGCGTGAACACGTGATCGACGTTCACCGCGACGAAGGCCCGGTCCTCCCATAACCGGGCGAGAACGCGCACCTGGCCCGCGGCCCCGACGCCGCCTGCCGACCCGGGGCCGGCTGCATCCACCGCGTGTGCCGCAAGCTCGTGGCAGAGCCGCCCGCAGGCCAGACGCGAGTCGATGGGCGTCATGGATACGACGACCGTCAGGGAGCCGGTCGCCATCTCTGCGACAACGTCTTCAAGCAGCGGCAACGAAGACCCGAAGGCCGGCACGACCTGGCAGGGGATCGCCCCGGCGCCAGCCGCCAGCTGAGCCTCAAGGGCCTGCGCCTGCCGCCGCGTCAGGGCGTTGTGGGGCGAGCCCGTGCCCCCACCCAGCCGCTTGCGTGCCGCAGCGAGCAGGCAGATCGCCCAGCGCACGGGCGCCGGCAGAGCGACCACCTCGCTGACATGGCCAAGCGTGCGGTGACCCACCATGAAGTTCTCGAGAAACCCGGCAGTCTCCGCCTCGCCATGCGCGGCGAGCACCACCGTCACCGTGCCGTGAGACGCCGGAGTCGTCGGTGCGGCCATCAATCTGCCTCAGCCGGGAGCTCTGGCGAGCGCAGGTCGGAAGAAGAGGTGAGCACCGCCAGGATGGCAGCGGTCTCTGCATCGGGGCTGCCGTCATGACGGGTCGGACGATAGCGCATCTGGAAGGCTGCGATCACCCGGCGGGTCTCCTCGTCGAGCATGCCATGCCGGGGCACGCGGTAGCCGTGCCCGGCCAGCCTGTCCTGGAACCAGGCGACGTCGGGCAGCACGGTCTCGAAGGCAGCCCGCCTGGCCTGCACGGCCGTGTCGTCGGGCCAGGGAATCAGGCCCGCTTCGGCAAAGCGGTGCCAGGGAAAGCGCGGACCCGGATCGACCTTGCGCTGGGGAGCGATATCACTATGGCCCAGGATATTCTCCGGACGTACCCCATGGCGCTCGGCGATCCAGCGCACCAGCTCGATCACGGCATCGATCTGCGCATCGGGGTAGGGCTGCCAGTCGATCCCCTCCTCGGCCAGACGATTCCCGGCATTGACGATCTCGATACCGATGGAAGCGGCATTCAGCGAGCCGTGGCCCTTCCAGGCACTTTCGCCCGCATGAAAGGCGCGCTGGGACTCGTCAACCAGGCGATAGATCCGCACCGGGTCGTCACGCACCAGATAGTGGCTGCTCACCGGTCCCTCGGTCAGGATCCGCAGGGAATTCTCCCAGTCATCCCAGGTGAAGTGGAGAATGATGAACTGGACGCGGCTGCCCTGACTCTCGGCACTGTAGCGGGTGTCGATCCTCGGCGCCGACGTGCAGGCCGCAAGCGCCAGCGCGCACAAGACCAGCGGCAGCAGTCCGGCGCGCCCAGGAAGCCCCGCGCCAGAGACTGAAGAATACCGCCGCTCCATCACTGTCGCATCAGCCCGCCGCCGCGCGGACCTCCTCGGCGATGATACGAATCCCCTCGCGCACCGTAGCCTCGTCCTGGGAATAGGTGACCCGGATGCACTCGTGCCTGTGGCGCCAGTCCTGGGCGTCCAGACCGGGGAAAAAATAATGCCCGGAGAGCACCAGCACCCCTCGCGCCTTGAGGCGTTCGTAGAGCACCTGGCTGGAAATCGGCAACCCGGGAAACCACAGCCACAGAAACAGTGCGCCCTCAGGCTGGTGAATGCGGTAGTCGCAGCCTTCCAGCGACTCGTGCACCCAGGTCACCGCGCGCTCGGCACGCTGCTGGTACCAGGGGCAGATCACCTCACGGCTCAGTCGGAGCAGTTCGCCATTGGCCAGCAGCCGCTCCAGCAGCACCGGCCCCACACTCGGCACCGCAAGGCTCATCACCGCGTTCATTGCGGTGAGTGCTTCCACGATCTCCCGTCGCGCGATGACGATACCGCAGCGCACGGCCGGCAGGCCGATCTTGGACAGACTCATGCACAGGATGATGTTGTCGTCCCAATGCAGGTTGATATCGGTGAAAACGATACGGGGGAAGGGCAGCCCGTAGGCATTGTCGACGATGAGCGGTACCCCGCGGGCGCGCGCGATCCCGGCCAGCCGGGTCATCTCCTCATCGGTCAGGACATTCCCCGTCGGGTTGGTGGGCCGGGAGACGCAGATTGCTGCCGTATCGTCGCCGGGTTGCAGCGCATCGAAATCGACGCGGTACTTGAACATGCGCGCTTCCTGCAGATCGATCTCAGGGCGCCGTGAACTGAACATGCCCTCGCTGATCCCGGTGTCGCCGTAACCGATGTACTCCGGTGTGAGCGGCAGCAGAACACGCCGGTATCCTCCCCCCGGCATCTCACCGGCCAGCAGATTGAACAGCTGAAAAAAGCCGGTCTGGCTGCCGCAGGTCAGGGCGATGTTGCGCGCATCGAGATCCCAGCCGTACTGCGTGCTCAGCATCGCCGCAAGTGCGTCGCGGAAGCGGTCCTCGCCGCCGGGCGAGGCGTAGTTGCCCAGCATGCGGCGAAAGCGTGTCGGCTCCTCGAGTACCCGTGCCATCTCCTCGCGATATACGGCTTCGAGTTCAGGAATCCGGGCCGGATTACCGCCGCCGAGCATGCGCACCCCGCCGCGCGCCATGGCGGCGCCGAGATCCTCCATGAGCTCGAGCGCGCCGGTATGCCGGGCGTAGCGCCGACCGAAAGCTGACAGATCCATGGAACGGATTATAGCCATGCGACGGCGCAGGCGTCCGACACCTGCCCGGCTGGTCTCAGAGCGTATCGACCGGGCGGATGTGAGCGCGGACTGCGCTGCGTCGATCTTCCAGTGCGGCCCGCAGCGCACCGGCGTAGGCGGCATGCAGGCGTGCCGCCATCTGCTGTTCCATACGCGCAAGATCCTCGTGCAACGCGGCCTCGAAGCCCGCGCGGTTCCAGTGCTCGTCGAGCCGGAGCACGGCGTACTCGCTGGCCACCAGCGATCCGGTGATGACGGTACCCATGCACAGCCATGCCAGCGGCCCCGTTCCAACACAGGCGGCCCCGACCATGCCGGCCGACCCTCTGCCCGCCGCACGGGCCGCGGCGGCCTGTGCCGCGCGCCGCGCAGCCGCAGCCGTCAAGGCACCCGTGGCGAACACCACCCCCTGGCGGGCCAGCGCGGGGTCCTGACGCAGCCGCGCCACCAGGAACGATTCGTCGAGATCGAGCTCCAGTGCCAGGGCAGGGGCCGGGGCCCGGCGCAGTTCATGCCGCCACGGCGCGAGCTGCTCATGCAGCCGCGCACTTGCCGCACCGGCCACCTGCCGCCCCCCGAACGCAGCCATCGCGGCGAGCTCGGCCATCGCCGCGGCCTCGGCCGCCTGCCATGCCTCCTCCGGGAACAGCCGGGCAATCACTCCCTCGCGCAGACGGCTGTCGGCATGCTCACCCGGCAGGGCTACGGCCACCCGCAGCAACTGCCCCGCGGGTGAGTAAACCCACTCCGCGACCGCCTCCACCTGCGCGCGCGGCATCGCAAACAGGGTATTGACCTTGCGATCGACCGCCTCGCCGAGTTCGGCGACAAACGCCTGTTCCTCGGCCGACATCGCAGCGAGACCGTCGGCCAATGCCGCGCGCCAGGCCTGCTCGGGGACCCTGTAGACCCGTCCGTCGACCGCCACGTCCACGCGCGGCGCGACCAGCCACGCCCAGGGCGACGGGGCCAGCACGGACCACAGCAGCATCCCCAGCACCGTGAGGGCAGCCAGCGCATAGCCCAGCCCGGCAGGCTGACCCGCCGTATCGCCGCCTGCGGCAGCCACTTCTGCAGTCACTCCGACCTCCCGCTCCGCGCGTGTTCGTCTGCCCGGTCCAGCCAACCGTGCACAGCCTGGACCAGCAGCATCAGGGGCCACACCACCAGCCATTCGCGCAGCAGCACCAGCGTCCAGGCCAGCCCCTGCCATCCGGACCCCGGCAGGGACGCCGCGAGATTCTGTGCAAACCACTGCGGCAGGGCTTCGGCCGCCGCGGCCAGCACCAAACCGATTTCCAGCGCGACACTGTTGGCGGTCACCTCGGCGGTATAGGCCGCCAGCGCCCCTTCGATGCTCAGGCCCGACACCGACGGGACCGGCCGATGAAATGCCACCGCGAGCAGCGCGGCCAGCAATGGCAGGCCCACCAGCCAGCCTGCCACACGGTCTGAGACCACGCGCAGGAACCGCCGGTTCACGACAGCCGTCAACCCTCCGAGCACCGCGCCATGCACCAGCAGCCAGACGGGCACGAGGGCGATCAGCAGCAGCCAGAACTCACGCAGGTCCAGACGTACGACACCCAGCACCAGCAGGCCGGCAACGCCGAGCGCGACCAGCGACTGGCCGAGCAGCATCGGCAGGCCACCCCGCAGACGGTGCTGCCACGGCGTCCCCGGGGTCAGTGCGACCGCACGGAAGGCGGCCCGGCGCAGGCGACGACGTCGGAACAGCAGCCAGGCCAGCGGCACCGCGAGCAGACCGCAGCAGGCCAGTACGGCGGCATCGGGCAGCAGGGGCAGCCACCGCGCCAGCAGCAGCAGTCCCCCCACCAGCGTCCACAGGCCAAACAGCGCACGAAGTGTGTGCCGTCGTCGCGGGCCGTGTGATGTCGACATGCCGGCCTCCCCGGGTCCCCTGCCCGAATCCTCGCCTGCCGATCGGCAGTCCCCGCCGGCTCCCTTATACTGGCTCATGATGACCCAGCGGAAGGGACAGACAGCATGAGCAGGCGCATCGCCATCATCGGCAGCGGCATGGCGGGCCTGGCGGCCGCGCATTTCTGCAGGCGCCGCGGCATGCAGGTCACGATGTTCGAAGCCTTGCCCGGATTCGGCATGGATGCCCATGCCCTGACCGTGCACGACGGACTCGTGGACGTGCCCCTGCGGGTGATGAGCCCGGGAGGCTGGGCCAGTGTGCTCTCGCTCGCCGCCGATGTCGGGGTCGGGACATTCGGTGTCGACACCTATGTATCCTGCAACCATCAGGACGGGCGTACCTGGTTCCGCAGCGGGCGGATGCCCCTGACCCGCTGGCCCTTCGTCGGCTCGCCCCGATACGTGAACATGGCGGCACTGACGCTGGCGCGACAGCTGCGACGGCTCTCCAGCACCCTCCAGCAACTCGAAGCATCGGACCATCACGGCGAAACACTGGCCGAGGTGCTTGAGTGGGCGCGATTCGACCCGCTGTTCTGGCGCGGGCTGGCGCTGCCGCTGTTGGTGACAATCTGTACCTGCGACGAGCACGACCTGCTGGCCTGGCCGGCGCGGCAGCTGCTTGGCCGACTGCACGAGATCCTGCACGGGCCGCGGCTGGTGCGGCTCGAGGGCGGCACGCCGGCGCTGGTGCGGGGCCTGGCACGCGAGCTGACCTGTCTCAGTGGCAGCCACGTGGAGCGTCTGGTGCAGCGATCGGACGGGGCTCTGGAGGTCAGGAATTCGCGCGGCGAGGGCGGACCGTTCGACCAGGTGATCGTCGCCACCCAGGCGAACCAGCTGGGGTTTCTGTCGGACACGCCCTATGCCCGGGAGCGCGAGCGCCTGGCCGGAATCCCCTATGCCACTGGCACGCTGGTGGTGCATGCCGATGCGCGCCTGATGCCTGCCCGGGCGGCAGACTGGACGGCCCTCAACCTGCACGCAGACGCGCAGACCGAGCGGCCGACCTGGACAGTCTGGGTGAACGCCGTGGAGCCCACGCTGGCCGGTCGTCCGCCGGTGTTCCAGTCCTGGAACCCGCCGATCACACCCCGGGAGGACCGGGTGATCGAACACCTGACCCTGCAGCGGGCCGTGGTCAACAAGACGACGGCTGGGCTGCTCGAGCACCTCGAGCGCTGGCATGCGGAACCTGGCAGACGCCTGTTCTACTGCGGCGCCTGGGCCTGCGAAGGCGTTCCGCTGCTCGAGACCGCGGTGCGTTCGGCCCGACGGGTGGTCGACAGGCTGGCAGCTCAGCCCTCTCCCTGAGGCCGCCGGCCAAGCTGTGCGGTAGGCTTGCGGCGTCCTGATCCGGAGAGCTGCTCATGACACGCGCCCGGTCCACATCCATTGGCCGGCTGCTGGCTGGCCCGAACGGCGATGCCCGCTGGAACAACCTCGGGTATTGGCCGGGAGCGGACGACTACACCTCGGCCTGCCGAGCACTCGCCCGCCTGCATGGCGAGGCTGCGGGTCTGATGCCAGGTGACCGGGTACTCGAGCTGGCCTGCGGACACGGCGCGGCCCTGACACTGTGGCGAGACGAATTCCAGGTCGGTGCGTTGGGCGCGCTCGACATCCGCGACGCCTGTATCGCAAGTCTGCTCGCCTCTCAGCCAGTCGACCGCCTGAGCCTTGCACGGGGTCGGTTCGACCTGCCGCTGCCCCCACCGCTTGCCGGGCGCCAGTTCGATGCAGTGCTCTGCGTCGACGCGGCCTACCACGCCCGTTCGCTCGAAGCCTTCATGACGACGTCCACCGAAGCGCTCGCGCCCGGTGGCCGGCTGGCCTTCACCACGCTGGTGCGAACGTCGGGAGAGGCGCCCCGTTCCGGGCTGCGGGAGGCGGCACGATCCATGGTGCTCGGCCTGGCCGCCATTTCGCCGGCCAGTCTCGTCAGTGAAGCCGCGCTGCGGACCATCGTGGCGGCTCGGGGTCTTGCCGTACTGGACGTCCGTGAGCTGACCCCCGCGGTATTCCCGGGCTTTGCCGCGTGGGTCGCGCGCCGCGCTGGCACACTGTCATGGCGCCAGCGATGCTCTCCCGCGTGGCTGAAGATCGCCTCGACGGCGCGACTGTGTCGGCGGTGGTCACACTCCGGACCGCTGGCCTACGTGCTGGTGAGCGCCCGCCGTGTGTCGGCCCGCGACTCCCGCTAGAATCACGCTCACGCTTCTGCAGGTCAGCCTCCATGCGAAACGCCTCACGGTCCTTCCCAACCATGCTCTGCGCCCTGGCGCTGAGCGCTCTGCCCGCGACCCACGCCGTGGCCGACCGGACACCCGACGCGGCGTTCGATGCCGATGCCCTGTGGCGCGGCGCCCAGGCGGGCCTCGACCTCGCCGCCTGTCCGTCGTTCGGCGAAACCCGGCTGTCCACGCTGGACACCCTGGCCCCGCTGAGCGTGCCGTTGCTGGCCGGCGGCGAGGTCGACGCTCTCGACGTCGATGCCTCCTGTCGCGGCCATATCGCCGCGGCTCCCGACTACCGGGTATATCTGGAGCACTCGTCGACAGACCTGCAGCTCAGTTTCACCGCGGATGAACCCGAAGCCGCCAGTATCATGGTGGTCAACCGACCCGACGGTCGCTGGGCCTGCAGCCCACCGACCACCGGAACCTCCACGCTGCAACTCGGGGCCGCAGCTACCGGTCAATACGATATCTGGGTCGGTACGGTGGATCCGGGCACGTGGCTCCCCGGCACACTGCGCATCCACAGCCTCGCCGATCCGGCCATGAGCCTGCCCCGATGACCACGCCCCCGGCGGGGATGACGCTCGAGCTGGCCGTGGAATCATGGCCCCTCAAGGTCCCGTTCCGCATCACCGGCTACACCTTCGAGACGTTGGACCTGCTGGTCTGCACCCTCCGGCGCGGCAACCATCTCGGGCGCGGCGAGGCCACGGGGGTCTACTACCACGATGAGACGGGCGAGCGCATGCGGGCCCAGATAGAGGCGGTCCGCGACAGCATCGAGGCCGGCATCGACCGTGAGACCCTCCAGGGGCTGCTGCCGCCCGGCGGCGCACGCAACGCCGTCGACTGCGCGCTCTGGGCACTCGAGTCGCATGAGCGCGGCCAGCCCGCCTGGCAACTGGCAGGACTGGCGCGTCCGCGGCCACTTCTGACCACGTTCACGCTGGGTGCCGACGCACCGGACGTCATGGCCGCGCGGGCCCGGGAAGCGACCCTCGCGCGCGCACTCAAGCTCAAGCTGATCGGCGACGGCGAGGACGCCGCGCGGGTGCTCGCCGTGCGCCAGGCAAGACCCGACACCTGGATGGCCGTGGATGCCAACCAGGCCTTCGACCGTACAGGCATCGCAGCGCTGCTGCCCGCACTTGTCGAGGCCGATGTCCGTCTGCTCGAACAGCCCTGTCGCATCGGTGAGGAGGCACAGCTCCGAGGCCTCGACTGTCCGCTGCCCCTGGCCGCCGACGAAAGCGTCCAGACCCGAGAGGACATCGACCGCGTGGCTGAACTGTTCGATGTCATCAACATCAAGCTCGACAAGAGCGGCGGCCTGACCGAGGGTCTGGCGATGGCCCGGCGCGCCCGGACGCTCGGGCTGGACGTGATGGTCGGCAACATGATCGGTACCTCGTTGTCATGCGCCCCCGCATTTCTGGTCGGTCAGCTCTGCGGGGTCGTGGATCTCGATGGCCCGTGGCACCTCGCCCGGGACAGGGTGCCGGCCACGGACTACCGGGACGGTTACGTAAACTGCCCCCCAGGCGGCTGGGATTCCCCGGGAGAACAGCCATGAGTCTCATGATCGAACTGCCACGGCCTTTTCTGCTGTTCATCGGGGATGTCGGCGAGCCCGGTTACGCCAAGACGGCGCTTGGCCTGCGTGACTGGACCCCGGAACATTGCACCGGCGAGTGGGCCCTGGCCGGGAATCCCCTGCGACTCGGTCTCCCGGTGCTCAACCCGATCGAGGCACGTGCCAAGGGGGCCCGATCGATGGTCATCGGCGTCGCGCCGATCGGCGGCGCAGTCCAGCCACACTGGATCGCAGCCCTCCTGGAGGCCCTGGAGGCGGGGCTCGATCTGGTCAGCGGCATGCACACGTCGCTGGCCGAGGTGCCGGAACTGTCCGCGGCGGCTGCGCGACTGGGACGGCGTCTGATCGACGTCCGCCGCCCGCCGGCCGGTCTGCCGGTGGCCCATGGGCGCCGGCGCAGTGGCCGACGCCTGCTCACCGTCGGCACCGACTGTGCGCTGGGCAAGAAATACACCGCGCTGTCACTGGCCCGGGCTTTCGAGGCCCGCGGCATCGCCACCGATTTCCGCGCCACGGGCCAGACCGGCATCATGATCGCCGGGCGCGGCATCCCCATGGACGCCGTCGTGAGCGATTTTCTTGCCGGCGCGGCCGAGGTGCTCAGCCCGGAGGCGGCATCGGATCACTGGGACGTCATCGAAGGCCAGGGATCGCTGTTCCATCCGGCCTACGCAGGGGTTTCGCTGGGTCTGCTGCATGGCAGCCAGCCTGACGTGCTGGTGCTCTGCCACGAGCATGGACGCAAGCATGTCATCGGCTATGGCGAAGACTACCCCCTGCCCTCACTCGAAGAGGCGATGGCCCTGCACCTGGCGCACGCCCGGCGGGTCAACCCGGCGGCGCGCTTCGCCGGGGTCAGCCTGAACACGGCCGGACTGACGGACGAGGAGGCCGCCGCGGCACTGGCCGCCGAATCCCGACGCATTGGCCTGCCCTGTGCCGACCCGATGCGAGGCGGCGAGGCGTTCGAGCGCCTCGTGGACGCCTGCCTGGTCGCCTGACTGCCCCTGCCTCCCGCGGGCGGCAGGGTTTTCGGTATGCTTGCGCCGATGGACGCCGATCGCAAGGACCTGCGTCGGATCCTCGTGCTCAACCCCAAGGGCGGCTCGGGGAAATCGACGCTCGCGACAAACCTCTCCGCCTGGTATGCCCTGCAGGGCCTCGACCCTGCACTGCTCGACATGGACCCGCAGGGCTCGAGCGGCCGCTGGCTGGGCAAACGTCCGGCCGAGGTGCCTGCGGTACAGGCGCTGCGCAGTTACGACCTGCCGAGCAACGTGACCCGCAGTTTCGCCACGCGTCCGCCGCCGGGCACCCAACGCCTGGTGGTGGACACGCCTGCCGCGGTGCCCCGGGAAGATCTGCGTGATCTCACCCGGGAGGCGGCACGCATCATCGTGCCTGTCCTGCCATCGGACATCGACATCCACGCCGTCACGCGATGTATCGCCGATCTGCTGCTGGTGGCGAAGATTCCACGCAGCGCCGGTCGCATCGGTATCGTCGCCAACCGGGTCAAACCCAACACGATCATCTTCCGGTCCCTGATGCGTTTTCTCGCCACGCTGGACATCCCGGTCGTCGGTGTCCTGCGGGACACGCAGAACTATGTGCGCGCCTTCGACCAGGGCCTCGGCGTGCATGAGCTTCGCGGCGGTAGCGAGGAGAAGGACATCACCCAGTGGGCACCACTGCTCGATTGGGTCGAGCATGGTCGGATCCCCGAGCAGTCACTGCCCTGAGGCCTGCCACCGCGCGCTGCGTGCTAGAGTGATGCGACGAGACCGATCGGCCTCGCGACCCCAGCTGCCAGGAGGATTTCGATGAAAACCACGCAACCCATGGCCGTTTCCGCGGCGACACTGAGTCTGACGCTGCTGCTTGGCGCCTGCGGCGGCGAGCCCCCGCCGGCCGAGCCAACCCTGCCGCCACACGAGGAGGCACCCACCGAAGCGATAGCAGAACCCCGCGAGACAGCGCCGCGCGACACGGCTGCAGACCGGCTCGCCGAGGTGCTCTCGGCCCAGCCCGAGGACGTTCAGGCGCGCTATGCGCATCGCCGGCCCGCCGAAACCCTGGCGTTCTTCGGCATCGAGCCTGGCATGACCGTCGCGGAGCTGCTGCCGGGTGGGGGGTGGTACTCACGCATCCTGCTGCCCTATCTCGGCGCCGAGGGCCGACTGATCGGCGTGGACTACGAGGTCGACATGTTCCGCCTGTTCGGCTTCATGAACGAGGAGCAGATCGCCGCCAAGGAGACCTGGGTGGAGGACTGGACCGCAACCGCGGAAGACTGGCGTGGCGAGGGGGACGCCAGCGTTGCGGCCTTCCAGCTTGGAGCCCTGCCGGAGGCCCTGGAGGGCACCGCCGATGCGGTCCTCATGATCCGCGCGATGCACAACCTCGCCCGATTCACGACCGAGGAGGAGGATTACCTCGGGCGCGCCCTGGCCGACGTCCGCGGCGTGCTGCGGCCTGGTGGCGTCGTCGGAGTGGTCCAGCATGAGGCACGCGAGGGCATGCCCGAGGCCTGGGCGGGCGGAGCCGCCGGCTACCTCAAGCGCGACTTCGTGGTCGGCGCCTTCGAAGCCGCCGGGTTCGAACTGGTCGGTGCCAGCGACATCAACGCCAACCCGCTCGATCAACCGACGGTCGATGACATTGTCTGGCGCCTGCCGCCGAATCTCGCCACCAGCCGGGACAACCCCGAACTGCGCGCCGAGATGGAGGCCATTGGCGAGTCACACCGCATGACCCTGCTGTTCCGCAAGCCCGGCGAGTGATCGCCGGGTAGACGGCCGACAGGGCGCGTGAGCCGGCTGACCGGTTCACGCGCCCCACCCCTTGCGGCACCGATGGCGTTGCCGTTCAGAAGGTCCGACGCAAGGTGATGCCCCAGGTTCTCGGCTGGTTGGGATAGCCTGAAAAACTGCCCGACTGAGCCACGGACGGGAAGGCACTGATCAGGAAATCGTTGTTCGTCAGGTTGCGGCCCCAGAGCACCACGTCCCAATCCTCCAGGCTCAGCCCGACGCTGGCATTCAGCTGATTGACCTGGCGCGAACCCACTTCCGGGGGTACGTTCGAGACCAAGCGGACATTGTCCTCATAGAGGTAATCCGCCCGCACGAAACCGTCGACCTGACCCGCCTGCCAGTACCAGGTGGCCGCGGTAGACAGGCTGGTGCGATGGATGCCCGAGGGCCGTTCGCCCGAGAGATCCACAGGTCCATCGACACCTGTCGCACCCGGAAAGCTGTCGTACCGGGGGTCGAGGAAGGTGCCGGAAACCGCGAGCTCCAGCGCGGTAAGCGGGCGATACTGGAGGTCGAACTCCAGCCCCTTGGTGGTCTGGCGACCGGCATTCGCCAGCACGAAACCCGTCCCCACGAAGATGTTCGACTGGAAGTCCTTCACCACCTGCTCGAACACGGCCACATTGAGCGCGACATCCGCCCACTGACCCTTCAGTCCGAGTTCGCGCACCTCGACCTTCTCCGGGTCGGCGAACCGGGTGCCGAAGCGCGGATAGAACGGGTTGTCGAACCCACCCAGCGGTGAGCTGCCGGGACCGCCAAACGGCCGGGTATCGAGCGAGAGATTCCACGAGGTGGCCTTGTAGCCGGTCGCCCAAGCGGCGTACACGTTGAGGTTGTCGCTGACCTCGTAAGCCAGCCGGATGTTGTAGTTGAGACGACTGTCACTGGTGCGTTCGTTCCGGAATCCATCCAGCGGAATGATGAACTGAAGCGGATACAGTGCCAGGAACGGGTTGCAGTTCGGCGGCTGGGGCGCGGCGCCGTTGGGGCCGCAGGGCGTCACGCTGCCCTGGTCGGCAATGGGACCGGCCACCTCGATCGGCAACCCCGCCTGCAGCAGGCCGTCGAGGGTCACGGCAAAGCCGATGTCGACGAAATTGAGCTGCGAGAACACATCGGTATGGTTGTCGGTGGCCGAGACCTTCTTGCGATCGTTGAGATAGGCCAGTCCCAGCGTCAACGTCGCCCGGTCGGTCAGTGCCCAGTCCATCTGGCCGAACAGGGAATAGAAATTGTTGTCCTGTTCGAACACCGCGCGGTTGCCCTGCCCCGCCCCGAACAGGATGCCGGAGGGCAGCCCCAGCGCCGCCTCCAGGCCGTCGAACGCAGCAGGGTCGCCCGCCAGCAGACTGGCATAGGTTCTGAAGGCGCTGCCAAGCTGGATACCGTTGATGTATTCCACCTCCTCGCGCATGAACAGCCCGCCCACCTGCCAGGTGATCGGGCCGTCGCCGAGATAGGCCAGGCGGAGCTCCTGGGTATAGGTGTCGATGTCCTGGATGCTCTCGTTGGTCGGGACAAGATCGGCACTGGTGAAATCGGTGTCGTAATCGAAACGCGCTTCCTGGGTGCGGAACGCCGTGATGCTGGTCAGCGTCAGCGCGCCGAGGTCGAAGTCGCCCTGCAGCGACAGGCCACTGTTGTCGACCCGGTTCTCCGGCTGCACGTCGAAAAACCCCCGGCGGGCAAACGGGTCTTCGGGGAAGATATCGCCACCGACAGCCCGTACCGCAGCACCCGTGGGGCCGTCGACCAGATTGGACACGCCGCAGCAGGCCTCATCGATCCGGCTGATATCGCCGATGAGCCGCCAGCTCTGTGTATCGGAGGGTTCCCACAAGAGCTGCCCACGCAGACTCCAGCGGTCCCGCTCGTTGAGGTCATCGCCGGTGAACAGATTGCGGAAGTAGCCGTCTCGCTTGTTGATGTTGCCGGTCAGGCTGAAGGCGGTCGCCTCGCCCAGCGGCCCGGTGACGCGGCCCTGGAGGATACGCTGGTTGTAGTTGCCGATCGAGGCTTCGGCGTGGCCGCCGAACTCACGCGAAGGGCGCTGGGTGACGATGTTGATGACGCCCACCGAGGCGTTCTTGCCGAACAGCGTGCTCTGCGGGCCTTTCACCACTTCGATACGCTCGATATCCAGCAGGTCACCAATCTGGGCAGCCGATCGCGAACGGTAGACGCCGTCGATGAACACACCCACGGCCGGCTCGATCCCGGGGTTGTTCGCGCCGTTGCCGAAACCCCGGATCAGGAAATTGGTCTGCGTCGAGGTCTGCAGCTGGGTGACCCGCAGCGAGGGCACGATGGACTGCAGATCGAGGATGTCGATGATCTGCGCCTGGGCCATCACCTCCGGCTGGACCACGGACACGGCCACGGGCACATCCTGCAGGGTCTGCTCGCGCTTGGTGGCGGTCACCACGATCTCATCGATCTGGGCATGCGCGGGGAGGGTCAGAACGCTCCCGGCGAGCGTCGCCATGGCACAACGTACGGCAAGTCTGGTCGTCATCTCTTTCCCCCGGAGAAAGCGGCTGGATGGCCGGAATTTACGGTATTTTTGCCGCAGTATCGGCCTGCGCTCCGGGAGATGCAATCCTGATTCCGCCCTGCCTGGATGCTGCGCCGCCGCAACATGATCAGGGGCACGGACACCGCGTATCATGTGCGGCATGCTCGGTCGCCGCGTTGCAGGGTGACCAGCCACCAGACCCACAGAGAGGACAGTGACACGTCATGACAGACCAGAGCATCGCCGAGGCCTTTGCGAAAAGACTGCGCGAGTTCATCGAGCAGAAAGCCTACCTCGACCCCACGGCCTTCTCGGACATGGTGGCAGACGAGGTCGTGCTCCACACGCCCAGGTTCTGGCGGCCGGTGACCGACCGCAACTGGATGATCGGCATCCTGTCGATGGTGCCGCAGGCGATCGAGGGTTTCACCTATCACCGGCAGTGGATTTCCGGCAACGAAGTGGTGATGGAGTTTGATGGCACCGTAGGCGACAAGAAGCTCCACGGCATCGACATCTTCACACTCAACGAGCGCGGCCAGATCAGCTCGCTGACCGTGTTCATCCGTCCACCCAACGGTCTCGAAGCGCTGGCCGAGCGCGAGGACGCCATGCTCCAGCAGATGTTCGGTGTCGCCCGTCAGGACGACTTCGTCAAGCGTTGAGACCGGCGCGCCATCGTGGAAGCGTTTGCGCTAGGATGACCGCGGATTTCATCGGCGGGATATGCTCATGTTGCAACTGATCATCGGCCTGGTGCTTTTTCTCGGCGTGCACTCGGTATCCATCGTCGCGCATCCGTGGCGCGACGCCATGGTGGCGCGGCTCGGTGAGTGGCCCTGGAAAGGGCTTTACGGCATCGTCTCGCTGGTGGGGCTGGTGCTGATCGTTCGAGGCTACGCAGAGGCACGGTTCGATCCGGTGGTGCTCTACAGCCCGCCTGCATGGACCCACCATCTGTCCATGCTGCTCATGCTTGCGGTCTTCCCCGCGCTGCTGGCGGCGTATTTCCCCGGCCGGATCCAGCGCATGCTCAAGCACCCGATGCTGGTCGCGGTCAAGGCCTGGGCACTGGCCCATCTGCTGGTCAATGGCACGCTGGCTGCACTGCTGCTGTTCGGCGGTTTCCTCGCCTGGGCGGTGGCCGACCGGATCTCACTGAAGCGCCGCGCCCAGGCCAGTCCGCTGCAGGCGCCGGTTACCCCGGCCAATGACATCATTGTGGTGGTCGGTGGACTGGCGCTGTATGCGGCATTTCTGTTCTGGCTGCACGCGAGCCTGTTCGGCGTCGCGCTGATCTCGCCCTGAGTCCTCGAAGACCTGCCACTCGACGACGCTGCAGCGGCTAGAGCGCGTAGCGCTGCGCCAGCGCACGCTGCGCGCTGCGGACGATCCCGAACGCCGAGCGGAGATAGCGGCGATGCAGCCCCGAGAGATCCTGCGGGTCGACGAGATGGCCGGGTGCCTCGCCGCGGGCATGCTGGCGCGCCTGATGAGCCAGCCGGATGTTCCCGATGAAGCGGTAGGCGTGGACCAGGTCCTCGGCATCGCGCGCATTCATCAGCCCGGCCGCCGCCGCGGCCCGGAACCGTGCCTCCGTCGCGACTTCGGTACTGGCGCCTTCGAGGGCGCGCACCCTGGCCAGATCGACTATCGGCAGGACCCCGCGTTTTTTCAGGTTGAGACCGTGGCTGTGGCGGCCATCGCGCTCCTGGACGAATTGCCGGAACAGCCCCAGCGGCGGGGTATGGGTCATCGACTCGGCCGCCAGGAAGCGCAGGAAGATACGGGCTTCACTGGCCCGCGCCAGCACCTCCTCGTGCAACCGCTCGGCCAGATTCACATCACCGGCCACGCCGCGCATATCGAAGAAGATACTGGAGTTGAGTACCGACTCGGGGGTGGGCTCATGCATCCAGCCCGCAAAGACCGCTCGCCATTTCGCCTGTGACATGCGCCAGCGGCCCTTGGCCATGACACCCCCCGGACAGTGCACATAACCGCAACGGTCCAGAGCGTCGCAGACGAATACAGCGAGTTCGCGAAAATACCGCTCGCCGTCTGCATCCGGCGTCTCGGCGAGCAGCAGTCCGTTGTCCTGGTCGCTCACCAGACCCTGCTCCATGCGCGCCTGCGAACCGAAGGCGAGCCAGGTCCAGGCACACGGCGCCTTCCCCAGCCTGGCCTGCGCCAGCGCCAGCAGCCGACGGGTACAGGCATCGGTGATCATGCTGGCGATCCGCCCCACTTCGCCAACCTCACTGCCCTGGCGTGAGAGTGCCGCGAGCAGCCCCGGGCCTTGGTCCGCGAGGGCGACCAGTTCATCCGTATCGATCGCCCGCTGGATGTCCCGCACCAGGCGCAGCGGATGAGGCGCTTGACGACGCAGCAGATCCCCCGCGCTGATCACTCCGACCAGTCGCTGCCCGTCATCGACCACGGGGAGATGGTGGATGCCCAGACGCATCATCTCCACCAGAGCATCCTCGATGCGACTGGCCGGGTGCGCCGTCAGCGGCCGGGGCGTCATGACCTCGGCGATGGCGGTACGCGGATCGAGTTCCCGCGCCAGCACCCGGCTGCGTAGATCGCGGTCGGTCACGATCCCCACCAGCGTTTGCCCGCGCAGCACCGGCAGACAGCTGACCTGGTGCATCGCCATCATCCGGGCACATTCGGTCACCGGGGTGTCCGCCGTCACGGTCACGGGCGCACGCAGACGCAGGTCATCCAGCGTTCCGGTAGTCTGCCCCCCCACCGCGGCCAGGCGCTCTCCGGGCGCCGCGCTCAGAAAGTGGCCCACCAGAGGGTAGGCCGCGACGATGTCGTCGAGCGCCTCGGCAGAGAGCTGCCAGAGCACACCGTCTTCGGTCGCCCTGACCCTATAGTCACGAACCTCGCCCTCCAGAATGATCGCGTGACCGAACAGCTCGCCCTCGCCCCGCTGTTCCAGGCGTCGGTCCTCGTCGTCGAGAAGTTCCACCGCGCCCTCGCGGATGACGGTCAGGCCGTGACGTCCCGGCTGCGCGAACCGTCCCAGCGATTCGCCAGCGGCCTGCCGACGAGACCCGAACCGCGTGGCTATGACGGCGAGCGCCTCGCGGTCCAGCTCCGAGAAAGGCGCCACCGTGGACAGAAACTCGACCCCCTCGGCTCGGTTCATCACAGCATCTCCGGTCAGTAGCGCAACCGCGCCAGGTAGGTGTTCCGCGAAGCTTCCCTGGCCTGCGCGAGCGTCTCGATGCCCCGGTTGGCCAGCAAGGGCAGCAGCCGCACGAAGATCTCGGCCGTGACCAGTGCATCGCCCATAGCCGTATGCCGACCGATGATCGGCAGCCCCAGACGCTGGGCGATGTTCTCCAGCCGATGGGAAGACTCTTCGGGAGAGAGCACGGCGGAGAGCAGCAGCGTGTCGAGCACGGGGTGGTCGAAATGCACGCCGGCACGTGCTTCGGCCATTTCCAGACAGCGCATATCGAAGGCGGCATTATGTGCGACCAGGACCGTACCCTCGCAGAAGGCATGAAACGCCGGCAGGACCGTCTCGATCCCGGGCTGCCCCTCGACCATCTCGGGCGTGATGCCGTGGATGGCGATACCCGCGACGGGGATGGCGCGCCCGGGGTCGACCAGTTGCTCGAAATTCTCGTGCGCGAGTACGCGTCCGTTGACGATGCGAACGGCACCGAGCTGCAGGATCTGGTCACCGCCGCCAGGGTCGAGCCCCGTGGTCTCTGTGTCGAAAACGGTAAAGACCAGGTCGTCGAGCCGGCTGTCCTCCAAAGAGCTGGCGCGCGCCGACCCCCGGAACAGGTCGAAATCGTAGTACTCGGGCCGGCTCTCCCCGCGCAGCCAGGTCGCCTGGGGCAGTTCCTCCTGTGGTGGCGCCAACGGCAGGGGGAGGCGCAGGTACAGCCGGCCCTCCTGAGGGCCGCTCGTCTCGAGCACTCCACCGTGGCGGGCGAGCACCTCACACACCGACAGCCCGGCCTCGCCGTTCCCCGCCATCGACGAGCCTGTCCAGTCCTCGAGCAGCGTATCCGTCAACGGCTCCTCGGCAGGCCAGGACAACTGCACGGCTGCGCGTGCGCGGTCGCTGACCAGTGCCACGCGAAGCGTGCGTGCCCCGGCGTCGCGCCAGGCGCGGGCGGCGAGATGTACGACCGCCTGCATGAACGAATAGCTTTCCACGCGCAGCCAGACCAGTGACGGCAGGGCATCACACCGGATCTCGATGGGCAGCCGCTCGGCGAGCCGCTGCTCCAGCATCTCCAGCAGTTCGCTGCCGAGCATATCCTCCAGAGGCCAGCGCGCAGGCACCAGGGCGGCGCGCTCGTTCGAGAACTTCTCCAGCCGCCGCTCGAAGCCGGCCAGCAGCGCACGCACCTCGGACACGGCGGCGACCGAATCCTCGTGCAGGCCGTCCGCGCCGTCGGCAACGGGCAGAAATTCAGGTGCGCGGGCGACAAGACGTCGGCAGTCCTCCACCAGACCGGCGACCAGGCGGTCCTCTTCGGCATCGGCACGCAGCTGTTCGGTGACGTTCTCGATCAGCAGCACGAACCCGGCCAGCTCAGGCGGCTTTTCTGCGCCGGAAACATCCTGTGGCCGCGACACCTCTGCATCCGCACGCACAGGCGCCATCTGGACGCGCAGGAGGCCGCCCGACGCGGTGGGCGTGACAAACTGCGCCGAAGGGGACTCCGCACCCCGGGCCAGCCGGCGCTGGACATTTTCCAGCGCATGGCTGACCAGCTCGCGGTCCAGCACGCCATAGATCGACCGCCCGAGACCGATCAACTCGTTCCCGCCCGTGAGCCCGGCCACGCGCGACAGCCGGCGAAATTGAAGCCGCGCACGCTGGTTGTACAGGAGGATACGGCCATCGAGCGTGCAGACGACCACGCTGCGTGCAAGCTCCGACATCAGTGCCGCCAGCCGGTTGCGTTCCAGTTCGGTCGCCCGCGCCGCCTCACCGACGCGCTGGTCCATCTCCTGGTGCAACGCTTCCCGCTCAGCCACCAGCGCATTGACCAGCTCGGCGATTTCGCGGGTCTCTCGGCTGCCATCAGGGACCACCGGGTGGTGGATTCCGGCATGCAGCGCTGCACGCAGCGCCCCGGCCAGGCGGGCCGGGGCGCGGACGTAGCGCTCCAGCAACTGACCGACCAGCAGACTCACTGGCACCAGTGCCAGTGCCCACAGCAGCACCAGCAGGCCGACACGTCCGCCCAGCAGGGCCGTCACCGCCTGCCAGTCCTCGTCCCCGAGCACCGCTCGCAGCAGCCCCCCGGCGACCACCAGCCACGCCAGACACAGGCCCCCGACCGCGGAGACCACCAGCAGCTGTCGCCAGTCGATGCCGCGCACGTCACCCCCTGCCGCTGGCGGCCGGCGCCGCCCCACAGCCTGTTATGATCCGAGCGGCCCATGTGTGGACGCCACCGGGAGCCTTTCGGCCAGGCCCAGCAGTCGTGTTTTCAGTTGCCTTCATCGTCACCGTCTCGCTGGCCTACGTGGCGCTGCTGTTCCTGATCGCCTGGTGGGGTGACCGCTACGCGCGACGTGGGCGCGGTCTGTTTGCACAGCCAGTGATCTACAGCCTGTCGCTTGCAGTGTACTGCACCTCCTGGACGTTCTATGGCGCGGTCGGTCAGGCTGCGACCAACGGCTGGGATTTCCTGCCGGTGTACCTCGGTCCGGCACTGATGTTCGTCGTGCTGGGCGGATTCATCGTGCGCATCGTCCGGGTCAGCAAGGAACAGAACATCACGTCGATCTCGGACTTCCTGGCCTCGCGTTTCGGCAAAACTCAGGGCCTGGCCGTGCTGGTCACCGTGGTCGCGACGCTGGGGGTACTGCCCTACATCGCGCTGCAGTTGAAAGGCATCGCCATGGGATTCACCCTGCTGACGGGGCCGACGGACAATGGCGTCGCCGTGGCCGATACCCCTGGGGCGCTGCTCACCGACACCGCCCTGCTCGTGGCCCTGCTGCTCGCGCTGTTCACCATCCTGTTCGGAACCCGGCAGCTCGACGCGACCGAGCATCACCCGGGCCTGATGCTGGCAGTGGCGTTCGAATCGCTGGTGAAACTCCTGGCGTTCCTCGCAGTCGGTGTTTTCGTCACCTGGTTCATGTTCGATGGCCTGAACACGCTCGATCCGCTGCGGATCGACGACGCGGTGGTGGCGGGCATGTTCGCACCGGATGCGCTCACGCTCAGCTTCTTCACCATCCTTCTCCTGTCGATGCTGGCCATATTCTGTCTGCCCCGACAGTTTCATGTGGCCGTGGTGGAGAGCACCAGCGAGCGCGATGTGCGCTGGGCGCGGATCCTCTTCCCGGCCTACCTCGTGTTGATCAGCGTGTTCGTGGTGCCGATCGCCGTGGCCGGACTGCTCAGCTTCGAGCGCGGCGTGCCCTCCGACACCTTCATGATCGCCCTGCCCCTGTCTGCGGGACAACATGGCCTGGCCTTGCTCGCCATGATCGGCGGCTTCTCTGCGGCAACCGGCATGGTGATCGTCGCGGCCGTGGCCCTGTCCACCATGGTGTCCAATGACATCGTGATGCCCGCGCTGCTGCGCAGACATGCCGCGCGCGCGGCGGGGGAAGCCGACCTCGGGCGACTCCTGCTGGGGGTGCGCAGGCTGGTCATCGTCGCACTGCTGCTGTTCGCCTGGGGCTACTATCGGTTGTTCGGCTATGCGGAGACGCTGGCGGGCATCGGGCTGCTGTCGTTCGCCGCAGTCGCCCAGTTCGGCCCGCTGATGGTCGCGGCAGCGTACTGGCGCGGCGCCAACCGCCATGGCGCCACACTCGGGCTCTCGCTCGGTTTCGCCGGGTGGTTCTACTGCCTGATGCTGCCGGTGATCCTGCAGGGCACGGGCGTGCTGACCGGCTGGCTGGACGAGGGGCCGCTGGGGATCGCCTGGCTGAGACCCGAGGCGCTTTTCGGCAGCCGCTTCGACGACCCCCTCAGCCACGGCGTATTCTGGTCGCTGCTGATGAACGTTGGCGGACTGCTGGCCGGAACCTGGGCCGGCCAGGAACGGCCCATCGACCGCATCCAGGCGAACGCCTTCCACGGCGCGGCCCTCGGCGCGACTGCCGACGCCCTGCCCGGTGTCGGGATCGCCAAGGTCGGCGATTTCATGGCCCTGACCCAGCGGTTCCTTGGAGAGAGCCGAAGCCGCCAGACCTTCGAGGCGTACGCCCGACAGCGCGGACAGCCGCTGCATGAGGACCAGCCCGCCGATGGCGAGCTGCTGCAGCATACCGAACGGGTGCTGTCTGGCGTCATCGGGGCGAGTTCCGCACGCCAGGTGCTGACCTCCGCGCTCGCGGGGACAGGCATGCGTTTCGACGCGGTCGTCCGCCTCCTCGACCGGACCTCCCAGCGCCTCAAGTTCCGGCAGGAACTGCTGCAGTCGGCCATGGAAAACCTCTCCGAGGGCATCAGCGTGATCGACGCTGAATTCCGCCTGGTCGCCTGGAACAGGGCGTATCTGCGGCTGTTCGACTACCCGGAAGGCCTGATTCATATCGGCCGCCCGATCGTCGAGGTGCTTGAGTTCAACGCACGCCGCGGCTGGCTCGGCGAGGGCGAGATCGCCACACTGGTCGAGCGTCGCATGGCCTGGCTGCGCCAGCGCAGCCCGCATTACTACGAACGCGTCGGCGCCGATGGCCGGGTGATCGAGATCCGCGGCAACCCCATGCCGGGCGGTGGCTTCGTGACCAGCTTCACCGACGTGACCGCCCGGCGGCGGACTGAAGCCGCGCTTCGTGACAGTGAAAAACGCCTGACCGAGGCGCTGGGCGGGCTTGAGCAGCGTGTCGACGAACGCACCCGTGAACTCACCGGACTCAACGCCGAGCTGCGGCGCGAGGTCACCATGCGCGCGCGGGTCGAAGAGGCGCTGAGGGTGGCCAAGGCGGCGGCCGACGAGGCCAACCAGTCCAAGACCCGTTTCCTGGCGGCGGCCAGCCATGACCTGCTCCAGCCGATGAATGCCGCCCGGCTGTTTGCCTCGTCGCTGGCCCAGCTCCCCGGGCAGACCTCTGAACAGCAACACCTGGTGGAGCGGCTGGACGGCGCGCTCGAGAGTGCCGAGCAGTTGTTGAGTGCGCTGCTCGACATCTCGCGGCTGGACGCGGGCGCCATGCCGGTGGAGCTGCGGAGCTTCCCGGTCTCGGAGCTGCTGGACCCGCTGTATGCCGAATTCTCGGCCCTGGCCGCGGAACGTGGGCTGCGTTTCGACCGTATCGACTGCAGTGCGACCGTACGTTCCGATCCGAAACTGCTGCGCCGGATCCTGCAGAACTTCCTCTCCAATGCACTGCGTTACACACCCTCCGGTCGCGTGCTGCTCGGCTGCCGCAGGCGGGCCGGTGAGTTGGTCATCCAGGTTCTCGATACCGGCCCGGGAATCCCCGCCGATCAGACGGAAGCGATCTTCCGCGAATTTCACCGCCTGCAGGGCGCACAGCGCGGCCAGGGACGGGGACTCGGACTGGGGCTCGCGATCGTGGAACGTGTCGCCAGAATGCTCGATCACCCGGTCCAGGTTCGCTCGCGCCCGGGCCATGGCACGGTGTTCGAAATCACGGTACCGCTTGCACGCGCTGGAGAGACAACCTCGTTGACACGTCCAGCGAGACGGCGCAATCCCCAGGACCTGACGGGACTCGTGGTGCTGTGTATCGACAACGAGGAAGACATCCTTGCAGGGATGGGTGCGCTGATACGGCCGTGGGGCTGCGAGGTACTCACAGCAACCAGCGGCGCGGACGCGCGTCAGCTGCTGGCAAGGCGCGCGGCTCCACCCGATGTGGTGCTGGTCGATTACCATCTCGATGACGGCCAGGACGGGCTGTCAGTCATGGCTGCGCTGCGCGAACAGTGGGCGATGCCAACGCTGCCAGGCATCCTGATCACCGCCGACCAGAGCGAAACGGTGCGGGAACGGGCGCGCACCATCGGCCTGCGGGTTCTGACCAAACCGCTCAAGCCTGCGGCACTTCGCGCTCTGCTGGGCCGACTCGCTACCGCGCCCCCCCACCGCGCCACCTCGTCGCGGGGCCTGCATTGAGATCGCCAGTCAGGCGCCGCAGGCCACACGCAGGGCAGGGTCCTCGGCACCGATCTGCCGCCAGGTTGCACCTTCCAGCCGACCATCTGCTGCCAGTTCCACGCCAGCATGCAGATCTGCACGACGTGCGCCGAGGCAGTCGAACACCACCGGAATCTCCCGCGTCGGCATCCAGCGCTCCAGCAGTATCACGGTGGTCATGACCTGTCCCGGCGCGTCTGGATGACGTCGGCTGCGGCGGGTATCCACTGCCAGAATCCGCAATTCCAGCGGCTTGATCCAGGTCCAGGGCCGATACCAGGAGACCGTCTGGCCGGTCGAGGCGACGACCACGCCGTCCGGCAGCTGTCCCGTGGTGCGTTCGGCCCAGGCGTATTCCATGTGCACCATGAACCCGATCATCGCCAGTCCGGCCGCCGCCGGCACCGTCCAGGCCGGCAACCGCCGCCGCAGGGCAAGGTTCAGGGCCATGGCCACACCGGCGGTGCCCAGCCCCAGCGCGATCGCGGCGATGAATTCCAGCAGCATCAGTGATCGATGGCCGCTGCCGCGCCTCGCGGCACGCGAATGCTCTCGACCAGCTCCTGGATCTCAGGCGGCGGTGCCTTGGTGAACTTCATCACCAGCCAGGCGGAACCGAAATTCAGCATCGCACCCACAGCGCCGAACGAAAGCGGCGAGATGCCGAACAGCCAGTTCTCCTGTACGTTATCCAACATGGCCGTCCCCGGTACGAAGAACCATCCGAGGTAGGTGAAGATGTAGAGCAGCGTGCTGAACAGCCCGACCAGCATGCCGGCGACCGCACCCTGGGTATTCATCTTCTTGGAGAAGATGCCCATCATCAGCGCCGGGAACAGGGTCGCGGCCGCCAGACCGAAGGCGAGCGCGACCACCTGGGCGGCGAAGCCCGGTGGATTGAGGCCAAGCCAGGTGGCGAGCACGATGGCAAAGGCCATCGAGACGCGCGCGGCCAGCAGCTCCTGGCGATCGCTGATCCCTGGCGTCAGCACCGACTTCAGGACGTCATGACTGATGGCCGAGGAGATGGCCAGCAGCAATCCCGCCGCCGTCGACAGCGCGGCAGCCAGCCCACCGGCGGCGATCAGCGCGAGCACCCAGCCGGGCAGCTGCGCGATCTCGGGATTCGCCAGCACCAGGATATCCTGGTTGAAAACCACGATCTCGTTGCCTTCCCAACCGCGCTCGGCGGCGACTTCCGCGAAGGCCTCGGAACGGTCGTTGTAGTACTGGATGCGTCCGTCCTCGTTCTTGTCCTCGAACTGCAACAGCCCGGTCTGCGCCCAGTTGCTCATCCAGTCGGGCTTGTCCTCGTAGGCAATCGGCGGCTCGCTGGTCCCGTCGGGATAGAGCGTCGTGATGATATTGAGCTTGGCCATCGCGCCAACTGCCGGTGCCGTCAGATAGAGCAGCGCGATGAACACCAGCGCCCAGCCGGCCGACTTGCGGGCATCCGCCACCTTGGGCACCGTGAAGAAACGGATGATCACGTGCGGCAACCCTGCGGTACCGACCATCAGCGACAGGGTGAAGAGCACCATGTTGAGGGTGGTCCCGTGGTGCCCGGTGTAATCATGGAACCCGAGCTCGGTCAGAACCTGATCCAGCCGTGTCAGCAGCGGCATACCGGATTCGGCGTGGGTGGAGAACAGCCCGAGCGCCGGTACCGGATTCTGGGTCAGCTGCAGAGAGATGAACACGGCAGGAATGGTGTAGGCGGTGATCAGGACACAGTACTGCGCGAGCTGCGTGTAGGTGATGCCTTTCATGCCGCCAAGTACTGCATAAATGAATACGACGGTCGAGGCAATGACCAGGCCCGTGGTGTTCGGCACTTCCAGGAACCGGGAAAAGGCGACGCCGGCACCGGTCATCTGACCGATGACATAGGTGATGGAGATCACCAGCAGACAGATGACGGCGACAATCCGCGCACTCTGGCTGTAGAACCGGTCACCGATGAACTCCGGCACCGTGAACCGGCCGAACTTGCGCAGATACGGGGCGAGCAGCAGAGCCAGCAGGACGTAGCCGCCCGTCCAGCCCATGAGATAGCTCGAATTACCGTAACCCACGAAGGCGATCAATCCAGCCATCGAGATGAACGAGGCCGCGGACATCCAGTCGGCTGCGGTCGCCGCGCCGTTGACCACGGGGTTTACGCCGCGGCTGGCCGTGTAGTAATCGGCCGTGCTCCCGGCACGGGCCCAGATGGCGATTCCGACATACAGCGCGAACGAGGCGCCGACAACGATCAGGTTGAGAACATACTGGTCCATGTCACCGCCTCCTTACTGCTCGTCTACGCCGAAGCGGCGGTCGAGGCGATTCATATACCAGGTGTAGTAGAAGATCAGGGCGATGAACGTGAGGATCGAGCCCTGCTGCGCGAACCAGAAACCGAGATCTGTGCCGCCGATCGTGATGGGCAGCATGGCCAGTACCGGCCGCAGGACGATCCCGAAGCCAATGGATACGAGCGCCCAGATGGCCATGCAGATGATGATGATGCGCAGATTCGCCGACCAGTATGCCGCGGCGGACTTCTCGTTCGTCATTGGCTGTGCTCCCCCTCGAGACCCCCCTGCCGGCACGGGATGTACCGCCAGGCTGCCCGCAGTCTAGGCGCGCGCGCCGCGACTGCCCATACGACCATGGTCGTGCACGCCTGCCACCTCAGGCGCTGAATTCTCGGCTGCTCTGCTCAGGGGCGTCCACAGCCAGCCGCCTCGCCACCAGGACAGCCTGGGTCCGGTTGCTGACAGCGAGCTTGCGGAAAATCGCAGTCATGTGAGCCTTGACCGTAGCCTCCGAGATGGCGAGCTCGAAGGCAATCTGCTTGTTGAGCAACCCCTCGGTGACCATCATGAGGACCCGGAACTGCTGGGGCGTGAGCTCACCTATACGCTCGGCCACCTCCAGCTCGTCCGCAGGGGCCCCGGCGCCCAGCGGATCGAGGCCCGGTGGCTGCCACAGATCGCCGGCGAGGACTGCCTGCAGGGCGGCCCGGATTTCGCCTACCGGGGCGGATTTCTGAATGAACGCCGCAGCGCCATGATCAAGGGCGCGCTGGATGACCAGGGGGTTGTCATTCGCCGAGATCACGCACACCGGCAGACCTGGGTGATGAGCACGCAGGTAGACCAATGCGGAAAAGCCCTGGACCCCGGGCATATGCAGGTCGAGCATCGCCAGGTCGGCATCCTCGTGCTCCCGCGAGACCCGTTCGAGTTCATCCATGGTGCTCGCTTCGACCACGGATACCCCACCGAGCGCGCGGTCGAGGGCCAACCCCAACGCTTCACGAAACAACGGATGGTCATCGGCCACGATGACCTTGTAGCTGGCTCCGGCGGGCATCAGCACCCCCATGGAAACGTCAGGCCGGCAGCTTCCAGCATGACCGGCAACCGTATGCCCGCGAGTCTAGCAGCCCCTCGGCGACCTCCGGCATGCGACCTTCGTCTTGCCTCTGACACACGGCACTGTTCGACCTTGGTCGTATCGACCTTCCGCCAATGGCGACACCGCAGCAGGCCGCCCATAGTGATGCCCGGGTCGCCGTGGGTGGCTGCCACCAAGGGGGAGAGGGATGAACGGTTCTCGCATCGCGCCAATACTTGGCCTCGCGCTTGCACTCGGGACACCTGGCCTGGCGGTCGGGAACGACCGCGAACAGGCCCTGGAAGCCCGTGTAGCAGAGCTCGAGCGACTGGTCGCCGCGTTACTCGCAGGCGACCAGTCGTCAGCCAGTCGGGAGGCGCCCGCGCACGAGACCGTGGCCCCCCCACCCAGCTGGCAGGCGGAACCGGTATCACCTCCGGCCGGCCCCGGCACCGAATTCCGCTTCACCGGCTTCATCAAGCACGACATGATGCTGAGCCGCTACAGTGGCGGCCGCGTCCCGGCGCAGGGCGTGCTGCGCGATTTCCATGTGCCGGCGGCCGTGCCGGTCGGTGGGGAGGCTTCCGCCACCGACTTCGACAGCCACACCCGCGAAAGCCGCTTCATTTTCGATGTCACCCGGCCCCGCGAAGACCTCCAGGCGTTCCTGGAATTCGATTTCTCAGCCAATACCGGCGGCGACGAGCGGCTCACCAACGCGACCAGTCCGAATGTCCGCCAGGCGTTCCTGCGCTGGCGCGGCCTGCTGGCGGGCCAGGCGTGGACCACGTTCTTCAATGTGGGCGCCCTGCCGGAGAACGTGGATTTCATCGGGCCCTCAGAGGGCACGATCTTCGTACGTCAACCCCAGCTCCGCTATACCCGAGGCCCCTGGCAGATCGCCGTCGAGAATCCCGAGACTACACTCACGCCCTTCGGCGGCGGCGCCCGTCTGGTCACCGACACGGCGCGCGTCCCGGACATGGTCATGCGCTACAACCTTACCGCCGACTGGGGTCACCTGAGTATGGCGGTACTGGGTCGAGAACTCGGTCTGGACACTCCCGAGGGGCGCGAGCGACAGTTCGCCTGGGGACTGAGCGCCTCCGGGCGCATCGACCTCGGACAGAACGACCTCCGCTGGATGCTCTCCGGTGGCCCGGGGATCGGCCGATACCTGGGCCTGAACACCGCCAACGACGCCGTGATCGGTCCGAATGGGCAACTGGAAACCATCGACGCATGGGGCGGGTTCCTGTCCTACCGGCACATCTGGAATCCGCGCTGGCGCTCGAACTTCACCGTTTCGATGTTCCGCGCGGACCACGACACCGCGCTCGCCGGCACCGCCGTGACTCGCACTGCCGAAAGTGCACACGTGAACCTCATCTACCAGGCTACCGCGGACCTGCGCTTCGGTCTCGAGTACATCCACGCCAGACGGGAAATCGAGTCAGGCGCCACAGGTCGCATGAACCGTCTGCAGTTCGCAACCACCCTGGGGTTCTAGGTCGACCGCGGGGCAAACGGCCGCCACCACTGGAGCAGCAGCGGCAGCAGCGTCAGGTTGCTGAACAGCGCAAACAGCATGGCCACCCCGGTCAGCAGACCGAAGTAGATCGTGGGCATGAAGTTCGAGGCGGCCAGAATGGAAAACCCGCCAACAATGATCACGGTGGTATAGATCATGGCCCGTCCCACCTGCAGGTGGGACGTCCGCGCCGCCAGGGCGTCATCAGCCCCCGCCTGCACCTCCGCCTGGTAGCGGTGGGTGTAATGGATGGTGTCGTGCACACCGATGCCGATGGTGATCGCCGCGATGGTCATGGTCATGATGTCAAGCGGCAGACCTGCAAGCCCCATGGCACCCATCACTGCCAGCGCCGCAATCAGGGTCGGCAGCGGGCCGACCAGCGCCATCTTCCATGACCGGAAAAGCAGCGCAAACATCACCATCATGGCGCCGAACACCAGCACCATCGTGAGGTACAGGGACCGTACCAGACTCTGCATCACGTTGTTGTAAAGCACCAGCATCCCGGTCAGATTCACCTGCTCCGGCAGCAGCTCGAAACGCTCCACGAGTTCGCGCTCGATCTGCCTCAGCAAGGCGTCCCGCGAGAGATTTGGATCGGAGTCGATGACCCGGATGTCGAAACGCACCTGGTGGCCGTCGGCTGAAATGTAGGGGTCGAACAGCAGTTCGCGCAGCTCCGGCGGCATGCGTTCATACATGACCGCCAGGCCGAATCCGTCCAGCGGCTCGTCATTGTTGAGCATAGTGATCAGCCGCATGCTGGTCGCCACCGAGAGAATCTTGCCGGTTTCGGGCAATCCGTCCAGGTAGGCCTGGATACGCTCCAGGGTATCGAGCTGGTAGCTGGTGAACCAGTATCCTCCGATGGGGCCTTCCCGGTCCTCGTCGTAGCCGTAGTCCAGGTCGTCCAGGAAATCCAGGTCATCGTTCAGTGAACCGTCGGAGCCGTCGGTGCCTGGCTCGACTTCCGCAAGTTCGAAGTCAAGAAACGCACGGGTGGCATCCAGCACCACGTCCAGAGGGGTGGTGCCACCGAGTTCACGGTCGATCAGCTCCATGCCCTGGTAGATCTCCGTGCTGGATTTGAAATAATCAATGAACCGGTTTTCCACGGTGAGACGGTTGATCCCGGCGAGCGAGACCAGTACCACCATCACAAACCCCAGGCCCACCCAGGCGGGTCTGTGCTGGGCAAGGCCCACCAGCGCTGCACTGACACGCGCCGTAAGGTCCCGCCGCACAGGCGGCACAGGGCCAGCGGGCAGCAACATCACCAGGGCCGGAAACATCAGGAAGGTCAGTACCAGCGCGAAGGCGACGGCGACGACCATCATCAGGCCGAAATCCATCACCGGACGGATGTCCGCGAACAGCATCGAACCGAAGGCCACCATGGTGGTCAGTGCCGTGTACAGCGAGGGCTTGAACTTGCTCTCGACGGTGCCGCGCATCAGCACCCGCGGACCCGCGCCCGGAGTCATCTGGTGCAACTCGCGCTGGCGCACGACCAGGTGCACGACCAGCGACAGCGACAGGATGAGGATCAGCGAGATGAAGTTCGAGGACACGACAGTCACGGGCCAGCCGACCAGCCCGAGGAACCCCACCATCCCCACCACGACCCCGCCGCACACCACGCTGGGGATCACCACCCAACGCAGCTGCCGAAAGCTGACCGCCAGGAGCAGCAGGATGAACAGGCCGACACCGATCCCGAAGGTCCGGATATCGCCCCGCACGAAGTCGATCATGTCGACAGCGATCATGGGTACGCCGCCCAGATGGATCCGCGCAGGGTCGCGGTGCGCGTCGAGGACGGCACGGACCTCGGCGATCACAGCCGCCTGTTCAGCCTGGAGACGTTCGCTGACTGCGGGATAGTCGGTGTCGAGCCGGGCGAGCTCACGGCGCTCCGCCTCGTCGAGCCCGTCCACCCCCCGTTTGACCCGCAGGGCGTCCCGACGCGTCAGCAGGGTATGCGCGTCCTCGTCGCGCGCCAGGAACAGAATCAGGGCGGTGGTATCGGCGTCCCGGTTCATCAGCAGGTCGCGGTACAGGGGACTGCTGCGGAATTCTTCGCGCGCCAGGTCGCGATCAGTGTCCGGGTCCAGCAGAGTGCGTGTCCCTGCCTGGATCTCGGCAAAACCGACGCGTGGGCTGTCCAGCAGGGGCACGTCCAGGATACTTAACACCGAGGCCACCCCGGGCAGGGCCTCCAGCGCATCCCGCAATGCCTCCAGGTGCCTCAGAACAGGCGTAGCGAACAGCTCACCGACGGGTGTCCAGGTCACGATCAGGAAGTCGTCCGACCCGTAACGGCTGCGGATCTCCCGGTAATAGTGCATGGCCGCATCGCCCTCGAGCACCAGCGACTCGGCCGAGGCGTCCAGCTGAAAATGACGCACCTGGGTCGCGGCGACGGCCAGCAGGGCCACCACCAGCGCAACAACGGTCCAGGGGTGATCGAGCACCAGGCGCTGGTATATCTTTACGAAACTGGACTGCATCCCGAACATCCGGAAACGGGCGGGCATCGTACCATGAGGGCGAGGGTCGTCCGGAACTGTGACCCGCCGGCGGAGGTCGTCCGGGTGGCATGGCTGACAAGCGGGAGAAAATCGACGTGAACAGACGAGTGTTCCTCGGCAGCCTGGCGGCCTGCGCCGCCGCAGTACCCGCGCTGTCCCGGGCGGAAGCCGGGGCTGCGCTCATCCCGCATGACATCGAGGCCATCACGCGAATGCTCACACGCAATGGAGAGATCGAGCGGCTGGAGCACAGCCGCGAGTTCTGGAGACGTTACGTCGACGGGCTGGCATGGGACGTGCTGTTCCGGGAGCGCACGGAGCGACCGTTCACCAGCCCCCTGAACGACGAGACGCGCGAAGGTACTTACGTCTGCG
>SKYU01000136.1 GCA_007127715.1 Gammaproteobacteria bacterium | reverse complement strand
GCGGCTCGATACCCATCGGCACGTCGTCGGTGATCACCGCGATTTCCGCCTCGAAGTCGATGCCGTGGTCCTCGCTCACCGCCGCGATCTCACCGTGGGGGTCGATGAACACGTCAGAGCCACCCTGGTACATCAGCGGGTCGGTCCAGAAGCGTTCCGGCAGTTCCGCACCACGCGCGCGGCGTACCAGCTCCACGTGGGTGACGTAGGCCGAGCCGTCGGCCCACTGGAAGGCGCGGGGCAGTGGCGAGCGGGCGCGGGCCGGGTCAAAGGGCACGGTGCCGGCGGCTTCGCCGCTCTCCAGCGCCGCTGCGCGAGTCCTGAGCGATGCCTCGATACTCGCCCAGTCATCGAGCGCCGCCTGCAGGGTGGGGGCGAGGTCTCCGGCGGGCGCGCAGCGCATGAGGTCACGGCTGACCACCACCAGCGCGCCGTCCCGGCGCCCGTTGTCCAGTGTGGCGAGTTTCATGCTTTCTCTCCGGCCGGCTTGCCCTGCCAGCTGTCGGCGTACGCGGGGTTCTCGGCGACGGTGACGGGATCGGCCACCTCGAGCGGGTCACGCGCATCGAGCATCACCGCATATTCGTCGGTGGCCGCGCGGCGCTGCTCGAACATGCTGGCCAGCGCGCCCGGGTGTGGCCCGTGGGTGAAGCCCGAGGGATGAAAGGTCAGCATCCCCGGGTCGATGTGGTCGCGGCTGAAGAAGTCGCCGGCGTGGTAGAACAGCACCTCGTCGTAGTCGTCGTTGTTGTGGAAGAACGGCACCTTGAGCGCGCCCGGGTCGGTTTCGAACGGACGCGGCGCGAAGGTACAGATCACGAACCGGGGCGCGACGAAGGTGGTGTGCGCCGAAGGCGGCAGGTGGTAACGGTGGCTCATCAGCGGGCGGATATCCCGCACGTTGATGCGCACCGGCGCAAGATCGCCTTTCCAGCCGAGTGCATCCAGGGGAGTGTGCGGATAGGTGGCTACGGAGATCGCATTGCGCCGCTTGATCTCCACCTGCCACTCGCCCGGCGCCTCGGCCTGGGCCGCGAAGGCGTCGTCGATCACCGGGGTATCCAGCATGGCCGGGTCGAAGATGGCGTGCGGGCCGACCAGGCCCTTCTCGGGCAGCTCGTAGGCCCCGTTGGTCGCCTCGATCAGCAGGCAGGCCATGGGCTCTGCCGGGTCGATGCGCCACATCGTGCCGCGGGGCAGCACCAGGTAGTCGCCCGCCTCGATCACCATCCGGCCGTAGTCACACCACAGCGTGCCCTGGCCTGCATGCACGAACAGCAGTTCGTCGCCATCGGCATTGCGTGCCAGGCGGGCCATGGGCCGTGCGAGCCGCCACCAGCGAAGCGCGCAGTGCGCATTGCCGAGGACGGCCGTCGCCTGCCACGGCGAGGTGTCCTCGGGACTGTCCTCAAGACGGCGCAGATCGAACGCGCGTGGGCGCAGCGGCCCCTCGAAACGGCTCCAGCCCGTTGGCGGCCGGCGGTGATACATGTGGGTGGCCGGGCCGAAGAAGCCTTCACGGCCCAGCTCGCGCTCGTAGCTGCCGGGCGGCAGGTCGGCATGCGCCTGGCGCGAGACCTGGCCCTCGATGCGGGGCAGGGTGATGGGACGTCTGCTCATGGTCAGCCCTCAGTCGCGGTCACGCAGCACGCCGCGACGGATCTGGTCGCGCTCCATGGATTCGAACAGCGCGCGGAAATTGCCCTCGCCGAAACCTTCGTCGCCCTTGCGCGAGATGATCTCGAAGAAGATCGGCGCGATGCAGGTCTCGGTGAAGATCTGCAGCAGGATGCGCCCGTCCGGTGAGCCGTCGAGCAGGATGCCGCGCCGTCGGAGTGCCTCGATGTCCTGCCCGTGGCCGGGCACACGCTCGTCGAGCATCTCGTAGTAGCTCGCCGGCGGCGGAGTCATGAATTTCATACCCAGCGCCGAGAGCCCATCGACCGCGGTACAGATGTCGTCGGTCGCCAGCGCGATGTGCTGGATGCCCTCCCCCCGGTAGGCGAGCAGGTATTCCTCGATCTGGCTGTCGGCGTCGGCGGATTCGTTGATCGGGATCCGCAGCTTGCCGCAGGGGCCGGTCATGGCCCGGGACTTCAGGCCGGTGAGTTTGCCCTCGATGTCGAAATAGCGGATCTCACGGAAGTTGAACAGCCGCTCGTAGTACTCCGCCCAGTAATCCATCCGGCCCCGATAGACGTTGTGCGTGAGGTGGTCGAGGCTCGACAGCCCCACGCCAGGCACGTCCCGGGGCGCCCCGGGCAGCCACTCGAAATCGACGTCGTAGATCGAGACCGGGCCGTGTTCGACCAGGTAGACCAGCGCCCCGCCGATGCCCTCGATGGCCGGGATGTTGAGTTCCATGGGGCCGACATCGGTCTGGCCGGGCTTGGCGCCGCGCTCCAGCAGCTCGCGGTAGGCCTCACGCGCGTCGTGCACCCGGAAGGCCATGGCGATGGCCGAGGGCCCGTGCTCCTGGCGAAACCGGGCGGGGTGGCCCTTGGGTTCGGCGTTGACGATGAAGTTGATGTCGCCCTGGCGATACAGCCAGGCGGCCTTCCGCCGGTGCTTCGCCACCTTGGCAAACCCCAGCCGCGTGAAGACATCCTCCAGCAGAGCCGGGTCCTCGGCGCTGAATTCCACGAACTCGAAGCCGTCGGTGCCGACGGGGTTCTCCCACGACACCTCGCCAATCTCCGCGCTGGCCGCCATGTGCTCGCCTCCGGGTAATTTGTTACACTTGAAACCAATAGGCTAGTGCAAACTGCCGGGAAAAGCCATGGCCGACATCAGTCTCGAGTCCTACCGGGCCGACTACCCGGACATTGCCGGCGACTACACCGTCCCGCAGCGCTGGGCGGCCTATACCGATGAGGAACACGCGGTGTGGGATCTGCTGGGTCAGCGCCAGGCGCGGCTGCTGCCCGGGCGCGCCTGCGAGGCGTTCCTCTCAGGGCTGGAGAGTCTCGGTCTGCAGGCGGGGGGCATCCCCGATTTCGAGCGCCTCTCGGAAGTGCTCACCGCGCGCACCGGTTGGCGGATCGTCGCCGTTCCGGGGCTGGTGCCCGATGATGTCTTCTTCGAACACCTCGCCAACCGGCGTTTCCCGGCTGGGCGGTTCATCCGGCGGCGCGATCAGCTCGACTACCTGCAGGAGCCTGACGTCTTTCACGACGTCTTCGGACACGTGCCCATGCTGGCGCATCCGGTGTTCGCCGACTATCTGCAGGCCTACGGCGAAGGCGGACTCCGCGCCCAGGGGCTTGGTATGCTGCCGCAGCTCGCCCGGCTGTACTGGTACACCGTCGAATTCGGGCTGTTGACGACCACGCAGGGGCTGCGCATCTACGGGGCCGGGATCGTCTCCTCGGCTTCGGAGTCGGTGTTCGCGCTCGAGGATGCCTCACCGCACCGCGTGGCCTTCGCGCTCGAGCGGGTCATGCGCACCCGCTATCGGATCGACGACTTCCAGCAGGTCTACTTCGTGATCGAGAATTTCGAGCAGCTTCTGCGTCAGACGGCCGAGCGGGATTTCGGGCCGGTGTACCAACGGCTTGCCCGTCTGGATGATCTTGCACCGGATGCGCTGGCGGCGGAGGATCAGGTGCTGCATCACGGCACCCAGGCCTATGCCCGGGCCCGCCGGGCCGGGCTTACAGGTACGGCGTAAACAGCCAGCAGACGCTGTCCCGCAACCGCACCGGCAGACTGCGCCCGTCGACATCGGCGAGCGACACGCGCTCTCCGGCCTCGGCCGCCGCGTCGATGTGCGCCGCCAGCTCACCTGCCAGGGTCGCGTCGTAGATCTCCAGCATCAGCTCGAAATTCAGTCGCAGGCTGCGGGCGTCCCAGTTGGCCGAGCCGATCAGGGCGTATGCGCGGTCGACGACGAACAGCTTGGAATGCACGAACGGCGGGGGTTGGTAGACGACCCGTACGCCACGGCTGAGCAGCTCCCAGAGCATGTTCTGCGTGGCCCAGTGCATGTAGGGCAGGTTGTTCTTCGCCGGCAGAACCACGGTGACCGCCACACCGCGGACCGCGGCCGCCTGCAGCGCTGCGATGATCTCGCGGGGGGGCAGGAAGTAGGGTGTCATGATGCGCAGGTCCTCCCGCGCAATCGAGATGGCCGCCACCAGCAGCATGGTCAGGCGGTCGAGGTCCTCGTCGGGGCCGTCAGTGATGACCCGGCAGCGCATTTCGCCGGCCGAGGGCGGGGCCGGTCCGGTGAGGGTTCGGGCATCTCCTGTGGTCAGGCTCCAGAGCTGCAGGAACACGTCCTCGAGCTGTGCGACCGCCGGTCCGCGGACCTGGAACTGCACGTCCGCCACCCCGCCATCCCGGCGACCGGCGCTCACCAGGTGCCGGTCGCCGATGTTCATGCCGCCCGTGAAGGCAAGTGCCGTATCCACCACCAGCAGCTTGTGGTGCTTGCGCATGTTGATGTGAATCGACGGCGGCAGCAGCGTGAGTGGCATGAACCGGGCGACGCGCACGCCGCGGCGGCTCAGCAGGCGGCGTACGCGTGGCCAGGAGTACCACTCGCCCATCCCGTCGACCAGTACGCGTACGTCCACTCCGCGGGTCTGGGCGTCTGCCAGCGCATCGACGAAGTCCCGGCCCGTGGCGTCGCTGTCGAAGATGTAACTCGAGAGATAGACCCGCCGTGTGGCGCCACGGATGGCGGCGAGCATGGGGGGATAGGCCTGTTCGCCGTTATGCAGCGTCTCGACATGGTTGCCGGCCAGCAGGGCGTGGCGGCTCAGTCCGGCACCGACCCGCGCCAGCGGCAGGTAGCGGGGCGAGAGGTCTTCGGGCAGCGGGTGGGGTTGGGCTACCGCATCGCCGCGCTCGTAGCCCGGCGAGAAGCGCCTGGGTAGCCGGCGCGCAGCCCCACTTCGCACCCTGTTGATGCCAAAGAGCACGTAGAGCACCGGCCCGCCAAGTGGCAGCAGCACGCACACCGCAATCCAGCCGAACGCGGCTCGCGGGTCGCGCTTGTAGAGCAGCGCATGCAGGGCGGTGGCCGGTGCCAGCACCACGTGGGCGAAGAGCAGCAGCCACTGTTCCGCCATCATGGCCCTGCTGGCGGCCTGCGCCCGTCAGTAGAGAAAGTCGGGCAGATACGCGCGCAGGCGAGCAGGATCGTCTTCCCGGGTGATGTTCTTCGCGACCTCGGCGCTGATGACCCGGGCGACGCCGGGGTCGAGCTGCTCGCGCAGCGCGCCGAGAAACGCGGGTGCGGCGACGATGACCAGGTGATCGTACTGCCCGGCATTGCGCCCTGTGCGCAGCCGCTCCGCCAGTGCCTGGGCAAACCGATCGCGCTCATGGACCGCAGGATCGGTGGGCGGACTCATGGCGTGGCGACCATCGCCACTGGCATTGGCCCAGCCGCGGCCCGGTCGGTCGGTGGCGAGATCCTGGTCATGCTGACGTGATTCACCGTGCACCAGCACTTCGAGTTCCTCCAGGGTCTTGCCAGGGCGGCCTTCGGTGGCGAGGATGCGCGCGCGGGCGGCATCGGCAACGACGATCCAGACACGGTCCATACGGCCTCCTCAGGCGGCGTGGGCGGGGATGCCCCAGGGCCCATGGTAGCCCTTGGGCAGGCCGGCGTCCGGTGTGAATCCGTACATCTCTTCGCCCGGCAGGGCATCGATCACGATGCTGCGCACGGCCAGCAGTTTCTCGAGATCGATGCCGGTGTCGAAGCCCATGCTGTCGAGCATGAACACCAGATCCTCGGTCACGATGTTGCCGCTGGCGCCGGGGGCAAACGGACAGCCGCCGAGGCCCCCCAGCGAGGCATCGAGCGTGGTGATTCCGACCTCGAGGGCGGCCAGCGCGTTCGCCAGGCCCAGCCCACGGGTGTTGTGCAGGTGTACGCCCGTCAGCGCCTGTTCGCCCACCTCGGCGCGAACCAGCCGGATCAGCCTCTGCAGCTGGGCCGGGTTGGCATAGCCGGTGGTGTCGGACAGGCCGACCTCGTCACAGCCCAGAGCCATCAGCCTCGCAGCCAGGGCGACGACCTTGTCCTCGGGCACCGGGCCTTCGAGCGTGCAGCCAAAGGCGGTCGACAGCCCGCCCTCGAAATGCGGACGCTGCTCTGGCGGCAGGCCGCGGATCAGTTCCACGATGCCGCGCACCTCCTCGAACACCTGCTCATGGGTCTTGCGGAGGTTCTTCAGGCTGTGCGTCTCACTCACCGACAGGGGCAGGGTGATCTTGTGCGCTCCCGCGGCCACGGCGTTCTCCGCGCCCTTGAGGTTCGGGACCAGCGCGGCGACGGTCAGACCCGGAATCGTCCGCGCGTAGGCCACGATCTCGGCCGTGTCGGCCAGCTGCGGCAGCAGCTTCGGTGGCACGAAGGAGCCGACCTCGATCTCGCGCACGCCCGCGGCCGCCTCGGCGGCGATCCAGGCCTTTTTCGCCTCGGTCGGCATGATCGACTTGATGCTCTGCAGGCCGTCGCGGGGGCCGACTTCACTGACGAGGATCTGCGGGGAGTGTGCGCTCATAGGGGTACTGCCCTCCGGGGCTGCCAGACATTTCCCGCCATTTTAGCCTAGGATAGCGACCCCCACCCAAGGGGACGGGGGGATCATGACAAGAGGAAGACGATGACGAGCAGCAGCCAACTGCCCCTGGCGGGCATCCGGGTAGTCGAGTTCACGCACATGGTGATGGGGCCGGCCTGCGGCCTGATCCTCGCCGATCTTGGCGCGGACGTGGTCAAGGTCGAGCCGATCCGCGGCGATAACACCCGCCGCCTGCTGGGCTCGGGCGCCGGCTATTTCCCCATGTACAACCGCAACAAGCGCTCGATCTGCCTCGATCTCAAGTCGGAGGCCGGTCACGCGGCCGCCCTGAAGATGATCGACGAGGCCGACGTCCTGATCGAGAACTTCCGTCCCGGGGCGATGGACAAGCTCGGCTTCGGCTTTGAGGCGCTGGCCGAGCGCAACCCGGGGCTGGTGTACTGCTCCGAGAAGGGGTTTCTCGGTGGCCCCTACGAACACCGCACGGCACTCGACGAGGTGGCGCAGATGATGGGCGGGCTGGCCTACATGACCGGGCCGCCGGGACGTCCGCTGCGCGCCGGGGCCAGTGTCATCGATGTTCAGGGCGGCATGTTCGGTGCGCTCGGCGTGCTCGCGGCGCTGGAGCAGCGCCATCGCACCGGGCGCGGACAGAAAGTGGTCAGCTCGCTGTTCGAAAACACCGTGTTCCTGGTCGGCCAGCATATGGCGCAGTACGCGGTGACCGGCAAGGCGGCCGCCCCGATGCCCGCGCGCATTTCCGCCTGGGCGGTCTATGAGGTGTTCGAGACCGGCGATGACGAACAGGTGTTCGTCGGCGTGGTCAGCGACACCCAGTGGCGGCTGTTCTGCGAGGCCTTCGGCCTGGCGGAGTTCGCTGCCGATGAGACGCTCGCCGCCAACGGCGACCGGGTCCGTCAGCGTGACCGCATCATCCCGGTCATCAAGGAGGTCTTCCGCGGCTACACCAAGGCCGAGCTGATGGCCAAGCTGGAGCAGACCGGGCTGCCGTTCGCACCGATCGCCAGGCCCGAAGAAATGTTCGACGATCCGCACCTCAATGCTGGCGGCGGACTGGTGGAGATCACCGTGCCCAACGGCGAGCATGCCGGCGAGAAGGCCCGGCTGCCGGCCTTGCCGCTGGAAATGGGTGAGCGGCGTTTCGGGCTGCACCATGATGTCCCCCGCCAGGGCCAGCACAGCCATGAGATCCTGGCTGAACTCGGCTACAGCCAGGCCGAGATCGAGGCGATGGTGACGGCGGGCGAGGTGGCTGGCGAGCCGGCTGCCGACTGAGGGCGCCGCGGGCGGCCCGGCGGGCGGGGCTGGCCGGCCCCGTCAGCTGCCGGGCGTCCGCGGTGACGGCAGGGAGTAGATCCAGGGCCGCGCCTCCCGGTCCCTCGCCATGAACGCGTGGATCGCATCATCGTGGCGCAGCGTCAGGGCGATCTGGTCCAGGCCCTCGAGCAGCATTTCCTTGTCGGTGGCATCGATGTCGAAGGCGTACTCGCTGCCGTCATCGGCGATCAGCACCTGCCCGGGCAGGTCGATGGTCAGCTCGCCGCCCGGGGTGGCCTCGAGTCGCGAGGCCATCGCCGCGATCGCGCCCTCGTCCAGGCGTACCGGCAGGATGCCGTTGCGCACGCAGTTGCCGTAGAAGATCGAGCCGAAGCTCGGTGCCACCACGGCGCGGATACCTAAGACCGCCAGCGCCCAGACGGCGTGCTCGCGGGAGGAGCCGCAGCCGAAGTTCACGCCGCCAAGCAGGATGCTCGCCTCGCGGAAGGGGCCGCGGTTGAGCACGAAGTCGGGGTTCTCCTCGCGGGTGGCGACGTCGCTGTAGCGCCAGTTGGCGAACAGACCCTCGCCGAGGCCTTCCTTTGAGACGCGTTTCATCTCGCGACTGGGGATGATGGCATCGGTGTCGATGTTGATGCGCACCAGGGGTGCGGCGATGCCCCGGTGGCGGCGGAACGGTGTCATGTTCATGTGCCCTCCCGGGCGTAGTCGCGTACATCGGCGATGCGTCCGGCCAGCGCCGAGGCTGCAACGGTGGCGGGACTCGCGAGGTGCGAGCGGGTGCCCGGACCCTGGCGATTCTCGAAATTGCGGTTGGTGCTGGTGATCACGCGTTCGCCGCGCCCGAAGCTCTCACCGCCGGCGAAGAAGCACATCGAGCAGCCGGACTCCCGCCACTCGAACCCCGCTTCGGTGAATACGCGATCCAGTCCCTCGGCTTCGGCAGCCGCCTTCACGCGGCTGGACCCGGGCACGCAGATTGCGCGGACCCCCTCGGCCACCCGGCGTCCGCGCAGGACGGCTGCGGCGGCACGCAGGTCACTGAGTCGGCTGTTGGTGCAGGAACCGATGAACGCCGCATCGATCGGCGTACCGGCCAGCGGCCGTCCCGGGCTGAGCCCCATGTACTCCAGCGCGCGCTCCATGGCCTTGCGCCGGTTGCCGTCGGCCTCGGCCGAGGGGTCGGGAATGTCGCCATCGACCGGGATCTCGTGCTGCGGACTGGTGCCCCAGGTGACCTGCGGCACGATCGAGGCGGCGTCGATGTGGATTTCGCGGTCAAAGCGGGCTCCCTCGTCGCTGTGCAGACCCTGCCAGTGCTCCAGCGCCTCTGCCCACAGTGCGCCCTTGGGCGCGAACGGCCGGCCCTCGACGTAGGCGAAGGTCTTCTCGTCGGGGGCGACCAGACCGCTGAAGGCGCCGAATTCCACCGCCATGTTGCACAGCGTGAAGCGTGCCTCCATCTCCAGCGCACGCACTGCTGCGCCCGCGAACTCGACCACATACCCCACGCCGCCCGCGGCCGTGTGACGCCCGATGAGCGCAAGAATCATGTCCTTGGCCGTGACGCCGAAGGGCAGGGTGCCCTCGAAGCTCACGCGCATCTGCCTGGGCCGGTTCACGGCCAGGGTCTTGGTGGCCATGGCATGTTCGGCCTCGGTCGAGCCGATGCCCCAGGCCAGGGCGCCAAGCGCGCCGACCGTGCCTGTGTGGCTGTCCGGGCAGACCAGTGTGGTGCCGGGCAGGGCGATGCCCTGTTCCGGGGAGACCACGTGGACGATGCCCTGGTCGGGGTCGCCGATGTCGAACAGGTGGATACCTGCCGCCCGTGCGGCCTCGCGGGTGGTGGTGATGAACGCCCGCCCGCCCGGCATGCGCGTCTCGTCGCCACGTCCGGGGAAGGTGTCGACGATGTGGTCCATGGTGCAGAACACCTGACCGGGCTCGCGGACACTGCGTCCGGCCGCCTCCAGGCCCTTCAGCGCGATGCTGCCCGTGCGCTCGTGCAGGAACACGCGATCGATGTAGAGCAGCGTTGCACCGCCGTCGAGTTCAGTGACCGCATGGTCCGCCCAGATCTTCTCAGCCAGGGTCTGCGCCATATCCACTCCAGGTTGCAGGCGGGGTCCAGCCCACCATTCTCCCAAGGCGGGCGGCAAAAGTGAATTGCGGGCCGCCGCGTGCAGGTCGATCACAGGATGAATCGAAATGCCGACGGCCGACGTATTGGCGAAGGTCGGATACGCATTCGCCGCAACAGTCACCAGACGGTCACGCTCACGACCGGTGTCTGTACCGCGGCCTGATCGGCTAAGCTTGCGCGCTCATGAAAACAAGATTTCTGACTCTGCCGCGTATCGTGCTCGCGGCGCTCGTCCTGGTGGTGGCCGGCCCCCTGCTGGTGGGCAGGATCCTGGGCCCTGCGGTCCCCGCGCTGGAGATCCAGCGGGGCAGTCTGCTGCAGAACGTGGTCACCACCGGCCGTGTGATCACGCGCCACAGGGTGCAGGTCGGCAGCGAGATTGTCGGCACGGTACGCACAGTGACCACCGATGATGGTGAGCCCGTGGTGGCGGGAGAGCCGCTTGTGCTGCTCGACGATGCCACGCAGCGTGCGGCGCTGTCGCGCGCCGAGGCGGCACTTCGCCAGGCGGAGCTGCGCCGCGCCCGGCTCGGGGAGTTCGACCGCCCGGATGCCGAGGCGGCAGTGCGCGAGGCGCGGGCAACCCTCGCCCAGGCCCGGCGCGAGACCGAGCGTCGCGAGCAGCTGCTCGAGCGCAACCTGATCAGTGCCGAGGAACTCGACCGCAGTCGCCTGGAACTCGAGCGCGCCGAGGCCGCGCTGGCCCGCGCAGAGTTGCGCAACCGTACGCTCGCCGCCGGCGGCAACGAGTGGCTGCTGGCGGAACAGGCGATCGCCGACGCCCGGCATGCGGTCGAACTCGCCGCCGCGGAGCTCGCGCGGACCCGCATCGACAGCCCGGTTGACGGCACGGTGCTGCGCCGCCGGGTCGAACCGGGCGATACGGTCCAGCCCGGCAGCCCGCTGCTGGTGATCTCGCCGGAAGGTCGCCTGGAGATCGAGGCGCCGGTGGACGAGGTTAGCCTGCAGGGACTGGCGATCGGGCAGGCCGCGCTGGTCGAGGCCGACGCATTCCCGGGGCGGCGCTTCGACGCCGAACTGGTGTTCATCTCGCCGCAGATCGATGCCGAACGTGGCAATCTGGAACTGCGCCTGGCGGTGGCCGAGCCCCCCGCCTTCCTGCGCCAGGACATGACCGTCTCGGTCGATATCCGCATCGGCGAGCGTGAGGATGTGCTCGCCGTGCCGAACGAGGCGCTTCGGGACCTCGCGGGGGACCGTGCGCGGGTCTGGCGGCTGGAGGGCAATCGGGTCGAGGACCGCGAAGTCACGCTCGGTCTGAGGGGGCTGGCGAGCAGTGAGGTGCGCTCTGGCCTGGCCGCGGGTGATCGGGTTCTGCCCGCCAATGCCCCGGTCGACAGCGGCCAGCGGGTGCGCCCGAGGCGGCGGTGATGCGCGTCCCCCTGTGGTACGAGACCCGCCTGGCCATCGAGTTCCTGCGCGAGGGCCGCAGCCAGAGTCTGCTGATCATTCTCGGCGTGGCGTTGGGGGTCGCGGTGATCGTTTTCGTGCTGGCGCTGATTTCGGGGCTGCAGGAAAACCTGGTCGACCGGACGCTCGGCACCCAGGCGCACATCAAGCTCAGAGCGCCCGACGAGGTGGTCCGCGAGCTGCATGCGGTCGACGGACTTGCCGTGGCTGCGCAGCGGCGCAACGAGCGCGCGCAGCGGCTGCGTTCGGTCCAGAACTGGCAGGCGATCGCGGCTGCCCTCGAGGACTATCCGCAGATCACCGCCGTCTCGCCGGTGGTGACCGGGCCGGCCTTCGCCCGACGGGGCGAGGCCTTCAAGTCGGTGGCCCTGCTCGGGGTCGATCCGGCGCGCTACGCGCAGATCGTGCCGGTTCCCGAACGCATGGTCTCAGGGGTGTTCCGCCCCACGGCCACGGAGATCGTCATCGGCGAGGTGC
>SKYU01000156.1 GCA_007127715.1 Gammaproteobacteria bacterium | reverse complement strand
TCGATGGGCCGGGGCGAGATGTCCAGTTCGATCCATCCACCCTCGGGCAATATCGCCCGGCAGGGCCCTGCATGCAGATTGCAGTCGGCCGGTGCGGTGACGACCCGGGCGTCGGACGGCAGTTGCAGTCGCTGCCAGACCAGCGCTGCGAGAACGCCCACGAGCACCATCACCACGGCCAGCGGCACGGCGAGGAGCCTGAAGCGTTTTGACGACGTTTCCCTGTCGTGCATTTCGTCCTGCCGGTCGCTGCGTCGCGGGAACCGTGCGACGCAGCGACCGGGATCCTTAAGTCAGAGGGTCCGCAACCTCAGCGGACGATCATCACACCGTTCATCGCCCCGAAATGTCCCGGGAAGGTGCAGAGGAACGGGTATTCACCCGGTGTGTCCGGTGCGGTGAACCGAATGGTGTCGGTCTCGCCGCCGCCGATCATCCGGGTAAAGGCGACAACCCGGTCACGCATGCCCTCGGGCAGGTAGTCGTTGGCCATGGACCCGCCTTCGACCATCACCTGGCCGCCGAAGGCCATGTAGTCTTCGCCGGGCTGCAGGATCACCACGTTGTGGCCCATGACCTCCACCGCCAGCCGGCCTTCATGGACGAGCGTAAGCTCGACCTCCTGGCCGGCCTCGACGGTGAACTCCCGCACCGTGAACTGCATCTGGTCGGTGCTGCCGATGGTCACCTGGGCCACGCCGGCGTCATCGACCGTGACCGCCTCTTCGGCCGGGACGGTTTCGTCGTCAGCCGCTTCGACCGCTTCGGGGGCCGGTGCGGGTTCGGGTGCCGGTGCCGGCAGCGGCGGGGGTTCCTCGGCGGGCGGCGGCGGCGCGGGGGGCTCGTCGGCGGGCGGACTGCAGGCCGCCAACCACAGGGCTGCAAGGGCCAGGGTGATCCAGGGCAGCATGGCGCGAAACGGAAGAATCATGCGTGTTCTCCAGGCAGTGGATACGCGAGCCGCGGCCGCACGGGCACGGACAGCGTGAGGATACTCTCTCCGGGGGGCGTTGACATCCATGCCGCCACCGAGCCGCGCCGCCCTGTGTGGTCACGTGATGCCGTGCACGGTTTGGTCAGCGCAATCACGGCACACTCCCTGCCATGTCGGGCCTGAACGAGACTGCCGGAAACCCGGCCGCGGATGTCCTCCGGGGCGCACGTTCCATGCGCCGGGCGCTCGCCGCCGTGTGGCTGGCCGTGCTGGCGATCGGTGGGGCGGCCTGCGGGCCACCGGCCCCGCCGCCACAGGCGTCCGACGTCGAGCCCCTGTCTGCTTATGCTGCGAGTGCAGCAGCGCTGCGGGCCGACGCCGGCGCACCCTTCCAGTCTCCGGCGCTGCCGGAGGGGTCATCGGAGGCTCGGATCGCCCAGATCGAGCCGTTGCTGCGGGAATTGCTCGAGCTCGGCGAGCCGGTGCTGCAGGAATTTGCTGCGCAGCATCCGGACTGCGTGGATCATTTCACCCTGGTGCTCGATGCGCGTGCTCTGGTCGATGCACTTGGTCCGGCGGAGCTCGCCCGTGTGTGGGTCCATGATGGTTCGATGCCGCCGCCGCCGGCCCGCTGCCAGCACGCGCAGGATCTCGTGGTGCGACCCGCGCTGGCCCTGGCGGTGCTGAACACCCGTGGTGCGGCCGGGCTCGAGCGGGCGCTGGACATCCTTCGGCCATTGACTGCGGACCTTGCCGCCGTGGAGCAGGTCTACCGATAGGGCTGGGCGGTGCGAATTGACCCGCCGGATTGGCGCGTGATAGCTTCGATCCCGCTCCAGGTGTTCCGCGATCCGCGGAAATAATCGGGAAACCGGTGCGTGCAGAGCGCTCACTTTGCACAACTCCGGTGCTGCCCCCGCAACGGTAGACGTCGTCAAGGCTGGCCGTACACCACTGTGCTGTCGCATGGGAAGGTGGCCTGCCGGATGCATTCGCTGCATCGCGCGTAAGCCCGTAGACCGGCCTGGTGCATGCACCACGTGTTGCGGAGGGCAACACCGGGCCGGTCTCTGGTGTGCGTCTTCGCGCGCATCTCTGTCTGCCTGACCCTCTCCGCGCCACGTCAGCCGTTGCAAGGCCGGTCGTGCGGGTTGGCGCGTCCGGTGGAGAGACACGAAATGAAACCTCTGTTCCCTCAGTCCTGCGCGCTGGGCCTGCTCAGCGTTCTGTCCATGCCTGCCCATACCATGGAGGCGATGGATCCCCTCGATACCCTGGTCGTCACCCCGACGCTCACCGAGCGTCTGCTCTCGGAGAGCGATGTCTCCGTTACCGTGGTCGACGGACCGGCCATCGAACGTCAGCTGCCGCGAGATCTTGCTCATCTGCTGCGTGCGCAGCCCGGCGTCGATGTCAGTGGCAACGGACCCTATGGCAAGGTCACCAGCTTCTTCCTGCGTGGCACCAGCAACAGTCAGTCGCTGCTGCTGATAGACGGCGTGCGCATGGGTTCGGCGACCAGCGGCGGTCCGACCTGGCAATTCGTCCCGCCGCAGCTGATCGAGCGGATCGAGATCGTCCGCGGTCCACGCGGAGCCATCTACGGGGCCGATACGGTCGGTGGCGTGGTTCAGGTGTTTACCCGTGCCCCCGCGGCAGCGCCGGGTGCCTGGGGTCACGCGGGTCTCGGCAGCTTCGATACGCGGGAGCTTGGAGCGGGTTTCGACACCGGTGGCGAACAGGCCTCGCTGGGCGTGGCGGTCAACCGCTTCCGCAGCGATGGCATCGCGCTGCAGCCGGGCGGCGATCGCAAGGGTTACGACAACACCTCGTTTTTTCTGCGAGGCAATGCCCGGCTCGATAACGGTCTGAGCCTCCGGCTCAACGCCTTGCGCTCGCAGGGCAACACCGAGTTCGTGGGCGGCGAGACGGATTTCGTTCACCAGTCGGCGGCGGTCACCGTCTCGCTGCCTCTGGGCGACATCTGGACCAGCGAGCTCGCGCTCAACGAGGGCCGGGACGAGGCAGACAACCTGACGGCATTCGGGCCGAGCCGCTTCGATACACGTCTGAGGGCGGTCCGCTGGCTGAATGTGCTGGACCTGGCGCGCCATGAGTTCGTGTTTGGTGCGGAATGGCGCGAGGACGTTGTGGACAGCACCACCGCGTATGACGAGCGATCGCGCGACAACCTTGGGGTGTTCGCCCGTGGTCTGGTGCGCCTGGGAGCCTTCGACCTTCAGCCGGCCCTGCGATTCGACGACAACGAGGCCTATGGCAGCGAATGGACCGGAGGACTGACCTTCGGCCTGCCGCTGGGCGAGACCCAGCGGCTGCGGGCCAGCGTCGGCACGGCCTTCCGCGCGCCCACCTTCAACGACCTGTATTTCCCGGGGTTCGCCAACCCGGATCTCCAGCCAGAGACTTCCCGCAGCATCGAGCTTGGTCTCAGCGGGCGCTCGCAGGCCCTGTTCTGGGACGTGGCGGTCTATCAGACCGATATTGACGACCTGATCGCGTTTACGGTGGTCGATGGCCGCTTTGCTGCGTTCAACGTGGCCGAGGCACGGATCCGTGGAGTCGAGGCCAGTGGTGGCGTCGAGCTCGGCGGCTGGTCGCTGGCCCTGGCCTGGAGTCACCTCGATCCGGTCGATCGACAGACCGACCTGCGGCTGCCGCGGCGCACGCGCGACAGCTTCCGACTGGATGCCGATACGGGCCGCGAGCGCTGGTCGCTCGGTGCCAGTCTGGTGATCCAGGGCGATCGCTACAACAACCCCGCCGCCACCGAGCGCCTCGGCGGGTTCGGGCTGTTGAGTCTGCGTGCCGGCTGGGCGTTCACCGATCGGTTGTCCCTGCGCCTGACGCTCGACAATGCGCTGGACAAGGCCTACACCACGGCACGCGACAGCTTCGCCGGTTTCGATTTTCAGGAGCCCGGCCGGACGGTATTCCTCAGGCTGCGCTACGGCGAGGGCTGAGCCGGAGTCCGGCGCCAGAGCACGTTACGCTGGTCGGGGTCGTTGCGGAGCACGTCGGCCGCGATCCCGACCAGCGGCCCCGCCTCGGGCTCGAACGGCGCGAAGCCGCTGTTGACCAGCAGCTGAACCAGGTCACCGGGCACCATGCCCGCCTGGCGCATGTAGGCCGGCGAGTGCTCTATCAACACCCACTGCGTGCGCTCCAGAACCCGTGGGGCACCACGAAGCGCCGGCAGCTCATAGCCTTCGATGTCCATTTTCAGCAGCTTGATCGGGGTGGACCCCAGACCCTCTGTTTCCAGGAACCTGTCCAGCCCGACCACCTCGACATCAACGGTCTCGCCTTCATGCAGCGGGAGCAGTGAGTGCCTGCCGGTGTTGCCCCGCCCGTAGCGGTGCAGCTGCAGCGTCCCCGGGGTCTCGCCGACCGCGCGCCGGAAGGCGCGGACAAGGGGTACATCGTTGTGCCGAAGATTGTGTTCCAGCAGGCGGTAGTTGTCCGGATCGGGCTCGAACGCAAGCACCGTCGCTGCATTTCCGGACAGTCGTGAGACCAGTAACGAATACCAGCCGATATTGGCACCGATGTCCAGGCAGAGGTCACCCTCGGCGGGCCGGACGTGCTCTTCCAGTGTCGCGGCGACTCCAGGTTCGTATTCCCGATACTTGTAGAGGTGCCTGCCGACCACGTCAGCCGGGGTGACCCGGAGAACGAGATCATGCTGGGGGATTTTCGCGTTCAGGTGGCGGGATCGAAGCACCCAGCGATGAAAGGTGTGGAGTATGCTGCGCGCGTTGATGATGGGAGTCTCCTGGTCGCTGGGTCGCGTCCCGCGGCAAGGGTATGCTGCAACCGACATGAATGGAAGATCATCCCAGAGGGGCGTGTGCAGGACCTGATGCTGTTCGTGCCGGCCAGCGGACCGGCCGGTTCCGGCGAGTACTATCGGTGTCTTGCGCTGGCGCGCGCCGTCAGAGCACGTCGACCGGATATCGCCTGTCACGCGCTGCTGCACCGCGGCGCAGCCGTGGAGGTCGACCCCGATATCCCCTGTCACCTGCTGGACGATACGCCGACGCGCCAGACCCCGCAGGTGCTCGGGTTGATCACGGAACTGCGCCCGGCGCTGATGCTCTTCGATTCGGCAGGTCGGGTGCAACAGCTGCGCGCGGCGCGTGCTGCGGGCGCAGCCACGGTCTGGTTGAGCGACCGGCCCGGTAAACGCCGGAAGGGGTTTCGCTGGCGCACGCTGCGCCAGCTGGATCTGCACCTCGTAGGCGTGCCGGGCCAGCTGAACCCGCGCTTGACTGCGCGTGAACGCCTCATGCACCGACTGTGTCCGGATGCGGCCGTGGCGTTTTTCAGCACGGTGGCCCCGGCGGGGGACGCGGCGCAGGTACAGCCTCTGCTCGATCGGCTGGCGATCGCACCCGGGGAATTCCTGGTCCTGGTGGCCGGTGGCGGTGGGTATCGGCATCAAGGCCGCCCCGTGCCGGAATTGCTGATCGACGCCGCTGTAGAGGTTCAGGCACGCTGTGGCCTGCCCTGCGTGGTGGTGCTCGGACCCCAGTATCGGCCGGACGGCGGGGGCCTGCCCAAGGTGGCGCCGGGGGTACACCTGATCGACACCCTGCCCACCGCAACCCTGGGTGCGCTGCTGGCCCGTGCACGGGCCGCGGTCACCGGCGCAGGCAGCATGATGACGGCCCAGGGCGTGGCGGCGGGGGTGGCGAGCGTGCTGGTGGCTGCCGGAGGCTCGGACCAGCCCGCCCGCATCCGGGCTCTCGCCGAGGCTGGCGCGGCACTTGCGGCGCCGCTCGAGCCCCAGGCCATCGCCGAGGCGGCTGTGCGCCTCGCGAAGGATGAGACCCTGCGCCATGCGTTGGCCGACCGTGCAGCCGCCCACGGACTGCGTAACGATGTGTCCCGGGTGGCGGACCTGCTGGTAGGCCTGTATGAACGCCGGCTGGCGTGCCGTGTCGGCGGTGACTAGAGCGACAGCGGAGCGGCGTCGCGCCGGGTCAGCACGTAGACTCCGCCGAAGTTGCCACGGTTGATGCGCATCTCCTCGTCCACGAACAGGATATCGGAATAAAACGGGGGCGGTGTGAACTCGACCGACAGGGCCTGTTCGGCGTCCAGTCCCAGTCCGCTGCGGACAGCCTCCTCGGTGCTGCCGTCACGGCCGTGGACCTCGGCCCTGTAGAACCGCACCTGGTAGCGGATCGGCGCGTCCTGGTCGCAACTGAAGCGGCCGCGGACAATCAGGCGGCCAGGCGTGTTGTCAGACCCGCATTCGAAGTCGACGACATTGTTGTACGCCTCGCCCTGCTCGTCGATTTCCTGCACGATCGAGAGCACCTGCATCGGCGCTTTCGGCAGCTTGCCGAGACTGTGGATCTGCAGGTCGGCCGCGTGCCGTACCGTCTTCCCTGACGAGTGTCGGGCACCAAACGACGCGAACAGGGTCGCCCAGCTGCCGGCCACCATGTCGGGGCGTGAGTGGGCTACGTAAGGCGAGTGCTGCGAGAGTTCATCGATCAAGCCCGTCAGCTTCTCGTAGTGGGGCTCATCGAGGCCTCCGTTGTCGTCAGCGGTGTCGAGACAGTCGTGGATCTGCGCCTTCAGGGTGGCGACATCGGTCATGGCGGGGTCCTCCTCGTCGACTCGACACGATGCCGGAATCCTACCGAGCGGAGGTTCCCGCGGCAAAGCCGCGCCCTCGCGCTGCTCGCCTGTTGAACAGCCCGATGGGGCACGGGCCCGTTTGCCGACGCGATCACGCACACTCTCATGAGGATTGGCGAACCGGGAGACGCCCATGCGCATCGCGCTGTTCGGAAGCACTGGAGGTACAGGCCTGTGGGTGCTGCGTGAGGGGCTGGCCCGCGGCCACGAATTTCGCTGTCTGGTACGCCGCCCCGAGGCGTTTCCCGGCGACATTTTTTCGGATTCGGCCGATCGCCTCACACTTGTGACGGGCGATACCGATGACCGCTCGGCCATTGCCAACGTGCTCGATACCAGCGAGGCCGTGATCATCACGCTCGGCAACGCCCGTCGGCAGGCGAATACGGAGCTGTCGCGGGGAACCGGACATATCCTGGACGCGATGACGGCCGCCGGCGTGCGCAGAGTGCTCGCGGTCACCAGTCTCGGATGTGGCGATTCGCTCCAGCAGGTGCCTGGTTTCGTATTCAGGGAGCTGATCGTCAAGCGCCTGGCGCGCGAGATCTGGGCGGACAAGAACCGTCAGGAGGCTGCCGTCCGCGCCAGCGGACTCGACTTTACGCTGATGCGTCCCGGTGGGCTGACGGACGCGGACAGCACGGTGTCATGGCGGGCGCTGACCGCAGATCATCCGCTCGAGAAATCCGAGCGCATGATTTCCAGGCGCTCGGTGGCCAGTGCCCTGCTGGACAGTCTGGAACAGGGCACCCTGGTGGGCAAGGCAGTGACTCTGGTCAGCGGCTGACCACTGCAGGAGCACTCATGCGTCGGGGGCTTCCGCCAGCAGCATGTCCACGAACGCACGGAATTCCCGAACGTAGTTTTCATGTTCCAGGCCGGTGGCCGGCCCCGGAAACGACGTGTGGATCCGCCGGACCTCGCCGCGCCGATCCACAAAAATGGTCGTGGGGAACGCGAAGATACCGTTCAGTGCGGGCAACAGGCTGCCCCGGGTCATGCGACTGGCGTCCCCGGCGAACAGCATGTCGTAGCCGATGTCGTAGCGGTCGCGGAAGGCCTCGACCTGTTCGCGGACATCTTCGAGATCATCCGAGTACTCGAACATCAGGTTGATGATGGCCAGTCCGCGTTCGCGGTGCGTCTCGTAAAACGGCGCCATGAATGCAGCTTCGTCGTGACAGGAGGGGCACCAGGACCCGGCCAGCACGACGATCACTACCTTGTCCGCGTAGCGAGGATCGCTCAGCGATACCGGCCGCCCCTGAAGATCGGCAAAGGTGAAGTCGAAGCGTTCGACCCCCTCCTGCAGCCAGGTCACCGAGGCCGGGTCGATCAGCCTCGCCTGCGGATCGAGCTCTGCCGTCCAGGTCGCCTCCGCGTAGGTGGCGCTGTCGAATCTGCCGGCCAGCCTGCCTGTCTCATCCATCTCGCCAGACCATAACTGCGTGTAGCCGCCGTCGTAGGCCGACAGGTGCAGTTCGCGACCCCGGACCTCGCCATAGAGGAATCTGAAATCCCCGACATCCGTCATGAATGTGCCGTGGACGCGATGACCGTCCTGTTCGAGGATGGCCACCGCGTCCTGATCGAAGCCGAATCCCGGATAGCTGATCTTCGCCTGCCAGCGCCCACTGACGTCGATCTCCACCGGTTGGGGCGCAGCGAAGAACCTGTGGGTCGGCCCGGGCTCTGCGGTGAAAGTGAAGGTCTGCGTGCCATCCCTGCGGGCCAGGCCGATTTCGCCCTCCAGCCGCCCCTGCGTCTGCCGGGCCGTCAGCGTGGCGGCGTAGGAGGGGAAATTAAGTTCGATGCGCCCGTCCGCATGTTCGATCACCTGCTCTACCGGCATCCTTTCGGGACCGTTGAGATAGGTGACCTCCAGCCTGTCGTCGTCGGCGTAGGTCACTTCGAAATTGAACGGCAACTGTCGCCCGAAGTGTGCGATCTCACCGCGCCATGGGCCGGCTGCCAGCCGGCTGTCGACAGCGGCGGTGTCCGCCGCCTCGTCTGGTGGAGTGCAGCCGGCAAGCAGAACGAGCAGCACTGTCCCGAGGAACAGGCCCGTCTGCGTACGTCGGTGAATCGTCATCATGGGTTTTCCCTCGCAGCGGCAATGCAGGCGTCGAGGCCGACCGCACCGGTGCCCCACATGACTCTCAGCCGCGTAAACAGCTGCGTGAGTGCGTCGTTCATGCCAGCCCCCCGGCATTGCCCCACCTCCCACCTTAGGACTTGCGCGGCCGGCGATGTCGCCTTTCCATGGCCATGCAACCACCAGGCGGCCGCGGGACCAGGCAGGTTGGCGCTCAGTCGGGTGTGTTCAGAAAATCGGTCAGCACATCGACATACTCCACGGCTCGCGAGGGAAAGTGCAGGGGATGATGGCCGGGGAAGAAGTGCCTGTGGGCCGGGCGAAGCCGTTCGGCCGCGCGTTCGAAATGGCTGGCCAGCGTATCGCGTTCGGCCCCGAGCAGGAGCGTGCGCGTAGTGAGCAGCGGCAGGGTTTCGGCCAGGTCGTAGCGCCCGGCGATCGGGCCGGAGGACACGAAGCCGGTTTCCAGGTAATCGATCAGGGTCTCGTAGATCAGTGGCAGGGTCTCGTCGGTGACCTCGAAGCCCGGGATGTACTCGCGCAGCAGCGCGACGGCTGTCGTGAAGGCCTGCGAAGCATGACTGCCGTCCTCTCGCGTGACCGGGGGCTGGCTCTCGGCGAGCTGGGCGAAGGCGGCGCGCAGCTCGGGCGTGAGCAGCGGCGCGCCGTCCAGGATCAGCGCATCTGTCCGCTCAGGCGCCTGGCGGGCGATTTCGGCGGCCACCGAGCTGCCATTGTGTCCCCCGAGAACACTGACGCATGTGTGCCCGAGTGCATCCAGCACCTCCAGCATCACGCCGGCATACTCGGGCATGCTCCAGCGCTCGGGTCGCGGATCCGAGCGTCCATAGCCGGGCAGGTCGGGCGCGATGCAGGCGAAGCCGCGCGCCGCCAGCAGCGGCATGATGTGCCGGTACATGCGACTGGACAGCGGCGTCCAGTGCAGCAGCAGCAGCGGGCGGCCGTGGCCCGCCTGACGGTAGAAGACCTGCCCTGCACGGGTATCGACATAGCCCTTACGGTGCGCGCTGTTCGCATGCGTCATGGTTCGTTCTCCGGGAGGGTGTTGCGATGCTGACCAGTCTGGCCGGGGTGGTGCTTCAGAATATCGCGTTCATCGTGTTTGCCATGAGTATTCTGCTGTGGGGTCAGGCCAGGGTGCGCCACGCCCCACCATGGCCGGGCCCGCGTCCCGTGGGCAGGGTGTTCCGCGGATGGTTGCTGGTGATCTGGCTGGTGGGGTTCGCGCTGCCCGTGCTCGCGATCATCGTCGACGGCGCACTCGGCGGTCACGGCGCGGTCTGGCTGGCGCTGCTGCCCTACCTGTTGATGTTCATCGTACAGATCGCGTTCGAGCTGTTCGTCTGGAAGCGCTGGCGCTCCGTGGTCTGGGTGCTCGTGCCCTGCCTGTTTCTGCCCTGGCGGTGTTTCCAGGTGTACGTCGGGCTTGCGACTGTCTGGCCAATGGAGGGCCTTGTGCTGACGAAACTGACCCTGGTGGCGCTGCTCGTGCTGTGGTTGATCAACATCGGTGTCCACTACACCGGCATCGCACTGAACCTGCGCTGGGATCTGCAGCGTGATGGCGAGTTCGAGGCGATCGGTGGCGTGGGCGATCTGCTGCGTCCACAGAGCCCGGACGGGGCCTCGGGGCAGCGCGGATGAACGGCGTGTTGAGACCGCAGGATGCGGAGTTCATCGGTGCCGTGCCGGTGCTGGTGATCGGTGCCGGTGCCTGTGGCCTGTCGGCCGCGCTGTCGGCCGACGATGCCGGCGCGGAGGTGCTGGTGCTCGAGCGTGACGCCTCCGCCATGGGCACGACCGCAATGTCCACCGGACTGATCCCTGGTGCGGGCAGCCGGTTCCAGCGTGCCGCAGGTATCGAGGATTCGCCGGAACGTTTTGCAGCGGACGTGCTCGCCAAGACCGGCGGACAGGTCGATCACGCGCTCGTGGCTCATCTGGCACGGGTCTCGGCCGCGACGGTGGAATGGCTGGCGGACGACTGCCGTGTGCCTCTGTCGCTGGTTGATACCTTTCTCTATCCGGGACATTCGCGCATGCGCATGCATGGCACACCGAACAGGACAGGTGCCGAACTGATGGGCGCATTGCAGGGCGAGGTGGAGCGCAGGGGCCTCGACCTGTTGCTCGAGGCCCGGGCGACGGCGCTGTTTGCCGACAGCGACGGGCGCGTTCATGGCGTACGCGTGCAGCGTCCAGACGGCAGCCACGAGGATATCGGCTGCAACGCCCTGGTACTCGCCTGCTGCGGGTTTGCCGGCAGCCCGGAGCTCGTGCAGCGCTATATTCCGGAAATAGCCTCCGGTACCTTTTTTGGCCATCCCGGCAACAAGGGTGACGCCATTCTCTGGGGTAGCGCGCTGGGCGCGCGGCTGGCTGACATGCATGCCTACCAGGGGCACGGCGGTCTGGCCGCCGGCCAGGGCGTGCCGATTCTGTGGGCGCACATCGTGCTCGGCGGGATCCAGGTCAACACCGCGGGCCTGCGCTTCGCCAACGAGGCCCGCGGCTACTCCGAGCAGGCCGTGGACATTCTTGCCCAGCCGGGGCATGTGGCCTGGAGCCTCTTCGACGAGCGGATTCACGAAGCCATGCGGGAATTCGACGACTACCGCGATGCGCTCGAGGCCCGTTGTGTCGTCCAGGCGGATACGCTGGAGGCGCTTGCCGAGCGCACCGGTCTGCCGCTCGAGCCCCTGCGTGAGACACTGGACGAGGTCGCGGCGATGACCCGCGGCGAGCGCACCGACCCCTTGGGTAGGGACTTCACCACCGGTGGGACGCTCTCGCCCCCGTATCGGGCCGTGCGGGTCACCGGCGCGCTGTTCCACACCCAGGGCGGGCTGGAAGTCGACGAACAGGCCCGTGTGCTGCGCGAGGACGGTACGCCGTTTCCCAACCTCTTCGCTGGCGGCGGCGCTGCGCGGGGCATCTCCGGCCCCGGGGCCAGCGGGTATCTCGCCGGCAATGGCCTGCTGACGGCAACGGCTCTGGGCCGGGCGGCAGGCCGGGGTGCGGCCGGTCTGGGGTGAGCTCCGGTATCCGATGCGTGGACGTCGCGCGGCGCGAAGCTGGCCGAGGCGGCGACCCGGGCGCATCGTAGGGCGCTTGAGACCGACGAAGGCGACGTCTGAGGGGGCGTGTATGGAGATTGAACTGAGGCAGCGCGGCCGCGCGGCCATCGATTTCATCGGCGGGATCGGCCTGGCCTTCCCGCCGATCACCGCGGCAGTGGACCAGCGTATCCAGGCGGCTGGTCTCGATCGGGACGAGGCGCTCGCCGAAGACCTGGACGAGCGGGCCGCGCAATTCGAGCAGGTTCTCGGTCCGTTGCGGGCGTTTCGGGTCGCGAATCTGCTGCGCGACTTCTACGCTGACGAGCATGGACGGGCCTGTACGCTGGCCTACGAGGAGCTCGCCGAGGATCTCGACCCGAAGCTGCAGGCGCTGGACGATGGCCCGACCACGCTGGTTCTTGATCCCGCCCTGGCGCTGCCCGACTACTGGCGCAGGGTGGATTTCCACCGGACGCGGGGCGGCTGGGAAGGCCATCCGGAAATGGGCCTGATCCATGGTGAACTGATCCACAAGCAGCTGGTGAACAGAGCGTACGGCGGGGACATCTTCGGCCAGCGTCGGCGGGTTCTCGACGAACTTCCCCATGAACGCTACGGGAGGATCCTGGAGCTCGGCACCAGTACTGCGCACTTCACCGTGGCTCTCCAGGACAAGTTTCCTGACGCGGAACTCTGGGGCTGCGATATCAGCGCCACCCTGCTGAAGCACGCGCGTCGGGTGGGCAACCTCGGCGGATATCGTTGGCGACTGTTCCAGGCGCGCGCCGAGGCGACCGGTCAACCCGATGCGTCGTTCGATCTGGTGACCTCTTACATCCTCCTGCACGAACTTCCGGCCGAGGTCGTCCGTGCCGTGTTCCGCGAGGCTTTCCGCATCCTGCGCCCCGGTGGCGACCTGCTGATGAGCGACGTCACGCCCTACCGGGCGCTGGACCGCCTGGGTCAGTGGCGGGCCGATTACGACGCCACGCACGGCGGCGAGCCGCACTGGCGTGAGTCGGCGAGTCTCGATCTGGCCGAGGTGGCCCGAGAGGCCGGATTCGTCGATGCGCGGTCATATGGTCTCGAGGGCGCCAGATACCCCTGGATCACTGTCGCCCGCAAGCCGGAGTGATGGCGATGAGCGCCGAAGACAACACGGACGGGGGCACCGCTCAGCGGATACTGGGTAGCCAGGATGTGCACAATGTCGGCCAGGCAGTGCTTACCCTTGCGACGGAACTGTGGATCATGCGCGACCGCATGATGGTGCTCGAGCATGTCCTTGGTGAGCAGGGTATGGACGTCGCCACCCTGGTCGATACGCATGTGCCGGATGCCACGCTGCAGGCGAAGCTCGATGCCGAGCGCAAGCGCATCCTGAAGGCCCTGACCGACGCGCTGCTCGACGACGGCAATACCTCGGGAGTCTTCGATCGGTGAGGGCCGGGCGAGTGTTCCCTGTCACCGAAGAGCATGTCCGCACCTATGCCGAGGAGGGCGCCGTACTGGTGCCCGGCGCCTTTTCCACCGAGTGGGTGGAACGTCTGGCAGGCGCCATAGATCGCATCGTGGCCCGGGTGCGCAGGGAGGGCGTGGAGGTGTTCGCCGGCAGTACCACGCAGAACCCCCTGTCGATGGATGACCGCGACGGCGCGGTCGTGCTCCGCAACCTGATGCATCATGCGCCGGAGTTCGACGAATGGCTGCGCCACTCGGAGGCCGCCCGGATAGTCGGTACCGTGATCGGCGCCGATCATGTGCGCTTCTGGATGGACGCCTCTTTCCTCAAGGAGGGGCACCATTCCGGGACGGCCACGCCCTGGCACAACGACGTCTGCACCTTCCCGTTCTGGGGGGAGCACATGCCCTCGTTCTGGGTGGCGTTGACGGATGTCCCCGAGGACAACGCGCCGATGCGCACACTGACAGGCTCGCACCGCGATCCATTCCGCTACCATTCGCCCCTGTCCCGCCAGGATATTCCGACCCCGCGGGGCTATCGTCCCTGGGCGGAGCTGCTGGCGCGGGTCGAGGCGCAGGGCGCGCCCATCCGGGTGTGGCCCGCCCGTGCCGGCGACGCCATGCTGATTCACCCCAAGACCATCCATTCCTCACTGCCGAGGCGCAGTGCGGCACCAGGGCGTCGGCTGGCGTTCACCACACGCTGGCTGGGCAGCGACGTCACCTGGGATCCGGACGACCTTGCCGTGCGTATTCCATCACTGGACAATCATCCCCTGATGAGACGCGGCTGCCCGCCCCCCGAGGAACTCTTCCCGGTACTCTGGTCGCGCTGACCCACCCGCCCGCGGCACCTGCCGCGGGACCCGGACATTCCCGTCATGGACAGACTCGAATTCGACAACCGGTTCCTCCGCGAACTGCCCGGTGATCCGGACGACAGCCTCCGTCCGCGCCAGGTGACCGGCGCCTGCTGGTCCCGCGTACGCCCGACCCCGGTTGCCGCGCCGCGTCTGCTGGCGTATTCATCCGAAGTCGCCGCGGACCTCGGCTTGAGCCCCGCCGACATCGCCGACCCGCGTTTCACGGAGGTGTTCTCCGGCAATGCGCTGCTGCCCGGAATGGACCCCTGGGCCGCCTGTTACGGCGGGCACCAGTTCGGCAACTGGGCCGGTCAGTTGGGCGATGGGCGGGCGATCTCTCTCGGTGAGGCGGTCACCCCGGAGGGCCGTCGCCACGAGCTGCAGCTCAAGGGTGCGGGGCTCACCCCGTATTCACGCATGGCCGATGGCCGGGCGGTGCTGCGCTCCTCGCTGCGCGAATTCCTCTGCAGCGAGGCCATGCATCACCTCGGGGTGCCGACCACACGTGCCCTCTCGCTGGTGCTGACAGGCGAGGACGTGGTGCGCGACATGTTTTATGACGGTCATCCCCGCGCCGAGCCGGGCGCGATCGTCTGCCGGGTCGCGCCATCGTTCATTCGTCTGGGGAATTTCGAGATCTTCGCTGCACGCGGCGAGCACGACCTGCTCGCGCAGCTGGTCGACTTCACCCTGCGCCGTGACTTCCCGGAACTCGACGCCGAGGCGCCTGACCGGCTCGGCCGCTGGTTCGAGGAGGTCTGCGTCCGTACCGCGCGGCTGATCGCCCACTGGATGCGTGTGGGCTTCGTGCATGGGGTGATGAACACCGACAATCTCTCCATCCTGGGACTCACCATCGACTACGGGCCCTATGGCTGGCTCGAGGATGTGGACCCCAACTGGACCCCCAACACGACCGATGCGCAGGGTCGGCGCTATGCCTTCGGCCGTCAGCCGGAGATCGCCCAGTGGAACCTGCTGTGCCTCGCGCGGGCGCTGGCGCCGCTGCTGGAGGATCCGGAGCCGCTGCGTGCCGGTCTGGAGCGTTACGTCGACGTCTATAGCGACGCATACCGGCGGATGCATGCCGACAAGCTTGGATTGCGCGAAATTGGCGACGCCGACACCGAACTGGTCCAGCGGCTCTACCGCCTGATGCATGAATCGGAGGTGGATTTCACGCTGGCCTTCCGAGGGCTGGCCGACGTCGCGCTCGACGCGCCGTCGCTGGCACCGCTGGCGCCGGCGTTCTACCGCGAGGACCTGCGCGCACGCCATGACCCGGCCTGGCGGGCCTGGCTGGCAGACTATGCTGCCCGGGCGCTGCGCGACGGCGAGCCCGTCGCAGAGCGGCGTGCCCGCATGAACGCCGCGAACCCGCGTTATGTGCTGCGCAACTGGCTGGCGCAGCAGGCGATCGATCGCGCCGAACAGGGCGATAGCGGGATGATCGACGAGCTGCTCGAAGTGCTCAGACGGCCCTATGATGACCAGCCGGGTCGCGAGGCCTTTGCTGCGCGTCGGCCCGAGTGGGCGCGCCATCGGGCTGGATGTTCGATGCTGTCCTGCAGTTCCTGAGGGAGGGTTGCGGCGGGCCTACACCGGCAGGGGACGCAGGTTGCGCGGCTTGGACAGGACGACCTGTACATCACCGATGGCACGCTCGAGGAACCCGCCCTCGCAGTAGCACAGGTACCAGTCCCACATCCTCACGAAGGATTCCGGATAGCCCAGGCGTCTGACCTCATGCAGGTTGTCCTGGAAGCGCGCCCGCCAGTCCCGCAGGGTACGGGCGTAATGCGGGCCGATGTCATCGAGGTCCACGATCCGCAGATCGCTGGCGCTGGCCACGGCGTCGGCGATGGCGGCCACCGACGGCAGGCAGCCACCGGGGAAAATGTAGCGCTGGATGAAGTCCACGCTTCGTTTCGCCTGCTCGAACTGCTGGTCGGCGATGGTGATGGTCTGGAGCAGCATCTGCCCGGCCGGCTTCAGCAGCTCGGCGCACTGGTTGAAGAAGGTCCTGAAGTAGCGGTGCCCGACGGCTTCGAACATCTCGATGGAGACCAGCTTGTCGTATTGGCCGCGCAGGTCGCGGTAATCACACTGCACCACCTCCACGCGGTCGGCGAGCCCGGCGGCGGCTACGCGCTCCCGGGCCAGGGCGTGCTGCTCGGAAGACAGCGTGGTCGTCGTGACCCTGCAGCCGTAGCGTCCGGCCGCATGCACGGCCAGACCGCCCCAGCCGGTGCCGATCTCCAGGAGATGATCTTCGGGTCTGAGGTCGAGTTTCTGGCAGATGACCTCAAGCTTGTGGACCGCCGCCTCCTCCAGTGGCGCATCTTCCCGCGGATAGATGGCACTGGAATACATCATGGTCGGGTCCAGAAACAGCTGGAAGAACGGGTTCCCGAGATCGTAGTGCGCAGCGATATTCCGTCTGCTGCCGCGACGGGTGTTGCGGTTGAGGTGGTGTGCGAGCCGGAGCACTGGCATGAGCAGCCGCGCGGCCCCGCCCTCCATGCGCTCCATCACTTCGCGGTTGCGCACGAAGATCCGCACCAGCGCGGTTGGATCGTCGCAGTCGAAGTCGCCGGCCATATAGGCCTCGGCCACGCCCACCGTGCCGCCGAGGGCAATATCTGCGAAACAGCGGGGGTCGCGGATGTCCACCCGCGCCACCAGTCCGGGCTCGGGGGCGGGTTCTCCGAAGATCTGCTCGCGGCCATCCTCGCACAGGTGCAGTCGGCCCTCGCGCAGCTGTGAAAGCAGCGCAAGCACACCGGACCGCGCCCGCTGCGTCAGCCAGCGCCCACGGCGCCTGGCTGCGGGCCGGATCCGGCCTTCGAGAATGTCTTCGTTCATCTTCCCTTTCCTCCAGCTGATGATCGGTCGGGATGGGCATGGACAGGCACGCGCTTCAGCCACAGGCGCAGCGCCTGGTAATGAATCAGCAGCACCACCTTGAGCGTCATGACCGGTTGCCTGGCCAGCGTGGCCGCGAGCCGCGGGCCGCTGATGGCCCGGCGCTCGAGCACGAGGCTGGCATCGAAGACACGCCGACCGCCACGCATTGCCTGCATCCCGGCCTTCAGCAGCTGCCCAGGGAGTGGAAATCGCCAGTCGTAGTGCATGTCCATCGGCAGGAAAGGCGAAACGTGGAAGTCCTTGCCGAAACGGTAATGCGCGATCGGCGTATCCGGCGAAGCATTCTCCAGCACGTAGCAGTGGCGTTCCTGCCAGGGGGTGTTGGTCACTTCCAGCACCATGGCGTCGACTCGGGTATCACCCGCGTCGAAGCAGTAGTAGAAGCTCACCGGGTTGAAGCAGTGTCCGAAGTACCGCAGGTGCGTCAGCAGTCGGATGGGCCCTGAAGGTCGGCGGCCCAGCCGCGATTCGACCAGCTCCCGCACGCTCTCATCCAGCGCCTGCGCCGGGTCACCGAGGTGGTCGGCGCGCCGGAACCAGGCCGGTGCTGGCCCTGCGGTCGACCACAGCCAGCGCTCCGCGAACACCTCATCGAGTTCATCGAGATCGAGATACAGCATGAACAGCCGATGGCGAAACGCATGGGTGACCGGCAGGTGCCGGCGATGTTCAAGCCGACCGCTGTAGAGCGCGCTCTGCATGCCCGAACCGTCGATCAAAATCCTCGACCGCACGCAGCGCGCTGCGCAAGCCGTCCTCGTGGAATCCGTATCCCCAGTAGGCGCCACAGAAGAATACCCGGCCCTGCGCGTGAAGCTCACCATGCCGTGCCTGTGCGGCCACGCTGGCGGGCGTGAATACCGGATGGGCGTAGTCCATGCGGGCGATCACCGACTCGGGCGCCATGGCATGCGGCGCGTTGAGTGTCACGCAGAACTGCACCGGTGCTTCGATCCCCTGGAGGATGTTCATGTTGTAGCTCAGACAGACGGGCTGGCCCGCACCCTGCAGATGATAATTCCAGGCAGCCCAGGCGCGCCGGCGTCGGGGCATGACCCGGCTGTCGGTGTGCAGGATCGCCTCGTTGCGCTGATAGGGGAGCGCGGAGAGTACCTCCTGCTCCAGCGGTTTGGGTGGCTCCAGCAGCGTCAGCGCCTCGTCGGCGTGGCAGGCCAGGAAGACCGCGTCGAAGCGCTCCCAGCCCGCGTCGCTGCTGTGCAGCTCCACCTGGTCTTGGACACGACGCACGCCGAGTACCGGGCAGTGCCGACGGATCGCCCCGGCGAAGGGCCGGATCAACGGTTCGATGTAGCTGTCCGACCCCCCCTCGACGACCTGCCACTGTGGGCGATCATCGAGGGTGAGCAGACCGTGGTTCAGAAAGAAGCGGATGAAGAAGCCAGCGGGAAACGTCAGCATCTTCCCGGGGTCGGTGGACCAGATCGCCGCACCCATCGGCACGATATAGTGGCGGATGAAACGTTCGCCGAAGCCGCCTGCCGCCAGATACTCGCCCAGGCCACCCTCGGCGCGGCCCGCGGCCAGGTCGCGCGGGGCGACCCGGTTGAAGCGCAGGATGTCGGTCAGCATGCCCAGGAATCCCGGCGAGAGCAGGTTGCGACGCTGGGCGAACACCGTGTCGAGGTTGGTGCCGGCATACTCCAGCCCAGTGTCGGCGCAGCGTACGCTGAAACTCATCGGCGCGTCGCGACTGTCGACCCCCAGTGCCTGCAGCAGTTTGCGGAACTCCGGATAGGTGCGGTCGTTGAATACGATGAACCCCGTATCGACGCGGTAGTCGCGTCCTGCGACCTGGACCGTGTGGGTGTGGGTGTGACCGCCGAGACGGGCCTGCGCCTCGAAGACCGTCAGCTCGCAGCCCCTGGCGGCCAGCGCCCGCGCCGCCGCCAGGCCGGAGATTCCCGTGCCTACGACCGCAACCCTCACGAGACCACTGCGCAGCAGCCTGCGCGCCCCCGAGCTTCCCCGTGCTGCATGCCCTTCCTTTCAAGACCGCCGACAACGCCCCCACCAGGCGTGCCGTTGCGCCCAAGGATACGACATGGCTGCCGGCCTGGATTCAGAAGGGCGTGTTGCGGCTCTCCAGGTGCTCCCGGGCCCGGCCCCAGGTCGCCAGCAGGCGGCCGTGCTCGAGATCACCGCGCCCGGAATGCAGATAATGGCCCACCGCCCGGTACAGCTCGTGCAGCGCGGCATCCGCCTGCGGAGACGGAGGGGCGGCCTGCTCGGCGGGGTCGAGCAGCTGCCGGGCGTCCGCGAGCGGGTGTACGAGCGCGTCGTGCAGCGCGTCGATCAGGTCTGTCGAAGTGACGATACCGACCAGCACGTTGCCCGGCGCGACGACGGGCAACGCATGGAAGCCACCCTGCGCAAGCGCCGTCACCGCATCCAGCATGCTGGACTGTTGCGGCAGCGTGATCAGTCGCCGACTCATGATGCTGTCTACCCGCCGGGCCTGGAGAAGCGCCTGGCCCGTCAGCGGGTCCTCGTGGTGAGCGGGTGGAATCAGCGCCTTGACGAGATCCGCGCTGCCAAGCATGCCCACCAGGATGCCGTTCTCGGTGACCGGCAGATGATGACACCGCGCCGTACGCATCGCCGCAAACGCTGCAGCGGCAGTATCGGCCGGGGTGACGGTGACGGGGTCCGGAGTCATGATGCGGCGGATGGGCTGGTCTTTCATGGCGATGATGCTCCAGGCCGGGTGGCGACCGGCTAGCGCTGGCTGACGGCCAGGACCTGGGCCAGATCGGTCTGGCCTTCGAGGACCTTGAGGATGCCGTCCTGTTTCAGGGTGCGCATGCCCTCGGCCTGGGCCAGTCGGAAAAGCTCGCCGGCGCCTGCGCCGTGAATGATCGCGTGGCGGATGTCGTCGCTGGCGATCATCAGTTCGAACAGGCCGAGCCGCCCGCGATAACCGCTGTCACGGCAGGCGTTGCAGCCGTTGGCCTGATGCAGGACGATCTGCCCGTCAGTGCCGTAGTGTTCACGCCACTGGTCGATCTGCTCGTCCAGACTGTCCTGGCTGGCGGTCGGGGCATTGAGGTACTCGCGCGCCAGCTGCTCCAGGGTGGCCTGGTCGGCGGCCTGAGGGGTACGGCACTCCCGGCACAGGCAGCGCACCAGCCGCTGCGCGAGAATACCGAGCAGGGAATCGGCGAAATTGAACGGGTTCATGCCCATTTCCAGCAGCCGCACGATGCTCTCCGGTGCGTTGTTGGTGTGCAGGGTGGAGAGGACCAGGTGGCCGGTGAGAGAGGCCTCCAGCGCCGTCTTGGCGGTTTCGGCATCACGGATTTCCCCGACCATGATGACGTCGGGGTCGGCCCGGAGAAACGACCGTAACGCGGCAGCGAACGTCAGCCCGGCGCGGGGTTTGATTTCCACCTGCCGGAGGCCTGGCTGGGTGATCTCGATGGGGTTTTCCGCGGTCCAGATCTTTCTGGCACCGTCGTTGAGATGCCGTACCACGGCGTGCAGGCTCGTCGTCTTGCCGGAACCGGTGGGCCCGCAGACCAGCAGGATGCCGTAGGGTTTCTCGATGACCGAGCGCAGTCGCTCATGATCGTCGGCCTGCAGTCCGAGCGCTGCAAGCGGGAGCGCCGTGGACGAGGCGAGGATTCGCAGCACTACATCCTCGACCCCGCCGGCCGTGGGCAGGGTGACGATGCGCAACTCGATCGGCGGCGCCCCGGCGCGTCGGAAGCGGATCTTCCCGTCCTGCGGCAGCCGGTGGTCGGCAATATCCATGCCGGCCATGACCTTGAACCGTGACACCAGCGCATCGCGACAGGACCACGGAATGCTGTGGCGAAGGTAAAGTCGGCCGTCGATACGGAACCGGACCAGCGTGGGCCCGCGCCCCGGCGAGGGCTCGACATGAATGTCGGATGCGCGTGCCCGGTAGGCCTCCGCAATGATCTGGTTTGCCAGCCGGACGACCACGTTGTCGGTGATGGCTGCGGGTTCGTGGGCGTCGTCGTCGGGGACCTCCGTCCGCGCGTGATCCTCGCCGCGCAGCTCCTCCTCGCTGAGCGGGACCACCGCCTCGGCGAAGTAGTGATCGCTTAGCGCCCGGTCGATGTCCGCGCGGGGTGCGTAGACCGGCTCGACCGTACACGACGAGCGAAAGCGCAGGGCTTCCAGAGCCTCGCGGTCGAGCACATTGCTCATGGCGACGTAGAGGGTGCCGTCCTGCTTGTACAGCGGCAGCACGCCATGGGTTCTTGCCAGGGAGGCCGGCAGGCTGGCCAGCAGGGTCGGTTCCAGTGGCCAGGCCGTCAGCGCCACCGGGGGGATGCCCAGTTGCAGGGCGAGCCCTGCGCGGATGCCTTCCTCATCCACGTGACCGAGGTCGTGGAGGATGGCGCCCATTGGCCGGTGAGGCTGTTCGGCCTTGTGGCTGGCGGCCGCCTCCAGTGCCGAGACCTCCACCCGGTCCAGGGCGATCAGCGCTTCCCCCAGCGAAATCGGGCCCACCTGGCGCAGATGTTCGCGGGTGGCCGCGAGCGCCGCCGGCGTATCCGCGGGCTGGATCCTGCCCAGGCCGGGGCGAGTTCGCTGGGTGTCGCGGGAGGCGAGGTTCACGGTGTGCTGCACGGGGTGTCCAGAGTCATGACCGGCACACCCAAGTCTAGCCACTGCTGACGTGCAGTTCCGTGCGCCATTGCCTAGACTGGAGCACCGGTACATTTCGGAGAGACCGCTGGATCGACCTGCTCTCGCACTGTTGTGCTGCGCGCTCGCCTGGCTTTGGCCGGGCATGGCCGCAGAAGGCCAGACGCTGCGCTGCGACGGTCGGCTGGTGAGCATTGGCGATCGGCGGTTTGACGCCCTCGCGGCCTGCGGCGAGCCCGATCTGCGGGTGCCCGTTCGCCTGGAGCTGCTCGGCGCGTTGCCCGTGCTGCCTTATGAAGAGGTCTGGTATTACAACTTCGGGCCTCAGCGGCTCATTCGGCAACTGCGGTTCCGCGGCGAGCGAATCGTGGCGATCGAGACGGCCGGCTACGGGTTTGCCGAGGCGGCACCTGGCCGCTGTCGGCCTGAGGATTTACGACGGGGGATGACCGTACTGGAGCTGCTCGCGCGTTGCGGCCAGCCCGCCGATCGCGAACAGCGGGTGCGCCAGGTGGGTCGGCGCGCGCTCCATCCCTTCACGACGGCCAGCGTCGTGCTCGAGGAACAGTGGATCTACGATTTCGGGCCCGCCCGCTTCTACCGGATCGTCACGGTGGTCGACGGACGGATCGCCGAGGTCGAGACCGGGCGTCGTGGCCGCGCGCCCTGAGCGGGCGGCTCAGTCGCCATGCCAGTGCGGATGTCGATGAAACCGGGCGCCGTGGCGGTGGCCGTGCACGTGCGCCAGCCCCTGGGCGGTCAGCATCTCCAGGTCCCCGAGGCCCTGTTCCACCGACCCGTCGAAGACGATGGCATGGTCTTCGCCCAGGACCACCAGGCGCTCGCCAAGCTCCGCGGCCATGCCCAGCTGGTGGGTGGCCACCACGCTGGTGATCTCGCGGTCGGCCAGCCAGTCCAGCAGCCAGCCGGTCGTGCGGGGGTCGAGATTGGCGGTCGGCTCATCCAGCAGCAGCACCTCGGGTTCCACGGCCAGCAGGCAGGCCAGGCAGAGACGCTGCTTCTCGCCGCCGGACAGCTCCGAGGGCTGGGTTTCGAGCCGGCCGGCGAGACCCAGCGCACCGGCCCAGTAGATCACGCGTGCATCCCGCTCGTCGTCGGGCAGATGACGAAGCCCATAGGCGAGTTCCTCGCGAACACTGGGGTTGAACAGCATCGCCTCGGGGTGCTGGAACATCAGGACCACCCGCTGCCGGAAGTCGGGAAGCCCGCCATGACGCCGGGTCGCCGATCCGTCCATGGTCTGCCCCTCGAACAGGTAGCGTCCCCGGGTCGGGAATACCAGCCCATCGAGCAGCTTCAGCAGCGTGCTCTTGCCGCTGCCGTTGCCCCCCAGCAGGACCAGGCGTTCACCGCGCCTGATCTCGAGGTCGATCCCTGCCAGCGCGATCCGGCCCTCCCCATGGATGAGGTGGACGTCTTCCAGGCGCATCAGCGGCGTCTCGGCAGACCGCGATTCAGTCATCGAGGGCTCCGCGGGCGCGCATCGCCTGGGTGACGGTCTCGGCGTTGTGCACGGCCTTGTCCAGGGCTGCAAGCGTCAGGCTGCCAGCGCCCAGATAGCGTTGGCGCAGCGTGGGTGCGACGGTGCTGCGGCTGCGACGGGCCAGCCGGTAGTCCTCTGCCAGCCGCCGAAACAGGGCGACCTGAGCCTGGACGATGACCAGCCAACGCTGTGCGCTCGGCAGACCCGACAGCGCCGTGATCAAGGGCACATCGCGCAGCATCCAGGCGGTCAGCATCGCGATCAGCAGCAGCCGCAGATTCAGGCGGAGCAGTACGGCGGTGTCGAGAGTGCCCCCAAGCCACCCCATGCCGACGTAGCCCAGGCTGATGAGCAGCACCACGGCGGCGACCGCTTTCAGCGTGCGAGTGGCCAGGGCCCACCGGCCCCGGCCGGACAGGAGCAGCACACCCAGCAGTGCCGCCGCCAGGACTGCCGGCTCGTGCACGAGGGTGCTGGTCACCACCGCAGCGGCCCAGCCGAGCAGCGCCAGACTGTGTCGATTCGGTTTCATGCGACCCTCGCCAGCCACTGCCGGCGTCGCGCATGCCGCCATACGAGCAGCGTCAGTGCCGCTTCGGCCGTCGCCAGCACCGCATGGGGCAGCAGGATGGCCGGCAACGTCACGGCCGGGCCGAAGGGAAAGAACAGGGGTGCGCCGTCGGCGTCCCGGGCGATCAGCGGTTGCACGCCGAGCACCAGTGCAACCAGCGTGGCCGACAGCATCACCGACAGCCAGGTCGCCAGTACCACGGCTGTGGCGGCATGGAGACCGCCGAGGCCGCGGTAGACACCGGCGACGACCAGCGCGCCGACCAGCCCCATGCACAGGGCGTTGACGGGCAGCGCGGTGAGTCCGCCGGCCCCCAGCGTCAGCGCCTGAAGCACCAGCACCAGTGTGTAGGCAAGAAAGGCCAGTGGCACCCCGAAACACAGCGTCAGCAGTGCCAACCCCAGCGCGTGTCCGGAGGTGCCGCCCGGCAGCGGCAGCATCAGGGTGGACAGCAGGAACGCGAACGCCGTGAAGACTGCCAGACGGGGCAGCAGGGCATCGTCAAGCTGTCGCCGCGCGCGTCGGCTCGCCCACCACCAGGCCGGGGCTGCAATGGCGAAGGCCGGGATGAAGGTCTGGGGGGACAGTAGTCCATCGGGGATATGCACGGCGCGCTTCCGCTGTCAGCCTGGTCGTGTCGCGCGGTGCAGCCGCCAGAGCGCCAGCAGTCCGAACAACCCGAGCAGCCAGCCGAGGCCCGTCAGAACGCGCTGGGCCCAGCCTGGCGTCGCGGAAACGCGCTCCACGCCCAGCTCCGCGTCCAGCTGGAGCGTGACCCGTGCGCCATGGCCATCTGCGGTCGTGACCTGAACCCGCCACTCGCCCGGGCGATCTGGCCGGAAGGTCACCTCGCCCAAGGCGTTGACACGACCGGCCTGGAACGGCCGCTCGCTGCCAGGTGCGAACACCTGATAGGGCTCGAACAGCGGACGGTCGTCATCGGGAAAGTAAAGCCTGACCGTGATCGCGCGTCCTTCGCCCACGTCGTGGAGCAGGGCATGGCCATGTGCGGATACCGGCATCGCCAGGGCCCAGAGGGTCGCGACGAGCATTCCGGCGGACAGCAGACCTGCTCGGGGGCTGAGTCGCGGCATCGGGCTCAACGCAGCGTGAAAGCCAGCGCTGCGTTCCACGCCTGGCGGTCGCAGACTGCCGGGCCCGGGTGATCGGTCTCGGCGTTGGCATGGACGAGCCAGCTGCCACCGCGCGGCAGTGCCAGCACGGCACGTCCGTCCACGCCGGTCTCGAGATGGACCGGGTAGTCGTCGTCATGCTCGGCGGGATAGCCCGCCCAGGTGGCCCGAAGCATGCCCTGCCAGGGTTCACCGTCGAACAGGACACGGAGCGGCAGCCGATCACCTGCCGACAGCCGCGTGGGGTCGGCTTCGGGGATGATCTCCAGTCGGTGACCGACCGCCTGTGTGACTGCCGGCGAATGCCCGTCATCCGCCTGGCCTGCGATGACCGTCTTCATGGCATTGTCCGACACCCGGCAACTGAAGGCATCGGGGTATTCCCGGCGCGAGGCGTTGCGTCCGCCCTCCACGGTGCGGCTCCAGAAGCTCGGTCGCTGTCGCGCCGCGACCAGGTGACTGCCGGGTCCGGCCACCTGGCCCCGCCAGCCATCATCGGCCGGTCGGGCAGGTCGGCGGGTGCCGTCCGGCGATATGACTTCGACCTCGATGATGCGCTCGACGGGCAGTCGCCGCTCGGCCGGCGGATGATGGCCGAAGACCACGGCCACCTCTACCTGGTCGGACTCGAGACTCACGATCTCCAGCCAGGCGAAATGCGCCTCGGCGGCGGGCAGCACGGCCAGCAGCAGCAGGGCGGCCACAGGCGCACCGGTACGACGGCGACACGCGCCTGTCGTGGCGAGGGTGCATGGGGTCGAGCGGTGGGATGACATGGCGGACTCCGGGTTCAGAACGGGTGCTGCAGCTGCAGACGCAGGCCTCGCCCACGACCGCTCAGTTGCGTCAGGTGGGCACGGTAGTCCGCATCCAGGACATTGTCGACGCCCGCATGCAGCGTCGTCCCGGAAGCCAGGGTCCAGCGCAGGAACAGGTCGAACAGGGCGTAGCCAGGTGTGGCATCGATGGTGAAGGGGCCTTCCGGTACCCGGCGCTGCGCCCGCACGAGCGTGGCACGGGCGCCGACAAGCCACGCGTCGTCGGCCTGGCGCAGGGCGCCCTCGAGGCTCAGGCTGTCGGCGGGAATACTCTCCAGCGGCAGCCCGCTGCCGCGGTCGTCACCCCGCTGGACCGCGGCGGCGGCGAGCCACTGGCTGCGGGGCGTACGATAGCGCAGCTCCAGTTCGAGGCCGCGCACCCGGGCATCCTCGACATTCTCGAATCGGGTGGTCGTGGCCTGCACCACCTGCTCGATGAAATCCTCGACCGTGTTACGGAAGCCACTGGCGCGAAGCTGCAGGGCATCGCCGGGATGCCACAGGTCCCGGCGGGCGTACACCAGACCGAGTTCAAGGTTGCGGGCCCGCTCGGCCCGCAGGTCAGGGTTGGGCAGATACTGGTTGCCGGGGAAATGCTGACCGCCGATGTAGAGCTCGCGCAGGGCGGGCGCCCGGAAGGCCTCGGCGCGGCCGGCATAGGCCCGCAATGCATCGCTCAGGGGCCACTCGAGTGCCAGCTGGGTGGACAGCCTGCCCAGCCGGTTGTCTTCGGCACCAGCGCGGTCGGCCTGCTGGCGGATGCGATCGTAGCGCAGGCCGGCGACCAGTTCGAAGCTGCCGTCGAAACTCACCCGGTCCTGCAGAAACATGCCCAGGGTGTGCTGGCTGGCGCTGGCAAAGCCTTCTCGCGGGAGGCCATTCTCGGTGCCGCGCTGGCGGTCTCGGTAGAACTCCGTCCCCCAGGTGATGCGGTGATGGATGCGCCCGATCTGCCAGTCACTGCCATTTGCCAGGTCGAGCCCCGTGGTCTCCAGCTGGTTTTCCTGTCGGTCGCCGGTGGTCCGAAGGCGCTCGTCGAGCGTGAGGTCGGTGCGGTAGACGGTGAGGTCGAGATCACGGAGCGCGCTGGCCGCGGGGCGGAACTCGTAGCGCAGGCTGCCGGTCTGCTGGCGCACGCGTCGGTCGATGTTCACGCCCGTCGGCCGGTCGGCTGTGAGCAGGCTTTCCGCCTGGTCGTCAAAACCCAGCCAGGTCAGGGTGACGCGCTGGGTGTCGCGTTCCTGCCACGTCACCTTTCCCAGGGTGCCGAGGACGTCGCTCCCGGTGAAGTCGATCGTGTCACCGTCTCCGGCCCGGAAGTCGCCGGCGCGTCGGCGGCTCACGCTGGCGAGCAGCCCCAGGTCGCCCCGGCGCGCGGCCACGGTCGCCGCTCCGAAGCGCTGGTCGCCGTTGTCGTGGTAGCCGAGCGTGGCGCGTCCCCCGAGCTCGCGCCCCGGCGCTACCAGGTCTTCCGGATCCAGAGTATGCAGGCTGACCACACCGCCGATCGCGCCGCTGCCATGGAGTGTGGAGGCCGGCCCCCGCCAGATCTCCACCCGGCGCAGCAGTGCAGGGTCGATGAAGCTCTGGCCACGGTGACGGATGTTCATGTTCTGCCGGGCCCCGTCGAGACGCATGACCACGCGCCCTTCGCCAAGTCCGCGGATGTTCGGCTGCAGCGCCGCCTGCCGAGGCCCGCCCTCGGCCGTGACCCCGGCCAGCCCTCGCAGCAGGTCATCGAGCTGGCTGGCCTGCCGCAGGTCCAGCACTTCCCGATCCAGCGCCACCACCGGTGCGACGGTGCGGTCCTCGGGCAGTGCTTCGCGGCTGATGGTGACGACCAGTGTCTCGAGCGGGCCGGTGGCGTCTGCCTGTGCCATTGACGGCAGGCCGGACCATGCCAGGATCAGCACCCCGAAGGTGCTGACGGGCCGGGTAGGACGCATAGGGGCTCCAGCGGGGATCAGCGGCCAGCGTTATGAAGATTTTTTCATAATTCATACGCGCCGCCAACCGGCGGGCCCGAGAGGTCATGGTCGAGGCGGCATCATCCGCCCTGGCGGTCGGGCAGGGGGATGCGGTGGAGCCGACCGTGCTGGATACCCGGTCGGGACATCACCGTCTCACCGAACGCCAGCACGTCCTGCGCCCGGCCCCGGAGCAGCGCGGTCTCTACACAGGTGTCGCGGTCGAGGTGCATGTGAAGGGTGGTCACGCTGAGGTCGTGATGGTCATGCTGGACCTCGGTCAGGCGCTTGGAGAGTTCGCGTTCGTGGTGATCGTAAAGATAGCTCAGCACGCCCACGCAGCCGCCCTCCGGCGCATGCTCCAGCCGATCTCGCGTCAGCGCCTCGCGGATCAGGTCCCGCACGGCTTCAGAGCGGTTGTCATAGCCCTTGCGGGCGAGGAAGGCCGAGAACTCGGCGGCGAGTGCGGGCTCCAGCGAGACGGTGAACCGGTCGGTCATCGGCAGCTCCTCGGGGATGGTCGGTTCTTCGGCCTGTGCCCGACACCCCGCGTGACGGCCGCCGGGGACGGCGTTAGAGTTGCACGCTGTCGAGCGGCCGGAGTGGTAGACGGGTGATCAGGGCGTTGCACATCGATTCTAGAGTCTTGGCGCTGCTCGTGCTTGTCTGGCTGACTGGCTGCGCGGGCGACCCGCCGAGCGGAGAAGACACGACACTGACTCGCGTCAGTTTCGCGACCGACTGGCGTGCCCAGGCGGAGCATGGCGGCTTCTATCAGGCGCTCGCCCGCGGGTTTTACCGTGAGGCAGGGCTCGACGTGCAGCTCCGCCAGGGCGGACCCGCCGTCAACGTCGCCCAGCTGATCGCCACCGGCGCCGTCGATTTCGGTCTGGGCTCCAATGCGTTCATCAGCATGAACCTCGCAGCCGAAGGGGCCCCGGTGCGCGCCGTGATGGCGATCTTCCAGAAGGACCCGCAGGTCATCATCACCCATCCGAGGGAGGATATCCGCAGCCTGGCGGACATGCAGGGGTTGCCCATCATGCTGTCCGATGCGGCGATAGGCGCCTTCTGGGTCTGGCTGCAGGCGCGGTTCGGTTTCGACGACAGCCAGATCCGCCGTTACACGTTCAATCTCGCGCCGTTCCTGGTCGACCCGGGCGCGATCCAGCAGGGCTACGTGACCTCCGAGCCCTTTGCCATCGGCCAGGCCCTGGGCGAGCCTCCGCAGGTGTTCCTGCTGGCGGACGAGGGGTATCCCGGCTATGCAGCGATGGTGCTTGCCCATCAGCGTCTGATCGATCAGCGTCCGGACGTGGTGCAGGCCTTCGTGGCCGCCACTGCGCGCGGCTGGGCCGATTACCTGCACGGCGACCCCACGCCCGGGAACACGCTGATCCTGCGTGACAATCCCGAGATGACCCCTGAGCTGCTGGCCCATGCCATTGCACAGATGCGCGCGTTTGGCCTGGTGGATTCCGGGGATGCGGCGCGCTGGGGGATCGGTACGATGAGTCACGCGCGCTGGCGGGAATTCCACGCCACCATGGCGGCCGAAGGCATCTACAGTCCGCAGCTCGATCCTCGGGGCGCCTATACGCTCGCCTTCGTCGACGGTCCGGACCTCGAGGACTGACCCGCGGTGCCGACGGCCACGGTACTCGCGCTGGAGGACGTGACCCATCGCTATGCCGGGGGCGTGCGCGCCCTGGACCGGGTGTCGCTGGGTCTGCAGCCGGGCGAGTTCGTTGCCCTGGTCGGCCCCTCCGGGTGCGGCAAGAGTACGGTGCTGTCGCTGCTCGCTGGTCTGACGGCACCCGCATCCGGGAGGGTGATTTCGGCGGTCCGCGCGCCTGGGGAACTGGGGATGGTGTTTCAGGACCCGACGCTCATGCCCTGGGCGAGTGTGGTCGCCAATATCGCGCTGCCGCTGCAGCTGATGCATCGGGCGTCCGACGAGATCGCCAGCCGCGTGGCCGAGGCGGTTCGGCAGGTCGGCCTGGACGGCTTCGAGGAGAGTCTCCCGGCGGAGCTTTCAGGCGGCATGCGCATGCGCGTGGCCATCGCCCGCGCCCTGGTGACGCAGCCGCGCCTGCTGCTGATGGACGAGCCCTTCGCCGCACTGGACGAACTCACCCGTGAGCGCATGAACGAGCAGCTGCTGGCGCTTTGGCGCCGCCTGGGTATCACCTGTCTGTTCGTGACCCACAGCCTCTATGAGGCGGTGTTCCTGGCGACCCGTGTGCTGGTGATGGCGCCACGTCCCGGCCGGGTCATCGCCGAAGTCGAGGTGCCGGCGCCGTACCCGCGGGGCGATGCCTGGCGGGAGGATTCCGCGTTCGCCGCATTGCGGGGCGAACTCGCCGCGCGGCTGCGCCACGCCGCCGGTCCGGAGCAGGCTCCATGAGCGGGGCTGCGGCGCTCTCCCTGCAGCGCTGGCTCGCACCGCTCGTGCTGGGCGCGCTGGTGCTGCTCGCGTGGGAGGCGGGCGTGCGCATCAGTGAGGTCCCGGTATTCGTACTGCCGGCCCCGAGCATGATCCTCGCAGCGGGGTTCGAGGCCGGGCCGCTGTTGCTGTCCTCGGCCGGCCACACACTGCGGCTGACGCTGACGGCGTTCGTGGCCGCCGTCGTCGGTGGCGTGCTGATCGCCGTGCTGTTCACCGGCAGCCGGCTGCTGGAGGCGGCCCTCTATCCCTATGCGGTGGTGCTGCAGGTCACGCCAGTAGTCGCCATCGCACCTCTGGTACTGATCTGGGTGGGTGTGGACAACGCGAGCACTGCAGTGGTGCTGCTGGCCTGGATCGTGGCGTTTTTTCCCGTGCTGTCGAACATGACGCTCGGCCTGCGCGCCGTCGATCCAGGTCTGCGGGCGCTGTTCCGGCTCTATGGCGGCGGGCCCTGGCAGGAACTCTGGCGCCTGCGGCTGCCCGCTGCGTTGCCCTACCTGCTCTCGGCCATGAAGGTCTCGGCCGGGCTGTCCCTGGTGGGTGTGGTGGTGGCGGAGTTCGTCGCAGGCTCCGGCACCTCGCCGGGGCTGGCCTGGCGCATCATCGAGGCCGGCAATCGCCTGCAGACCCCGCGGATGTTCGCCGCCCTGCTGCTGCTTGCCCTGATTGGCATCGGCCTGTTTGCCGCGCTCACCTGGCTCGAACGCCGGCTGCTGGCGCGCTGGCACGACAGCGCGCGGTAGGGGGCGGTATCATGAGGGCCTGAATCCCGAATTGACGGCATGGCAGGCTCAATGGAACACCATTTCGACACGCACGAAGAGACCGCCCGCGAACTTGTTGAACTGGGTAATCGCCTGGCGGATCTCCGGCCCGAGGCCGATCTGCGCGACATTGCGGACGGGCTGCTGGCAGGGGCCGTGCACTGGTGGCTGTATGCAAACCAGCCCTGCGAGGATCGCGAGTGCGAGGAGTGTGCGCCGATCAGCACGGCGGACAGGCGCGTTGCCGAACTTCGCCGGCTGCTGCAGGAGTTTGCGCAGAGCAGCGACTACTACCACTCGCCCACCGATCACGACGTCGCGCACGCCTGAGCACAGCCAGAAAAAATCCGCCAGCCGGCGGATACATGGGGTAGGCAGGCTTCAGAGGCGTGCCGCACGCTGCACGGCGGCACGCCCCGGGCGTCAGTGAAACAGTTCGTCGTCGTCAAGGTCACTGAGCTGCGCGCGCAGCCAGCGTTCTTCGTTGCGACGCTCGATCAGGTCGAGGGCCGGGCGTCCGCCCTTGGGCCGCACGGGTCGGCGCCGCTGCTGTGTCGTGTCGGCCATGGCGTCGAGGAAATCCTCGGCATCGAATTCCTCGTCGTAGAGGAAGTCGTTGTCATCGCCTTCTTCGTAGTGTTTGAAGTCGCTCATTGGCGTTCTCCGGCTGACCCCCAGGCGCCGGGCAGGCGATGCTCCGGCGGCTCCCGCACCCGGGACTTATGTCGTCCCGTTGCAGGCTCATCTTGGGGTCCGGAAAACCGCTTTTCAATAAGCAGACAACGTAAAAATGTGCGGAATGAGAACTGGCTAACACGCCAATGGTGCCGTCCGTGACACCGGTCACGCGGCGGCGCCCTGCGGCGCCGCCGACGGGTTCAGCGTGCTGCCTTCTCGCGCTCGACCAGCTCGGCGGCGACGTCGAGCATCTGGCGCAGACCGCCGGCGGAGCGCCCATCGACCGTGTATTTCCCATTGACCACGATCATGGGGACCCCGGTCACGCGATAGCGGCGTGCCAGCTGTTCGGCACGCTGCACCCGGCTCTGGACGTTGAACGAATTCCAGCCGCGATCGAAATCCTCGGCGCTCACGCCCTGCGAGATGAAGAAATCCCGGATGCGCCCCTCACTGTCGAGTGGGTTACGGCGCTCGTGGTACTCACGGAAAATTTCCCGGTGCACGCTGTCCAGAACGCCGAGGAACTCGGCGGTGTAGTAGGCGCGCGCATGCAGCACCAGCAGCGGGTTCCAGGTGGCCGGGATGCCGACCACGGTCACGCCGTCCGGTGCATTGTCCTTCCAGTTGCGCACGAAGGGCTCGAACTCGTAGCAATGCGGACAGCCATACCAGAACACCTCGGCCACCTCGATGGTGTCGGGACCGCTGGAGGTCGGCTGCGACGGCGACAGCCGCTGGAAGTGGCGCCCCTCTCTGAACTGGCCGTTGGGGGACGCGCTGCGCGCCTGCGCGAGCTGCAGCACTCCGGGTCCGCTGGCTGTGGCGGGCGCCGGCTCATCGATCGCCTCTTCCGTCACCAGCGTGCCGCCTTCGCTGTGCGCTGCATCCTCGGGCGCCTGCTCGACGACCTGCACATCGCCTGTCGTCATGGCGTCGGTCGGCGCGGTGGCGTAGAGCGCTTCCTCGCCACGATCGGGGGCAGGCTGGTCGACCTGTGCGGGCGGGGTCTCCTGGCTGCAGGCGACGAGTGCGAGCAGTGCCGCGGCGATGATGATCGTTCTCATGGCGTTCCTGCCTGTCCGTAAGTGCTTCAGCTTAGTGCCGGGATCGGTCCCCGGAGTTCCCGCTACCGCCCTTCAGTGCCTGCTCGGGATGCCCCGCCGCGGCGCCCGGGGCCGACTTACTGCAGGCCCTGCATGAAGGCGGAGACGGCGTCGATTTCCTCGTCGGTCATCCGTCGGGCGATGCTGCGCATCATCTCG
>SKYU01000150.1 GCA_007127715.1 Gammaproteobacteria bacterium | reverse complement strand
GCGGTCAGCCGCCACTGGTCATTGAGCTGGTAACCAAGCGACAGGAACACGGAATAATGATCGGTGTCCCGGTGCTGACGGTTGAGCGCGATGGCGCCAGGATTCGGGCTGGTCGCAATACCTGTCGGTGACAGCGGCGGAGCGCCGGGGAAGCGCAGGAAGGTGTTCGGGTTGCGCAGGTAGAACTGCGAGCCGTTGTCCAGCGTCACCCGCTCCCGGTAATTGGCTCCACCGGCGATCCATCTCAGCGCGCCGGCTTCACCGACATGACGCAGCTCATGGGAGTTGGTCTTGAATTCATAGTTGAGGATGTTGATCGCATTGAGCGACAGCGCCAGGTTCTCCGTAAACGGGTAATTCGTATAGTCGGGATCCGACCGGTCCCAGTTGGAGTTGCGCATGTAGCCTGACACGTAGGTCAGTGTGCCCCCTGCGATGTCATAGTCCGCCTGCACGGTACCGAAACGCATGATCTGGGACAGGCCGGGAAAGGCTTCGCCGGTCAACGGGTCCGGCGAGAGGTCGATATCGGCCGCGGTCGCGGTCAGCTCACCGATGAAGGTGCCACGGGTACACGTGCCCACCACTGGAGGGGGGAACCCCGTGACATCCGGCGGACACCCTTCCACACCCGGCACCGGCACGCGATCACGGTGCGTGACCAGCGCCGTGGCGGGCTCACTGAACTCCTCGTCGCTGTACTGATAGCGCGCATAGATGGACAGCCGGTCATTGGGCGTGAACAGCAGCGCGAGCGACCCCCCAAGGGCGTCTTCGGTGCCGAGGGCGGCACTGGTGTTCGGGTTGGTGTAGTAGCCTCCGAACTCGGACTTGGATATCCCGACGCGGAACGCCAGACGTTCGTCGATCAGCGGCCCGGAGAAGCCGGCGTTAAGCGCCCACAGCCCACCCCGGCCGGCTTCCAGGCCCGCGCGCCCTTCCCATTCGAAACTTGGCCGCCGGGTGACGTAGTTGATGGCCCCGCCGAAGGCGTTACGCCCGTACAGTACGGTCTGCGGTCCCTTGACCAGCTCGATGCGTTCGACGTCCAGCAGCCGGCTGCGCAGCGCACTGCTGCCACCGGCAGTGGCCAGGTTTTCGCTCGAGGCGTCGACGTAGTCGATCAGCACGGCCACCGAGGGCCGGCCGCGCTCGTTCTGCATGCCGCGGACTGCTGGACGGGTGTCGGAGGCGAAAGCGCCGACATCGAAGGTGAAGCCCGGGATGAGTTGCCCGAGGTCCTGGAGCGAACGGATACCCTCGCGCTCGATGTCCTGCGCGCTCAGCGCCGAGATGGCGATCGGAATGTCCTGGACCCGCTCCTCGGCCTTTCGGGCCGTGACAACGATCTCCTCGAGCATGCGCGCACCAGGCTCCTGTGCCAGGACAGGTGCGGTGACGGTGGTGGCCAGGGCGGCCGATACGGCCAGCGCCAGCTGGCTTCCCCTCAGTTTCGCTTTCGCTTTCATGACGAACTCCCCAGTGTGCTGCGTGATGTCAGTGATTTGCCGTCGGTACCGGACACCGGGCCTGTCGACCCGCGCACCGGCACGTCCGTGTTATCGCCGTCACCCGAAGGCCGTACGATCCGCAATCCCTGCGTTGTTATTCCTCGTCAACACTCGCGCCGGCACCGGCCTGCCCGCTCAGACGGGCTGACCGATGTCAGCGAGATTCGCCCGCGTGCCCTGGATGATCAGCCAGAGCGCCGGCAGCCCGAGCAGCGCGCCGAGCACGAACGGCGCCCCACTGCCCAGCTGAGTGAACAGCACGCCGGACATCGCTGGCCCGACGATACGCCCGATACTCCCCGCCGCCTGGTACGCCCCCATGACGGTGCCCCGCTCGCCCTCCCCCGCACGCAACGAGACCAGCGTGGTGACGCTCGGCGTGAACAGTCCAAAGCCGGCACCAATCAGCAGCAGCGCCACCAGCACCGCCATGTGGCCCGTGGCCATGCCGAGCACCAGCAGCCCCGCGCTGCAGGCCAGCACCCCGAACAGCGCGATCCGTCGCGCACCGAAGCGCCGGTCGAGTGGACCGATGAGCGTCGCCTGACAGATGACCGCCAGGATGCCGAGCACGAAAAACGCCATGCCGACGGTCTGGGGCCCATAATCGAACTCGTGACTGGCCCAGATCGGGAAAATGGCCTGCATCATTGCCGTGGCGGCGGACATCAGCAGACCGGCCGTCACCAGGCTGCCCAGATCGATGCGGGTGAGCATCCCGCGAAAGGGCATGGGGATGCCGGCGCCCCCGCGGCCAAGCGGCTTGCGCTGCGCCTGCGGCAGGCTCTCCTCCAGAAACCACCACGCCCCCAGGAAAGCCACCAGGCTCAGCACGGCGGCGACGATCGCCGGCAACATGATGCGCCAGGACTCCGGGTCGTTGCCCGCCAGCAGACCGCCCAGCGCAGGCCCAACCGTGAACCCCAGGCCGAACGCCGCGCCGATCAGTCCCAGGCTGCGTGCGCGGTTCTGCTCGTCGCTGATGTCGGTCACGTAGGCAAAGGCCGCCGACAGGTTGCCCGCCATCAGGCCACCCAGGGCCCGGGCGAAAAACAGCATCCAGAGGGAATCGGCCGTGGCCAGCAGCACGTAGCCCATCACCGCGCCCAGCATGCTGATCATCAGGATCGGTCGCCGGCCATAGGCGTCGCTCAGCCGGCCCCAGAAGGGCGTGGAGATCAGCTGGGCCAGCGAATAGATCGCTATCGCCCAGGTGATCAGCACCGGCGAGGCGCCGAGGCGCTCGCCATAGAAGGGAAACAACGGAACGATCAGCCCGAATCCGAGCAGGTCGATGAAGACGATCAGCAGAAGAACGGGCATCCGGGCGCGACACTCAGCCGCCCGTCTGCGCGGGCTGGGTCGCGGGCGGCACACCCAGCAACCGCACCACCAGCGCCCAGCCGGCCAGCAGCAGGTTGCCCACCGCGACCAGGATGAACGGTGCGGCCGGCGTCCAGCTGTCGAACAGGTTGCCGCCCACCACCGCGACGAACAGGATGCCGAGCGCACCGAAGAAGCTGTAGGCGCCCAGCACCGAGCCGCGCCGGGCCTCGGGCGCCTCCTGGCCGATCAGGGTCTGGCTGGCCAGGATGGCGCTCATCTGGCCGATGCCGAGCAGCACGGCCAGGGGAATCGCCGCGGCGCCGATGGGATTGGTGGTCGTCGCCATCAGCCCGTAGCCGACGGTGGCGAGCAGCATCGCGATGATGGTGAGCGTGACCCGATCGACGCGGTCG
>SKYU01000075.1 GCA_007127715.1 Gammaproteobacteria bacterium | reverse complement strand
TTCAGTTCAAAGCTTTGAGCTTCGTACTTAAAGCAGAACCTGACATCTCTCTCGAGACGGTTGGTTCGCTTTCATGATTGCAGTCACAACCACGCAAGCGCCCACACAAATCATCTGCACTGATTTTTAAAGAACCGGGATATGCCACGTCCGGGCAGACCCACAATTATACACTCGATCGCCTTGCAGTCAACACCGTTCTGGCGATTTTCGTGCCGCCTCACCGGTGGCCCGAGAGGCGTCTGCCGAACGACTCAGCGCTGGCAGAGCGCGGCATTATAGGCGCTCGCTTCGAGCCGTCAACAGTTTTTTTGCGGAAACCTTGCAGCACCGTCTGGAGCCTATATTTCCAGAGACTTCCGCAGCTCGCCACCCGGGAAAACCCGTACCGGCGTGGCGGGATCGTGCGCCGCCCGCGCCGCAGCAGCCTGCCCTGGGGCAAGGTCAGCCGCGCAGGCGCAGGCGGGCGAACCGGCGCTTGCCCACCTGCACGACGTGCGCCGCGCCGGGGCGCAGCGTGCGCGCACGATCCTCGCAGCGCTCGCCGTCGATCCGGACCCCGCCCTGTGCCAGTAACCGCAGGGCCTCGGATGTGCTCTGCGCAAGGCCGGCCTGCTTCAGCGCGTAGGCGATCGCCAGACCGCCCTCGGGCGCATCAAGTTCGATTTCGGGCATCTGCTCGGGCTGAACCCCCTGGCTGAAACGCGCGATGAAAGCATCGCGCGCCCGCGCCCCCGCGCCCCCGCCATGAAACCGGTCGACGATTTCCACCGCGAGTTCGAACTTGACGTCCCGCGGGTTTGCCCCCTCGTCGACCCGGCGGCGCAGCCCTTCGATCTCGGACAGCGGCCGGAAGCTCAGCAACTCGAAATACCGCCACATCAGCTCGTCGGAGATCGACATCAGCTTGCCGAAGATCTCCTCCGGCGGCTCGCTGATTCCCACGTAGTTGCCGAGTGACTTCGACATCTTGTTCACGCCGTCCAGCCCTTCCAGCAGCGGGACGGTCAGCACCACCTGCGGTGCCTGCCCCCAGGACTGCTGGAGCTGCCGTCCGACCAGCAGGTTGAACGTCTGGTCGGTACCGCCGAGCTCGACGTCCGCCCGCAGCGCGACCGAGTCGTACCCCTGAACCAGCGGGTACAGGAATTCGTGGATGGCGATGGCCTGACCGCCCTGGTAGCGCTTGCGGAAGTCGTCGCGCTCGAGCATGCGCGCCACGGTATGCCGGGAGGCGAGCTGGATCAGCCCTGCGGCGTCCATCTCGCCCATCCAGCGGCTGTTGAATTCCACGCGGGTAAGGTCTGCGTCCAGGATCCGGAAGACCTGCTCGGCATAGGTTTCGGCGTTGGCGGCCACCTCCTCGCGGGTCAGCGGAGGACGCGTCTGGTTCTTGCCGCTGGGATCACCGATCATCCCGGTGAAATCACCGATCAGGAACACCACCTCGTGGCCCAGCTGCTGGAACTGGCGCATCTTGTTCAACAGCACCGTGTGGCCGAGGTGCAGGTCCGGCGCGGTGGGATCGAAGCCCGCCTTGATGCGCAGCCGGCGCCCGGAGGCCAGCCGCTCCCGCAGCTCGCTCTCGACGAGGATTTCGGCGGCACCGCGGGAAAGCTCCCGCAGCTGTTCTTCGATCGTCAGCATGGCTTATCAGCCCCGGTGAATGGGGCGCGAGAGCATAATCGATCGCCCCGACGGGGTCGACACGGTTTCGGGGTGCCCCGGAGACATCCGCCCGCCCCGGGGCGACGTAACTGAACGCCGACGCTAACATGCGCGCAGACCCCCAGCGGCAGGAGTGACCGATGGCCATCACGCGACGCAAGGTGCTGTTGACCGGGCTGGCCGTCGGCGGCGGGCTGGTCGTGGCCGCGACGCTTCGCCCCGACCGGGACGTGCCGCGGGCCGAGGCAAGGCTGGGCGGCGACGACGCGCGCATGCTCACCACCTGGTTGCGCATCGGCCATGACGACAGCGTGCTGGTGGTCGTCCCCTACTGCGAAATGGGCCAGGGGGTGCACACCGCGCTGCCCATGCTGGCGGCCGAAGAACTCGGCGCGGACTTCGCCAGGGTCTCGGTGATGCATGCGCCGGCGGCGCCCGAGTTCGTGTCCGGGCAGGTCCTGCTGACGTTTCTCGAACAGGGCACGGGCTACACGCCGGGGACCGTGACCCGGCGCCCGCTGCGCAGCGTCAGCCGCCGCGCCTCCCGGCTGTTCGACGTCATGTTCACCGGCGCCAGCACGACCGTGCGCAACGGCTGGGTGACCTTCCGCGAGGCGGGCGCAGCGGCGCGTGCCATGCTGATCGCCGAGGCGGCGGCGCGCTGGGGCGTCGAGGAAGACACCTGCGATACCCGTGAGGGCCTCGTCCACCATGCAGCCAGTGGCCGCAGCCTGCGCTTCGGCGAGCTGGTCGACGGCGCCGCGAGCCGCCGCGCGCCCAGCCGCCCGCCCCTGCGCGACCCGGACAGCTTCCAGTTCATTGGCCGCAGCCTGCCGCGCCTGGATATCCCCGACAAGGCGGCAGGTCGGGCGATGTTCGGCGTGGATGTCCGTCCCGCAGGCCTCAAGCATGCCGCCCTGGCGGCCGCGCCCTACCCGGACGCACAGCTCACCGGCTTCGACGCCGAGCGCGCGCGCGCGCTGCCCGGTGTCCACGCCGTGATTCCGCTGGAGGACGCGGTCGCGGTGGTGGCCGACAGCTGGTGGGAAGCCCGGCGGGCGGCCGATGCACTCGACGCCCGCTTCAGCCGCCCCCAAGGCGCGGTGGCGGACACGGCAGCGGCCGAGCGGCGGATCCGCGACGCGCTGGACAGCGGCCGGCGCTCGCGGCGTCTGCGGGTGGGAGACGCGCCAGGCGCGCTGGCTGCTGCGGCGCGACGTCTCGACGCTGAATATGTCGTCCCGCACCTGGCGCACGCCTGCATGGAACCGATGAACGCCACGGCGTGGGTCCGCGAGGGGCGCTGCGATCTCTGGATACCCACCCAGGCGCCGATGCGCGCCCGCAGCGAGGCGGCCCGGGTCGCGGGCCTGCGCGCGCGTGATGTCGAGGTCCATACCACCCTGCTCGGGGGCGGCTTCGGCCGCCGGGCTGAGATCGACGTGGTCACCCAGGCGGTCGCCGTCGCCCGCGAGGTGCCCTATCCGGTGCAGCTGCTCTGGGACCGGCCCCAGGACCTGCAGCGCGGGTTCTACCGGCCACTGGTCATCGCGCGTATGCAGGGCGGCGTGGACAAGCGCGGCATGCCCGTCGCCTGGACGCAGGTGTTCAACGCGGATCACCAGTCAGTCGACCTGATGCCCTATGCGCTGCCGAATGCGCTCGCCGAGCGGGTCCGGGTCGATGACGCCCTGCCCTGGGGCTGGTGGCGCAGCGTGGATCATTCCCAGCATGCGTTCTTCACCGAGTCGATGATCGATGAACTGGCGGCGCTCGGCGGGCAGGATCCCGTGGCCCTGAGACTGGCATTGCTGCCTGAGGGGTCACGCCTGCGGGGCGTGCTCGAGCGGGTGGCGGAGGCCTGCGGCTGGGGCAATGCGCTGCCACCGGGCCGCGGCCGCGGAGTCGCCATCAGCGCCAGCTTCGGCAGCTACATCGCCCAGGTCGCCGAGGTCGGCCTCGATGAGGCAGGGCGCCTGCGCGTTTACCGCATCGACTGCGCACTGGACTGCGGTCAGATCGTGAACCCGGACACCGTGCGCGCGCAGGTCGAGGGCGGCATCCTGTTCGGGTTGTCCGCCGCGCTGCGTGAGGAGGTCACGCTCCGTGACGGCGCGGTGGTTCAGCGCAACTTCGACAGCTACCCCATGCTGGGCCTCGCCGAGTCACCGGAGATCCACGTGCATCTGGTCGCCAGCCGTGCCTCGCCGGGCGGCGTCGGTGAACCCCCAACGCCCCCGGTGGCACCGGCGGTCACCAATGCCCTGTATGCCGCCAGCGGACGGCGCATCCGCCGACTGCCGCTGAGCACCGCCGGACTGGTCTGACCCTGCCCCGAGACCATCCGAAAAACCCGTTCTACGTCACTGGATTACAAAGAAAACTGGACGGCCTGCCGGCTAGCGGCTAGGCTACCCGGCGGTGGGAAGCAGCGACATGGGGAGGATCATGGCGCAGCACTCTGGCGGAATCGGCCACGATTACAAACGAATTCATGCCCGCGGCGAACGCCGTGAGGGCGGACACCGCTGGCCGTGGTTCGCCGCAGGCCTGCTGTTGCCTGTGGCCGGCGTCCTGATCATCGGCGGACGGCCGGATGCCGCGGCCTCAGCGGATGCCAGCACCGAGGGCGCCGCGCAGGCAGCACTGTCAGCCCCCCTGGTGGCCGCAGATCAGCCTCTGGTGGTGGCGGGTGCCGTCACGCCCACCGCCCCCGACCCCATCACCACCACTACGGCCCAGCCCGCGGCGATCACCCCGGCGCTGCGCGCAGCGGCAAACCCGCTGGTGCTGGCGCCGCCACCCGACGAGGCGCTGGTGCAGGCTGCGATGGACCGCGAGTCCGTCGCGCCCCTGGCCGTGGACGAGGACATCGAATCGGCCGCGCGGCTGGAACTGCGGGTGGCCCGTGGCGACACCCTCGAGCGCATGTTCCGGCGGCATGAACTCAGCCTGTCGGACATGTTCATGCTCCTGCGTGACGACCAGGCCCGGCGCCACCTCTCGATCCTGCGGCCCGGCGACGTCATCAGCGTCGAGCACGAGGCCGGACGCATCGTGGCGCTTTCGCGCGAACTCGACGAGGTCCGCGTACTCGAGGTCAGCCGGGACGACGACGGTTTCCGCTCCGCCATCTCGGAACGCGCGGTCGAGACCCGGGTGGTAACCGCACAGGCCGTCATCCGCAGCTCGCTGTTCAACGCCGGGCGGGCCGCTGGCGTGCCCGACAGCGTCACCATGAGCCTTGCAGGGCTGTTCCAGTGGGATGTCGATTTCGCACTGGACATTCGTGAAGGCGACCAGTTTTCGGTGGTCTACCAGGAGCTGTGGCGCGACGGGGAACGCCTGCGTACCGGCAACATCCTCGCGGCCGAATTCGTCAACCGGGGACGTACCCATCGCGCTGTGCGCTTCGAGATGGATGAACGCGCGGACTACTTCTCGCCGGAAGGCCGGAGCCTCCGCCGGGCCTTCATCCGCGCCCCGGTCGACTTCACGCGGATCAGCTCCCGCTTCAACCTCAACCGGCGCCACCCGGTGCTGCACACCATCCGGGCGCACCGGGGTGTGGACTACGCCGCACCCACCGGTACCCCCATCAAGGCGGCAGGCGACGGCAGGGTGATCTTCCGCGGCGTCCAGGGCGGCTATGGCAACACGGTCATCCTCCAGCATGGCGGCAACATCACCACCCTGTATGCCCACATGTCGCGCTTTCACCCGGAAGTACGGCACGGCACCCGCGTGCGCCAGGGGCAGGTGATCGGCTACGTCGGCATGACCGGCCTCGCGACCGGGCCCCACCTGCACTATGAATACCGCGTCAACGGCGTGCATCGCGATCCGTTGACCGTGGAGCTGCCCCCGGCGGAGCCGGTGCCCGCGGCCTACCGCGAACGCTTTTTCCGCGAAACCGCACCGCTGCTGGCCTTCCTTGACCGGGCTCAGGAGGCCGGCGAAGCACAGCTGGCCATGAGTGGCCTCTGACGAGCGGCCCGCGCTGTATGTCGGACTCATGTCCGGCACCAGCATGGATGCCGTCGATGCCGCCCTGCTGTCTTTCGATGGCGAGCGGCCGACACTGCACGCAGCCTGCGCGTCGCCGCTGCCGGAAGAGCTGCGGGGGGCGCTGCGTGAACTCGCACTCGGCGCGACCACCGACCTTGACACCCTGGGCGCACTGGATCAGCGCGTCGGGCGCTGCTTCGGCGATGCCGCGCTGGCACTGCTTCAGCGCGCGGGGGTGAGCCCGTCGGACATTCATGCGATCGGCAGTCATGGACAGACCATCAGGCACCGACCTGACGGACCCACGCCCTTCACCCTGCAGATCGGGGATCCCGCGACCATTGCCGAACGCACCGGCATCACCACTGTGGCGGACTTCAGGCGCCGCGATATGGCTGCGGGTGGCCAGGGTGCCCCGCTCGTCCCGCCGTTTCACGCCTGGCTGCTGGCCGGGCATCCCGGCCGGCATGCGGTACTCAACCTGGGCGGCATCGCCAACCTCAGCCTGGTCGACGGTGGTCGGCTCCTGGGCGGTTTCGACACCGGCCCGGCGTGCACACTGCTCGACGCCTGGGCACGACGTCATCTCGCCTGCGCCTGCGACCGGGGTGGCAGCTGGGCCGCCAGCGGACAGATCATCGATGCACTGCTGGAACGGATGCTCGCGGAGCCCTACCTCGGCGTGCGGCCGCCGAAAAGCACCGGCCTGGAGCGTTTCAACCTGGCCTGGGTCGATCGCCAGCTCCAGGGGCTTGCGCCCGCAGCACCGGCTGATGTCATGAGCACGCTCGCCGAGTTCACGGCACATAGCGTAGTGGCTGCGCTCGAGCGCTGGTTTCCTGGCTGCGAGCGGGTCTGGCTGTGTGGTGGCGGCACCCGCAACAGCGACCTGGTGCAGCGCCTCACCGGGCTGCGTCCGGCGCTTGGCTGGGACACCACCGAGGGTCTCGGACTCGCGCCGGACTGGATGGAGGCAGCGGCCTTTGCATGGCTTGCGGCCCGTCGGCTGGCCGGGCAGCCAGGCAATGCGCCGGTGGTCACCGGCGCCCGGCACGAGGTGCTGCTGGGTGGCGTATACTGCTGATATGAATCAGGAAAACGTAACCGTGCCGCAACAGGCGCCCGAGCCCTCCCTCGATCTCTCGGCGCCGGAGTACTACATCAACCGGGAACTCTCGCTTCTGGAGTTCAACCGTCGGGTGCTCGAGCAGGCCAAGAACCCGGAGACGCCACTGCTCGAGCGTCTGCGTTTCCTGTGCATCTCCTGCACCAATCTCGACGAGTTCTTCGAGATCCGGGTCGCCGGACTGAAGCAGCGCGTGGAAATCGGCTCGGCGGCGCCCGGGCCTGACGCGATCAAGCCTGGGGACCTGCTGACCGCGATCGCCGAGACCGCGACCGGTCTGGTCGCCGAGCAGTATCGGGTACTGAACGAGGAGATGATCCCGGCGCTCGATCGCGAGGGCATCCGCTTCATCCGACGCGGCGAGTGGACGGACCGGCAGCGCGACTGGCTGTGCGATTACTTCCGCCGTGAGATCGTTCCCGTGCTCTCGCCGATCGCACTCGACCCCATGCGGCCGGTCCCCAAGATTCTCAACAAGAGCCTCAACTTCATCCTCAAGCTGCACGGCAACGACGCCTTCGGGCGTCCGGTCCAGCGGGCCCTCGTGCAGGCGCCCCGCTCGCTGCCGCGGCTTATCCAGCTGCCGAGCGAACTGCCGGACACAGGCAGCAGCGACTACGTGTTCCTCTCCTCGGTCATCCACGCCTTCGTGCACGAGCTGTTCGCCGGCATGGAGATCGAAGGCTGCTACCAGTTCCGCGTGACCCGCAACTCCGATCTCTACGTCGACGACGAGGAGGTCGACGACCTGATGCGTGCGCTCGAGGGGGAGCTGACGGCGTCACGCTATGGGGCGGCCGTGCGCCTGGAGATCGCCGAGGGCTGCGCCCCGGAACTCGCCGACTACCTGCTGCGCCATTTCCATCTGGAGTCACAGGATCTCTACCGGGTCGATGGTCCTGTGAATCTCAACCGTCTGGCCGCCGTCTACGACCTGGTCGACCGCCCGGACCTGAAGTATCCGCCGTTCACGCCGGGCGTACCTGCCGCCATCCGCGGCTCGGACGACATCTTCGAAGCCATCCGCCGCCAGGACATCCTGCTGCATCACCCCTTCGAGTCGTTCGCGCCGGTCATGGAGTTCATTCACCGCGCGGCCAACGATCCAGCGGTACTGGCGATCAAGCAGACGCTCTACCGCACCGGCCCGGACTCTCCCATCGTTGAGAGCCTGGTCCAGGCGGCCCGAGCAGGCAAGGAGGTCACGGTGGTGATCGAGCTGCGCGCGCGTTTCGACGAGGCCGCCAACATCCAGCTGGCCAATGCCTTGCAGGAGGCAGGCGCGCACGTGGTCTACGGTGTCGTCGGTTACAAGACCCACGCCAAGATGGCGCTGGTGGTCCGGCGCGAGAGCGGACGGTTACGCCGCTATGTCCACCTCGGCACCGGCAACTACCACCCGAAAACCACACGGGCCTACACCGACTACGGCCTGCTGAGTGCCGACGAGGACATCGGCGAGGACATTCACGAGCTGTTTCTCCAGCTGACCAGCCTGATGAAGATGCCGCGCCTGAAGCAGGTGTATCACTCGCCGTTCACCCTCTCCGATCGTCTGCACGAGCTGATCGAGCGGGAGATGACCCACGTCGCCGAGGGCGGTACCGGTCATATCGTGGTCAAGGTCAATGCGCTGGTCGAACCGGAAATCATCCGTGCACTCTACCGCGCCTCCGGTGCCGGCGTGCATATCGACCTGGTGATCCGCGGCATCTGCTGCCTGCGCCCGGGCATCCCCGGGCTGTCGGAGAACATCCGGGTGCACTCGGTCATCGGCCGATTCCTGGAACACACCCGCGCCTACTACTTTCACAACGGCGGCGCACAGGAAGTGTGGTGCTCGAGCGCCGACTGGATGGACCGCAACCTTTTTCGACGGGTGGAGCTGATGTTCCCGCTGAACGACCCGGCGATCCGCGATCGCGTGATCTCGGACCTCGATGTCTATCTGGGCGACAACCAGCAGGCCTGGTCGCTGGCCGCCGATGGCCGCTACAGCCGCGTCGCACCACCCCCTGACGAACCCGCGCGCTGCGCGCAGATGACCATGCTCGAGCGCTGGGCGGAGAGCACCTAGCCGCCGACGGCAGCTCCCGCCTGCTGGGCCTCGAGGCGCAGCGTGATCCCGGCTGCCGCCAGGTACTCCACCTCGAGGCGCAGATCGGCAAGCGTCAACGGGTTGGCCTCCAGCCATGCGCCGGGCGCCTGCATCACCAGGCTGCCATCGACCACCTGCAGCGCGATCGCCGGCAGCGGCTCCTGGACGCGGCTGCGGTTCAGCAGGACAGCCAGGCGCAGCAGGACGATCAGCCGCCGGGCGGCGCGCTGCCAGCTTGCCGGCAGGCGCCCGGTCGCCTCCGGTTCGAGCTTGCGCCGGTGACTGCCGACCAGTGCCGCGAGCAGCCGCTGCTCGTTGCGGGGAAAGCCGGGCATATCGGCGTGTTCCAGCAGGTAGGCGCCGTGCCGGTGATATTTGGTGTGCGAGATGTCCAGCCCGACCTCGTGCAGTCTGGCTGCCCAGCCCAGCAGTTTTCGGTCGCGAGCCTCGTCCAGAGCCAGTGGTTCGCGAACCTGCCTAAACAGCTCGTCCGCCGTTGCCGCCACCCGCGCGGCCTGGGCGGGGTCGACATGGTAGCGGGCCGCCATGGCGCGGACGCTGAGCTCGCGGGCATCCTCATGCTGCAGCCGTCCAAGCATGTCGTAGAGCAGGCCCTCACGCAGCGCGCCCTCGGAGGCTTCCATGTGGGTCACACCGAGCATCGAAAGCACCTCCACGAGCACGCTCATCCCGCCGGCGAACACCGGGGCCCGCTCGACAGAGAGGCCCGGCAGGTCGAGACGCGAGACCCGCCCCGCGGCAAGCATCCGCTCGATGATCGCCTCGGCCGCTTCCCGGGTGATGCCCGACTCGGCCAGTCCAAGCGACCGCGAGATGTTCGCCGCCGCGCGGATGGTACCGGAAGACCCCACTGCCCGGTCCCAGCCCTGTTCGGTAAAGAAAGCGCGTACTGGACGCAGCTCGAGCTGCGCGGCCATGCGGGCACGCTCGAAGCGCTTGGCCGTGAGCTTGCCGTCGGCGAAATGCGCCCGGGTCATGCCGACACAACCCATGAACAGGCTCTCGAGCTTCAATGGCGTGAGTCCGGTACCGAGGATGAGTTCCGTGCTGCCGCCGCCGATGTCCACAACCAGGCGTGTCCCGGGCTCCGCCGGCATCGTGTGGGCGACCCCAAGGTAGACGAGACGCGCTTCTTCGCGGCCGGGAATGATCTCCACCGGGTGACCGAGCGCCTGCTCGCACTCGGTGATGAAGCTGCGCGACTTGCGGGCCTTGCGCAGGGTGTTGGTGCCGACCACACGGACCCTGTCGGCGCGGACTTCACGCAGCCTCTGCCCGAAGCGCCCCAGGCAGGCCAGCGCGGCTTCACGGCTGGCGGGGTCAAGGCGGTTTCGCTCGTCCAGCCCGGCGGCCAGGCGAACCATCTCGCGCAGGCGGTCGATGACGATCAGCTGGCCGTGATGCAACCGGGCCAGCAGCATGTGGAAACTGTTGGAACCCAGGTCGACGGCGGCCAGCACGTCGTCATGGCGAGGGTCGGCGACTGCCGGCAGCGTCGCCACTCCCTCCGGCGTCGCGGCCGAAGCCTCTTCCGCCCTGTCCCGCTCCGGGATCACCGCCAATCGGCAATCACACCGAGAACGAGGATCCGCAGCCGCAGGTGGTGGACGCGTTGGGGTTGCGAATGACGAACTGCGCGCCTTCGAGATCTTCCTTGTAGTCGATCTCGGCACCCATCAGGTACTGCACGCTCATCGGATCGACCAGCAGCGTGACGCCCTCGTTCTCGATGGCGGTATCGCCGTCCTGCACCTCCTCGTCGAAGGTGAAGCCGTACTGAAAGCCCGAGCAGCCGCCACCGGAGACGAACACCCGCAGCTTGAGCGAGGGGTTGGCCTCTTCCTGGATGAGTTCGCCGACCTTGCGGGCGGCGGAGTCGGTGAAGACCAGTGCCGGCGGCAGTTCGTCGGGGTTGTAGGTCTGTACGCTCATGACTGCACTCCCGTCCTTTGGAAATTCAACGGACTGATCTGCAAGTATAGCGCAAGCGTCAAGCCCTCACTCGGCGCCGCGCAGCGTCGAGGGCTCCGCGGCGGGCAGCGCCTCGCGCGCGTCATGCTCCAGCAGGCTCTGCGCTTCGGCCTGGTGGACCAGCTTGCCGTTGACCTCGGCACCGATGGCCATCTCGATCAACCGGTAGTGGACATTGCCGACCACCCGGGCGGTGGCGCCGAGTTCCACGCGCTCGCCGGCATGCACGTCGCCGTGTACCGTGCCGTTCAGCACCACCCGGGGCGCGGAGACGCTGCCTTCCACGCGTCCGCCCTCGCTGATACACAGTGTCGCCGTGTCGCTGCCCGCGGCGCGGACGTTTCCGATGACCTCCCCGTCGACATGACAGCCGCCGGCAAAGTCGATATCGCCCTGGACCCGCGTCCCGCCGCCGATCAGGGTCTGGATGTTGATGGTCTCTCGCCGTTTCTTGTCGCTGCCGAACATCAGTTCATGCCCTCCCCGGGCCAGTCCACATCCTGTTCCAGCGGGACCGCGTCCCGCCCGGCCGGCCGGAGTTCGACCCGCAATTGCGAGGGCACGAACGCCGAGGGCAGCCGGAATTCCCATTCCAGTTGCTGAAAATAGCGGAACGAGAAGCCCAGATCGACCGAGTGGGTCTCATCCGCCGGCCACTCGGCCAGGTCGATGCTGCGCTCGCCGTCGGCATCGCGGCCGTGGAGCACCAGGCTGATGTCGCCCTCCTGCCGGTCGACCTGGCGCAGGGCCTGGACCACCACCAGCCTCACGACGAAGCGTCCCTCACCTGCCCCGGGGCGGATTTCGGCGCGCTCCAGCCGCAGCCCGGCCACCCGGTCCTCGGGCGATACGATACCGCGGTAGAACTGCAGCTCCTCGGCCTGCGCCTGCAGGGTCGCCTCGAGCTCCGCCAGCGACGCCTCGACTTCGCGGTAGGCCCCGCGGTCGATCTCCCGCGACGTCTCCAGCAGGGTGATGCGTTCACGCAGGGTCCGATTGGCCCGCTCGAGTTCAGTGCGCTCGCGATGCCAGGCACGACGCTCCTGGGCGACCTCGGCGCGCTGGTGGCCCGCATGGCGGACACCGAGTTCATAGACCCCGACACCACCGCCCACCAGCGCCGCCGCAGCGATGATGGCCAGCAGCCATTGTCTCCGCGCCGAGGGGCGGTGGCGAATCTGGAGGGCGCCGCTCACTGGTCTTTGCGCCCTCTGCTAA
>SKYU01000096.1 GCA_007127715.1 Gammaproteobacteria bacterium | reverse complement strand
GATGTTCTGTGGCGTGTACATGATCATGGTTTTCGACCCACAGATCATGTTCAACGACGGCTTCTATGACCTCATGGAAGTGCGTATTCCCGAGGGCACGCTACTCAAGCCGAAGAAGCCGGCGGCCTTGTCCTGCCGGACCCACGCGCTGGGGCGTATCTTCGATATCCTTGGCGGTCTCCTCGGTCAGGGCAGCCCGGAGTTCCTCTGCGCCGCAGGTTTCTCCGACAGCCCGCACTTCATGTACTCGGGGTACGACAAGAAGGGCGAGTGGTATCAGCTTTATCAGATCGGCTTCGGGGGCGTTCCCGGCAAGCCGTCGGGTGATGGTCCGGACGGCCATTCATTGTGGCCGAGCTTCACCAACGTGCCCAATGAGTTCCTCGAGAGCTACTTCCCGCTGCGCATCGAGACGTATGAGACGCTGCCCGACAGTGGTGGCCCGGGGCTGCATCGTGGCGGCAATGCCCTGCGCGTGGGCTACTGCTTCCTGGAGCCCGGTGAAATCTCCATCCATGACGACCGCTGGCTGACCTATCCGTGGGGCGTGAATGGCGGCCTGCCGGGCCAGCGCAGCCGAAAGATTCTGGTGCGCACCGATGGCAGCGAGGAGCTCATGCCATCGAAGTGCGACAGGGTGGTCGTGAACAGCGGTGACATCCTGTACTTCGATACCTGGGGTGGTGGCGGCTGGGGTGACCCGCTGAAGCGGCCCTACGACAAGGTGCAGTTCGATCTGGAGGCCGGACTGGTGACGGCTGAAGGCGTGCGCCGCTATGGTGTCGTGGTGGGCGCCGATGGCCAGATCGACGAACCGGCCAGTGACACGCTGCGTGCGCGGATGGCTGGCGAGCGTGGCAAGACCAAGCTGTTCGATTTCGGTGGCACGATCGACGAGCTCAAGGCGCGTTGCAAGGCCGAGACCGGCCTCGAGCCTCCAGCGCAGCCCGAGTTCCCGCGCTGGCTGAAGACCGACCAGACAGCGCCAAAGATGAAGATGGCCAGCTGACGGAAGCCCTGACACCGGTCGGGGTGGCAGGGTTCCACCCCGGCCGGGTTATTCAGAGCCCCGGCTTCGCGATGCCAAGCCAGGCCGCCATCACAAGCAGCGCGTACAGGGTGAGGACGACACGGATCGTGATGCCAAGGCCCGAGCCAACGAGGCTCTCGCCCTCGCCGGCAGCCCCTCCGCCCTGGGCAAGCAGTGCAAAGCCCCGGGCCACGGGTCTGAAGGCGATGTCGATGGCCAGAGCGGTGACACAGATCAGACCGTAGAGTGCGAGCTTGCCGGACAGCCATAGTGGCCAGTCCACGCCTGGCAGCAGCCAGGGCAGCAGGGCGGCCATCGTCATGATCAGGGTCAGAAGCATCAGCCAGATCGTCTGCAGGCGATGCAGCGTCGGGTCCGTGCCCCCGGTCACGGCAAGACGCAGGACAAGTAGCAGCCACAACCCCGCGACGGCCCACGCGGCCAGTGGCAGCCAGGGCGAAAGCCCCATCAGCCCGAGCTGGGTGGCCAGCTGGATGCCCACGGGCAGCATCAGGACGAACGCCACACGTGGCGTCAGGTCGATTTTCATGGCCATTTCGAGCAGCAGCAGCCGTTGCTCGAGTGGCAGGGCCGCGTCACGCGCGCGCCGGGCCAGGACCAGGACGCCGAGGTCTGCGCCAAGCCAGTACACGAAGAGCAGAATGTGGACGAAAACCCAGAAGTCATGCCAGGACATCAGTGGACCCTCCGTGAAGGTGTAGTGCGGTGACGGCGGTCGAACGGGCCTACAGCGCAGTGAGGCAGGCCATTCTCGACGGCCGCTTCGCGGCGGGCACGCGGGTGACCGAGCACGAGGCGGCGGCCCTGGCGGGTGTCAGTCGAACGCCTGTGCGAGAGGCGCTGCGCCGCCTCCAGAGCGAGGGTCTGCTGCAGTTCGTGCCCAACCACGGCACGGTGGTGCCGCGGTGGAGCGAGGCCGAGATAGACGACATTTTCGAACTGCGGGCCATGCTCGAGGCGTATGCCGTCGAACGCGCCACACGGCGCGCCACGGACGAGGATATCGCCAGTCTCAGGGCGCTGGCCGAGGCGCAGGTGGCCGCCGCGCAGGAAGACGGTGAACACCAGCTCAGGGAGGTTGCACGTCTCAACAGCCTGTTTCACGAGGCGCTCCAGCAGGTGGCGGCCAGCGAACGCCTGCAGCGCATGCTGGTGGCGCTGATAGAGGTGCCGCTGGTCGCGCAGACGTTCCGCAAGTACAGCGCCGAGCAGCTGGTGCGCAGTTCGCAGCACCATCTCGAGATCGTGCTGGCCATGGAGGCGGGCGATGCGGCAGGGGCCGCATCGATCATGCGGGCGCATGTGCTGGGTGCGCGTACAGCGTTCTATCGCGCCGTGGGCCGGGAAGCGGCGCCGCGCGCGATGGCGCTCTGATCACGCGCCTCTGCACTTACCTGGTGCCGGGCTGGGCGTTTTCATACTCCGCCCGCTGTCTTGCGAACTCCCCGCCGATCTGATCGGCAGCCCGTCGCATGCGCGGCACGAAACGCTCGATGGCGGCAGCCTGGGTGAGTGCGGTACTTGAGAAGCGGACCGTCAGTGCCGCCATCAGTCGGCCATCGGAGATGATCGGCACCGAGAAGGTGGTCAGATGTGACACGCGGCGCGGCCGGGTGTGGATGGAAAATCCCCGTTCCCGGGTCTCCATAAGCAGCTTCTGGACCTGGGGGCGATTGCGAGCGGGGTGGTCGACCGTGTTCTTGGAACGGGCGAGCATGTCGAGCAGGGCATCGCGCTGGGCGTTTTCACAGAAGGCCAGGTAGGCGAGCCCCGAGGCGCTCGCGAGCATCGGCACGCGATAGCCCGGCCCGTAGCGTTCGACTGCGAGAGGACTCTGGTGGTCGGTGGTCTCCCGGACCAGCATGCTGGTGCCGGACAGGGTGGCGATGGAGACTGGCCAGACAATATCGCGGCAGAGCTCGTAGATGAATGGCTTGGCGGTCTGTGTGATCCAGGCCTCATCGTCGAAGCCGTCGGACAGGCCGCGGACCATGATGGTCAGACGGTATTTTTCGTCGCTCTCCGAGCGATAGGCGTACCCGGCCTGGCAGAGGGTTTCAAGTATCCGATAGGTCGTGGTGCGCGGCAGATCGATCTCCTGGGCCACCTCGGAGACCGTGACGCCATCCTTGAGGTTCAGGATGGTCAGTGCATCGAGACCTCGGATCAGCGCGCGGATGGGGCGGGTGGATGTCATCGTGATGCCGTTCCTGTCGATCCGGAGGACCCTTCGCGCGGGGGCTCCCGGGCCATGGTGTGGATGCCAGACCCGGAGCCTACCTCACCTGTCCGTCCAGTGAACAGCACGCAGGAGGCTCCACTCGACGGCTTATCCATTGTACGATCGCGGCCTTCGGATGGATGCCCCCTTCCGGGGCGGTAATGGAGTACCTGCCATCACCCCACCAGATGCACATGCACCCCGGGTGCTGCCCGCCGTACCGGCGCCTGAAGACCTGCGGGCCCTGCGAAGCGCACTGGGTGCATTCGCCACCGGCGTGACCGTCATTACCGCGTTCGAGGACAGGCTCCCGGTAGGGATCACCGTCAACTCCTTTGCCTCGGTGTCGCTGGATCCACCCCTGGTTCTCTGGAGTGTGGCGAATACCGCCACCTGTGCGGAGGTCTTTCGCGTCGGCACGGCGTTCTGCGTGCATGTCCTCGCGGCCGGCCAGGACGGACTGGCCATGAATTTCGCGCGCAGCGGCGGCGACAAGTTCGGCGGACTGAGCTGGGAACACGGGGATTGGGGTGCGCCGCTGCTGCCCGGCTGTACGGCTGAATTCCACTGTGAAGTCGACGCGCGCTACCCCGGGGGCGATCACACCATCATCCTCGGCAAGGTGCTGGCGCATGTCGTCCGTGAGACGCCGCCACTGCTGTTTCACCGCGGCCATTTCCGAGAATTCTGAACACACAGACCAGGGGACCCGGCGTCAGCCAGAGGAAGTCGTTCATGCCTACAGTCGTGATCACCGGAGCCAATCGCGGCCTCGGATTGGAGTTCGTGCGCCAGTACCTGGCGGACGGATGGCACACCATTGCCTGCGTGCGCAGGCCCTCGGAGGCGCTGTCGGCGCTGGAGGGGGCTGGCCACTTGACGATCAGCACCTTTGATCTGGTGGACCCCGCGGCGATGGCGGCGTTCGCAGCAAGACTCGGCGATGCCCCGGTCGACGTCCTGCTGAACAACGCCGGGACCATGGGGCGGGGCAGTTTCGCCGAGCAGGGGCTGGAGCCGTTCCGGTTTGGTGTTGCCAATGCGGAGGAATGGGCTGAGGTGTTTCACCTGAATGTGTTCGTGCCCATGAAACTGGCCGAGCTTCTGGTCGATAACGTGGCGGCCAGTGAGGGACGACGGATCATCACGCTGACCAGCATGCTGGGGTCCATGGCGCTCAATACCCTGGGCGGCCTGTATGCCTACCGCGCCAGCAAGGCTGCGGTCAACGCGATGATGCGCTCGATGGCCATTGATCTCGCGCCACGCGGGATCATCGCCGCCCCCATTCATCCCGGCTGGGTGAAGACCGGGCTGGGTGGCGACAGGGCCCCGCTGGAGGCGCCGGAAGCGGTGGCCGGCGTGCGCCGGGTGATCGCCTCGCTGACCCCGGAGAACAACGGACAGGTCGTCAGCTACGCCGGCGAAGCGATGCCGTGGTAACCGCCAGATCGGCGGACTGTCATTCACAACCAGGGAAGGTATGAACATGCAACACAGGACGATTCGCGGAAAACTGGCCTATGTCGGCCCCGATGACGGGGTTCGTGGCCGCGAACATTTCGCCATGACCGTACACGGCGATGGCCGGCGTATTCTTCGGGCGCAGAGCGAAATCGAGGAGGGCGAAGTCCTCAGGGACGTCACCTATACGGTCGACGCGCAGTGGCGCCCGGTGGAGGCATTCGTGCGCCTGAGCGTGGCGGATCGGTTCCTTGGAAGCGGCTGGTTCCAGTTTGACGGGCACGGTGGCCGTTGCGAAACGTTCAGCCAGGAGGATGGCAGGCTGTCGCAGGAGTTGCGGACACCGGAGCCACCACGCTGTTTCGGAGCGCACCCGATTTCCGGGGATGCATGGATGCTGACCCCGTTCGACATGGCGCGCCGTGACGAGCCACAGGTGATCTCACCGGCGCTGATGAGCTCGCTGGCCTTCAACGGTGCCACCGGGCCACGACTGCACACGCTCACCTACGCGCTGGCGTTCCGTGGCGAGGAGAGCATCGAGGTGCCGGCCGGTCGCTTCGATGCCTGGAAGTTCGAGTTCCTGCTTGATGACAGCGAGGTGGCGGGGCACCCTCCGTACCATGTATGGGTGACCGCGGACGGTGACTATGTGGTGCTGCGCGCCGAGGTCGGCGCACCCAGACATTACCGCTATCTGCTGGCGGAACTCGAGCGCAGCTGACTGGCCGTCTGGTCTAGCCGGGGACGCTCACGCCATCGGCCCGCAGGGCCATGGCGCGCTGAACCGGCGGCCGCCCGCCCACCGTTTCCTGCCAGCGAGCAAGCGCAGGGAACCCGGCGAGGCCCTCCGGAAGCCGCGCAGCCGAGGTGGCCGCAGCCGGGTAGGCCAGCGCATCGGCAAGCGAATAGACTTCGCCAGCCAGGAACGGGGTTTTCGCCAGGCGTTGATCCAGTACCTTCAGCAGCCGCTGGATCTGTTCATCGAAATAGCGGATGGGAAACTCGAGCCGTTCCGGCGCCATGACATTGAACACATACTGGCCGGTGAACGCCGGGCTCAGATCCGAGGCGACCAGTCCCGCCCAATGATAGACCGCGGCGCGCGCAGACAGCGTGTCACCGAGCAGCACCCCATGCTTGTCGCACAGGTAAAGGCCGATCGCCAGGGTACCGTAGACGGTCACGCCAGTCTCGTCGTCGACCAGAGTCGGCGTCTTGCCGAGCGGGTTGACCGCGAGGTACTCGGGAGCCAGGTGTTCGCCACGCATGAGGTCCACCGGATGCAGACGGTAGTGCTCGCCGGTTTCCTCAAGCATGATGGCGGCGCGCTGTCCGTTGGCAGTCGGCACCCAGTAGAAATCGATCATCCCGGAGTCTCCCTCGGCAGGCGTGAGGCGCCCGGATTATAGCCGCGGCGATGGCGCTGTATACAATCGCGCTGCCTGTATACAATGCGCCGCTGTTCATCCAACGTGCATGCGTACTGCCAGGGACTCCGGCACCACTATGACTGCGCCTCCCAAGATCGGCCGTTTCCTCGAGGGCCTGCGTGCCAGCGAGCGCGTGATCACGTTCGTGGCCTTCTGCGTTCTCATCGCCATCGTCTTCGCCGATGTCGCGTTCCGGGAGCTCACCGGCAGTGGTCTTCACTGGGCGCGTCAGGTGGGGGTATACGCGAACATTTTTGTCGTGATGCTGGGCTTCGGGCTGGCCTCCGCCGAGGCGGCGCACCTGCGGCCGCGTTTTGCCGATGGCTGGATTCCGGCACGCCTCGAGCGGTTCATGCCCCATGTGCAGGAGGGGCTGATGGCCCTGTTCTGTCTGGCGGTAAGCGGCGTGGCGCTGGCAGTCGTGATCGAGACCTTCCAGCTGCAGGAGCGCTCTGTGGTGCTCAGGATGCTGGTCTGGCCCGTACAGGCGGTGATTCCGCTGGCCTTCCTGATCGCGGCGGTCCGGCATGGCTGCTACGCGGTGTGGCCGGCATTGGCGCCGACGCCCCCCTCGCCGGTGGAGGAGGCCGCCAGCAGCGCCGCTGTAACCCCCGGCAGCGATGCCGACCGCGGAGGACGTGACTGATGGCGGCGTTGGGTCTTCTGGCGATGGTCCTCGCGCTGTTCGTGCTGCGCCAGAACCTGGTCGTGGTGCTGGGCATGGCCGCCGGGTACGCCTATCTGGTCTGGGGCGATGGTGCGGTGGCCAATATCGTCATCGACGGCTGGGACGCCCTGAATCGCGAGGTGCTGCTGTCGATTCCGCTGTACATCCTCGCGGGCAGCATCATGTCGCGTGGAACCATGGCCCAGCGGTTGATCCGCCTGATGCGGGCGCTGACCGCGCCGATCCCCGGTGGTCTGGCGATCGCGACCGTGCTGTCTTGCGCGGTCTTTGCGGCGATCTCTGGATCCTCTGTGGTCACGCTGCTGGCGGTCGGCTCGGTCATGTATCCGGCGCTGCTGCAGGCCGGCTATTCCAAATCCTATTCCATTGGCGCCCTGTGTGCGGCGGGTACGCTCGGCATCATCGTGCCGCCCAGCATTCCACTGATCCTGTACGGGGTCATGACCCAGACCTCGATCGCGGATCTGTTCATCGCCGGCATCGGGCCGGCGCTACTGCTGGTTCTGTTGATGAGCGCCTATGCGATTTCACGCAACTGGCGGCTACGTACGGGTGGCTTCGAACTGCGCGAGGTCGGCCTGGCGCTGCGTCACGGGATCTGGGCGCTGTTCATGCCGGTACTGATTCTCGGCGGCATCTACAGTGGTTACTTCACCGCTACGGAATCAGCGGCCGTCGCCGTCGTCTACGCCATCCTCGTAGAGCTGTTCATTCACCGGGATCTGGGCTTGCGCGGGATGTACGAAACCTTTGGTGAGACCACCAAGCTGCTGGGTGCGCTGTTCCCGGTGCTGATGTTCGCCCTGGCGCTCAACGTGTTCCTGACCTACGAGCAGGTGCCTGAGATGCTGGTTCACTGGCTGAGTGGGGTCATCACCGATCGAACGAGTTTCCTCGTGGTGATGAACCTGTTCCTGCTGCTGGTCGGCTGTGTGATGGATATCGGCTCGGCGATCCTCATTCTCTCGCCAATTCTGCAGCCGATTGCCGAAGCGCAGGGCATCGATCCGGTGCACTTCGGTATCATCATGATCGTCAACCTCGAGATCGGCTATCTGACGCCGCCGCTCGGGTTGAACATCATCGTGGCCATGAGTGCGTTCCGCGAGGAGTTCTGGACCATCTGCCGGGCGGTGCTCCCGTTCCTGCTGATCATGGTTGTCGGTCTCGTCGTGGTCACCTTCTGGCCCGATCTGTCGCTGTACCTGGTGCAGCAACGCTGAGCTGCGTGCCGCGTCGAAGGCGGCATGCCCTTCACCTCAATAGCAAGGAGTCACGCATGACGATCAAGACTGGTGAGCGGATGCCCGAGGGCAGCTTCGGGATCATGGGTGAGAACGGACCCGAGAGCGTTTCCGCGAGCGAGCTTTTCGCCGGAAAGAAAGTGGTGCTGTTCTCCGTACCCGGCGCATTTACGCCGACCTGTTCGGCGAAGCATCTGCCGGGCTTCATCGAGCATGCCGATGCCCTCAAGGCAAAAGGCGTGGACACGATCGCCTGCCTGGCTGTCAACGACACCTTCGTCATGGACGCCTGGGGCAAGCATGCGGGCTGCGGCGACAAGGTGATCATGCTCGCTGACGGCAACGCCGACTACACCCGCAAGCTCGGACTCGAGCTCGATGCCACGGGTTTTGGCATGGGCACCCGCGGCCAGCGCTTCTCGATCATCATCAACGATGGTATCGTCGAGCAGGTGAACATCGAAGGTCCAGGCGAATTCAAGGTCAGCTCTGCCGAGCATGCGCTCGGGCAGCTGTGAGCCGCCCGCACTGACCCACTGATCTTTCCCTGTTTTCCGGGACCGCCGGCACCCGGCGGTCCCGGTTCATGTTTCTGGAGTCCCGTTCGCCATGGATCCCAACTGGCTTGTCCTTGCCCACGTCCTGCTGTTCGTCTACTGGCTTGGTGGCGATCTCGGCGTCTTTTATTCCAGTCGCTTCGTGACCGATCCTTCGCTCGGACGCGAAGCGCGCGCGACGGCAGCAAAGATCATGCTTGCCGTCGATCTGGCACCACGTATCTGCCTGATCCTCATTCTGCCGGTGGGCCTGACACTCGCGGCGATGAAATGGGGCCTGGCGCTTGGCGGGGGCAGCCTGGCACTGATCTGGGTGGCCTGCCTGGTGTGGCTGGTCATGGCGGTGACGATCTATCTTCGCGAGGGGCAGCCACTGTCGCACCAGCTCGCGAGGATCGACCAGGCGGTCCGCTGGTTCGTCATCGTGCTGGTCGGCGGCACAGGGCTGTGGTCGCTGTTCGGGGGCGGCCCGCTGGAAGGTCAGGGCTGGCTGGCGGCCAAGTTCGTCCTCTTTGCCGTGCTGGTGTTCTGCGGCCTGGCCATTCGCGCCGCGATCCGGCCCTTCGGTCCGGCGTTCGGGCGCCTGATGCAGGAGGGCTCTTCGCCGGAGGTCGAGGCCCAGCTGGGCGGCTCGGTGGCGAGGGCGCGGCCCTTCGTGCTGGCCATCTGGACCGGTCTGGTCCTGGCGGCAGGTCTCGGCATCTTCAAGCCACCGGCCCTGTTCTAGGCGACTGACCGGGCTCGCGCCCCGGGCGTAAAAGCCCGGTCATGGCCAATGCCGGCACCGTGGCCAGCATGGCCACACTGATCAGCAGGATGGGCACAAGGGCGTTACCGGTGTACAGCAGCCCGGCCAGGGCGGCGAACAGGGCGCAGAGCAGCAGCCCCAGGCTGCTGGAGAGGCCGGCAGCGGTCCCGGCGAGGGCGGGTTGATCGCTGACCGCACCCGCCAGGCCCTGCGGGCCGATGACGCCGTTGCAGGCCATCAGGGCAGTGAGCGGGATGAGCAGGCTGAGTGGGCCGACACCCGCGCTTATCAGAACCAGCGGCATCACCACGGACAGCAGGGCCGCTGCGGCCACCCCCAGGCGCAGCGTGCGGCCGATCCCCCAGCGGCGGATCATCACGCCACCCAGCCCCGCACCGACGATGTAGGCCACCGACAGTGCGCCCCAGATGAGGCCGAACCGGTCCGGGCCCATGCCCAGGTCACGTTCGAAGATGGCGGCCCCGGTCGCAAGAAAGGCGAAGAACGCGGCATTGCAGAAGCCGAACACCAGGGTGTAGCCAATGAAGCCCCGGTGGGTGAGCAGCTGGCGGTAGGCCCGAAGGGTCGTGGCGAAATCCAGCGTGGCCGGTGCATCCGCCGGACGTGTCTCTGGCAGGCGCAGGGCCACCCAGACCAGCACCAGCACGCCCATGGCACCACTGACCAGGAAGATCGACTGCCAGCCGAAATGGACCCCGAGCAGACCGCCGATCATGGGCGCGAACACCGGAGCGACCCCCATGAACGCGCTGATCCACGCCATGGCCTCGGCGATCTCCATCCCTTCGCGGGTGTCGCGGACCACCGCGCGGGCCGCGACGGTCCCTACGCTGACACCGAGCGCCTGGAACAGCCGCCCGACCAGCAGCAGCCCCAGGCTGTCTGCCGCTGCGCAGACCAGGCTGGCCACCACGAACACGCCGAAGCCCCACAGGAGGATGGGGCGGCGCCCGAAGCGGTCGCAGAATGTGCCCAGTACCGGTTGCGCGACGGTCAGGCCGACGAGATAGGTGGAGACCAGCAGCGCCGCCTGGGCCTCGGTGGTGCCGAGGTCCCGAGCGAACAGGGCGAGTGCCGGCACGATCACGGCCATGCCGAACGGCGAGAGGCCGCTCGCAATGCTGAGCAGCAGCAGGGAGGGCCGCCGGGCCATCGATCAGGCCTGCCGGCGGGCAGGGCGCGGCGGTGCCGCGGGGCATGCCGCGGCCCGGGGCACCGCCATGATCACGTCAGCTCAGGGCCGACTGCAGCTCGGGGATCACCTGGAACAGATCGCCCACCAGGCCGATATCGGCCACTTCAAAAATCGGCGCCTCGCCATCCTTGTTGATCGCCACGATGGTGCCTGCGTCCTTGATGCCCGTCAGGTGCTGGATGGCGCCAGAGATACCGACGGCGATGTAGAGCTCCGGGGCGATGATCTTCCCGGTCTGGCCCACCTGCAGTTCGTTCGGCACGTAGCCGGCGTCCACGGCGGCCCGGCTGGCGCCGACCGCAGCACCGATGGTGTCGGCAAACTTGAAGATCACCTCGAAGTTCTCGGAGCTGCCCAGGGCGCGGCCACCGGAGACGACGCGCGCCGCGGTCTGCAGGTCCGGGCGATCGCCACCGCCACCACGCAGCTCCAGATAGCGTGTGTGACCGGGCAGGGCCACATCGAGCTGACGGGTTTCGACGTCTGCGGCGCCATCCTCGGCCGCCGCCTGGTAGGAGGCGACGCGCACGGTCGCGACCAGCGTGCGGTCCTGCGGAGCTTCGACGGTGATGATCGCGTTGCCCGCATAGATCGGGCGACGGAAGCTGTAGGGCGACAGCACTTCCATGATGTCGGAGAGCTGGCCGACGCCCAGCAGCGCCGCGACCCGCGGCATGAGGTCCTTGCCGAAGGTCGTGGAGGGCCCCAGCACGTGGCTGTAGTCCGCGGCCAGCGCCGCGACCTGCGGTGCCAGCACGGCCGCGAGGGGCTGGCCGTTCGCTTCGTGGTCGATCTGGATCACCCGGGTGACCCCGGACAGTTTTGCGGCCTGGGCCGCGACCTCCGCGCCATCGGCGGCGAAAACCGCGACCTCGACGGCCTCGGCCCCGAAGCCTGAGGCACAGTTGACGGTCTTCGCGATGGCCGGGTTGAGGGTGTTGCCGTCATGTTCGGCTACGATCAGTATTCTGCTCATCAGACGAGTCCCTTGTCCTTGAGGGCCTTCACCAGGCCCGCCACGTCCTCGACCATCACCCCTTTCTGCCGCTGCTCCGGCGGTGCATGGTGGGTCACCTTGAACTGCGCTTCGGTGGCCACACCAAGTTCGCCGATCGAGAGGGTTTCGAGGGGCTTCTTCTTCGCCTTCATGATGTCCGGCAGCTTGACGTAGCGCGGCTCGTTGAGGCGCAGATCGGTGGTCACGACCGCGGGCAGGTCGACCTCGATGACCTCGAGCCCTGCATCGACCTCGCGGGTGACCGTCGCCTTGCCATCGGCCAGCTCGACGGCGGAGGCGAAGGTCCCCTGTGGCCGGTCCCACAGCGCGGCCAGCATCTGGCCGGTCTGGTTGTTGTCATCGTCGATGGCCTGCTTGCCCATGAACACGATGCCCGGCTGCTCGCGCTCGACCAGCTTCAAGAAGACGCGCGCGGCGGTCAGCGGCTGCACGGCCTGGTCGGTTTCGACGTGAATGGCGCGGTCGGCACCCATGGCCAGGCCGG
>SKYU01000106.1 GCA_007127715.1 Gammaproteobacteria bacterium | reverse complement strand
TCGGTGCTGAAGGATGCGGGGCTGATTGCCACGTCGAAGGACGGGCGGGTGCGCACCTGCGCCATCGTGCCCGAGGCGCTGGTCCCGGTGCGGACCTGGCTGGATGAGCAGCGCGCCATCTGGGAGGCCCGGCTCGACCGGCTGGACGACTATGTGACGAAGCTGATGAAGGAGAGCAAGAAATGATGCCGGAGCTTGATCCCGAAACCGACCTGAGCTTTACCCGCACGCTGGCCGTGCCGCGACATCTGATCTGGGATTGCTGGACCCAGCCGCAGCATATTCCGCATTTCTTCGTTCCTGCACCGCACAAGGTCACCTCGGTAGAGATCGACCTGCGGGTCGGCGGGCGGTTCAACACCACATTCGATGTCGAGGGCAATGCAATCGACAACACGGGCGTCTATCTGGAGGTGGTGCCGGGCGAAAAGCTGGTCTTCACCGACGCCTATGCCGAAGGCTGGAAGCCCGCGCCCGACCCTTTCATGACCGCAATCTTGCTGCTCTCGGATGCGCCGGGCGGCGGCACGACCTACACGGCGATCGCGCGCCACCGAACGCCCGACACCCGCAAGAAGCACGAGGAGATGGGCTTTTTCGACGGCTGGGGGACGGTGGTGACGCAACTGGAAACCTATGCGAAGCGCCTGCTGACATGACCGGCCGATTTGCGACGCTCACCTTCGAGCGGCAGGTGGCCGCACCCGCCGGAACCTTGTGGGAGGCCTGGACAGCACCCGCTGCCAGAGCGGCCTGGGCCGCGCCCTCGCCCGCGGTCACGGTAGAGTTTCTTGAGGCCGATACCAGGGTCGGCGGGCGCGAGGTCTCGCTCTGCAAGGTAAAGGGGCAGCCCGACATCCGCTGCGAGGTTGGCTGGCTGGAACTGGAGCCCTCGCGGCGCAGCGTGAACTACGAGGTGATCTCGTCCGAAGGCGAAACGCAATCGGCGGCGCTGGTAACGGCGGATTTCTCCGCCCTCGGCGACGGCAGCCAAGTGATCGTGACCGTGCAACTCTCCTCGCTGGCCGAAGATATGGAAGAGGGCTATCGGCAGGGTTTCGGCGCGGGGATGGACAACCTGGTGGACGTGGCCGGGCGGACGATGCTGCAGCAGCGCGTCATCAAGGCACCGCGGTCGGTGGTCTGGAATGCCTGGATGAACCCCGAAACCCTGCCGCATTGGTGGGGGCCGGACGGGTTTTCGTGCCGGACAAAGCGTATTGACCTGCGCACGAACGGTGAATGGGTGTTCGACATGATTGCGCCCGACGGCACGGTTTACCCCAACCACCATCTCTACGGCGAGGTTCGGCCCGAGGACCGGATCGGCTATGAGTTGCTCTGGGGCGAGAACGGACCGAAACATGCCGATGCCTGGGCCTCGTTCGAGGACGTGGACGGCGCAACCAGGGTAACGCTGGGCATGGTATTCAGCACCGCAGCCGAGTTCCAGAGGGCCAGAGGCTCTGGCGCGATGGAACTGGGCCAGCAGACCCTGGGCAAGCTGGCACGCTTCGTCAGAGCCGAGTGAAATCGCTGCGGCGCAGATTCGAGCTGGACCTGCCAAGGTCGCCGGATCAGTTTCGCTGCGGCAGCCACGAATGACTGGTCCGAGGAAGCGGTTCACCCGAGCCGAAGGGCGGCTCTGGGCCGACCACGTCGCATCCGTCCATGTTCCGACCGCGAAGCTCTCCATAGCTTGGGTGGTTGGATTCGATTTGAAGCGGAGCTACGGCGTTCGCGGCAGAATGGGGGAAGGCTGTTCCGGTTCCGGTGGCGTGCCTCCAATGACGGTTCCGGAAAGAGGCGGTTCGCGTGCGACGGAACTGCCGCGATGCAGGCCTTCCGACCTTCTCTCAAGCGGGGCGGAATCAGAATACACGCCCTGAAGTCAGCGCAGGATTGAACCTTTCAGCCTCAAGGTTGCACCTTAGGTCTGAAAGGGGGGGGATGATGGACCGTGCCGAGAAGCTCCGCGCATTGCTCGCGCTGCACGTTGCCGGGGCTCGGCTGGGCCACGCGGCGAGCTTTGCGGCGCTCGTCGATCTGGCAGGACCGCGCCTTTTGGCCCATGCCCGTCGGCTGAGTGATGACGGCGAAACGGCGCACGACCTCGTGCAGGAAGGTTGGGCGGCCATCGCGCGCGGGCTCCATGGACTGCGTGACGATCGGGCCTTCCTGTCCTGGGCACTCGCTATCGTCACCCGCGCTGCCGCACGCGAGCTGAAAGCCCGCATCCGGGACCGCGAGACGGTCGCCGAACTGGCCCGACAGCACGCCGAACCAGGCGCCGACCCGCCCGACCTGCGTTCGGCGATCAACGAGTTGCCCACGGGCCAACGCGCGGCATTGGCGCTTTTCTATCTGGACGGGCTGTCGGTGGCCGAGGTGGCCACCGCGCTCGCCATTCCGCCGGGGACCGTGAAGACCCGGCTTATGCATGCCCGCAACCGCTTGAGGGCCCTTATGAAAGGAGACGAACATGGACGAACTTGACCGCCGCATTGCCGAGGCCCTTGCCGACGATGACCTCGGCCTGCCGGGGGACGCGCGTGAACCAGGCTTCTTCGCGCTGGCCTTTTCCACCATGCGCGGCCCGCAGGGCTGGGTGACATGGGTGCTGATGGTCGTGCAGACCGTGATGTTCCTGGCCGCCGTCTGGGCCGGATGGAACTTCTTTGCCGCGAACGATGTGCTGCCAGCGATCAAGTGGGGTCTCTCCGCCGCGACGCTGGCGATCCTGGCCACGCAACTGAAACTCGCGTTGGTCCCGCAAATGCAGGCCAACCGCGTGATTTTGGCCTTGAGACGGCTCGAGCTGCGATTGGCTGCGCAACAGTAGGAGGTCCGATCGTCCCTTACCCGGTCGGCAGGCGGCCGGGTTCACATCAGGAAAATGATCGCAAGGCCGAAGAGAAGTTCATCAGGACCGAGTCGGACATCGGATTCTTCGTTCGTCCGGAACGTAAGCCGACCCTGCTCTACAATGGATACGGCGACTCCGTTGCACACATGTACGAGGGACTCGAAAAAGTCCATGGCGACCGCTTGTTTCGATAAGGGCCGAGCGCGCCGCACCCGTCCATGTTCCCTCAGACGCGTTGAGGGCTGGGGTCAGGGCCCGGACAGATAGTCGGCGGAGACGTATCCCGCCACTCCCGGCGCATCGCGGAGTGAGACCCGGCACCAGAGCTGACCTACTTCGGTCACGCAGTGGTGGCGCGTAAGGGCAGTACCGTCCGGCAGGCCGAGGATGATCCTGTAGCCGAGCCCG
>SKYU01000138.1 GCA_007127715.1 Gammaproteobacteria bacterium | reverse complement strand
GGGGGCAGTACGCCAGCAGGCGCAGCGCCGCGGGATGACGCGGACGCCCTTCGGCCAGCAGGCCAAGCTCCTCGCCCCACCAGGCCAGCCGCATCCGCGCCGGCGTGGGGTCCTGCATGCGCAGACTGATCCCCCGGATCTCGCTCCACAGATCGTGGACGCCATGAATGGCGCCGCGCTGCGATTCGGGGCAGAAGAGCTGGGCATACCAGCCGAGGCTGCCCTGGGGCGGTCCGGTCTCCTCGCTCGTCATGGGGATCAGCTTCCGGGGTGTTCGCGGGTGTCTGGTGGGAGGTTCTGAGGGTCGTCTGACCCGCCAGCGGTGGCCGGCGGGTCGCTGGCGTCGCTCGGCGCCGACTCCGCTCGAGGGGCGGTTCTCGGGAGGGTCTCGACCTCCGGGGTCTGGCCTATGGTCCGGCGAGGGTGAATGCCCAGGTCGGTGAACTTGCGGGCCCCGGGGAGCACCATGCGTTCCAATGAACCGACGGCTGAGTTGTAAGCCTCCACGCTGCGCCCGAGGGCATGGCCCACCCTGCCGACATGCTCGGTGAACTTGTTCAGTCGTTCATACAGATCAACTGCCAAGGCCCTGATTTCCTCTGCATTTTCAGCAAGCGACATCTGGCGCCAACCGTAGGCGACAGCCTTCAGCAGTCCAATGAAACTGCTCGGGGTGGCCAGGATGACCTGCTGTCGCAGCGCCTCATCGAGCAGCTGCGGTCGCCGTTCGAGCGCCGCGCTCAGGAACTGGTCGCCCGGGATGAACAGGATCACGAATTCCGGGCTCCGCGGGAACTGTGACCAGTAGGCCTTGGAGGCCAGTTCCCGGACCCGTTCCGCCACCTTGCTGGCGTGTCGGTTGAGTGCGGTCTCGCGACTGCCGTCGTCGGGGGCGTTGACGGCATCAAGGTAGGCGTCGAGCGGGGTTTTCACGTCCACCACCAACTGGCGGCCCTCCGGCATGTGGATGACCAGGTCGGGCCGCAATGCGCGCTCGCCGGTGCTGACGTGTGCCTGCTCCATGAAGTCGCAGTGCTCCACCATGCCTGCCAGCTCGACAAGCCGCCGAAGCGTGATTTCGCCCCATTGGCCACGGACCTCGGGGCGGCGCAGTGCGCTGACCAGGTTGCGGGTCTCGCGCTGCAGTGCGTGCTGCGAGGCGCTCATGGCCTCCAGCTGGGCGTGGATGCTGCCGTAGGCCTGCTGGCGGGAGCGTTCGAGCGCCTCGATCTGAGCCTGTGTGCGCTCCAGCGCCTCCGCAATCGGCTTGACCAGGTGCTCGACCGCCTGCTGTCGCTGGCCGAGCTCGCCGCGGGCCCGCTCATGCTGAGTCTGCAGACGTTGCTCGGCGAGCTGGAGGAAGCTCTCGCTCGCGCGCTGCAGCGCCTCGTGCGCCAGTCCGTCAAAGCGGGCGGCGAGGCGTTCCTGCGCCCCGCGGCGCTGGGCCAGCAGCAGTCCGGCGACCAGCCCGAGTCCAGCGCCCGCGAGAGCCGCGAGCACCGCGATCCAGGTCGGCAGTTCATCCGGCACGGCGGGTTCCGGTGACGAGGGTGCGCAGCAGCGCCGCCAGTTCCGCAGGCGAGTCGACGACGTGGTCCGCACCCCAGCGCTCGGCGGCACTCAGGTCTTCCAGATAGCCGTATCGGGCGGCGGCAGTGCGCATGCCGGCGGCCCGCCCGGCCTGGATGTCGCGCTCCGCGTCGCCGACATAAAGGCAGTGCTCCGGGTCAAGGCCCAGCAGTGCGGCCGCGTGCAGCAGTGGCGCCGGATGCGGCTTCCGTTGCGCCAGGGTGTCCCCACCGATCACGCAGTCGGCGTCGGGCGAGAGTCCGAGGGCGCTGAGCAGGGGGCGAGCCAGATCCTGGGGTTTGTTGGTGACCACGCCCCAGCGCCATCCATTGGAGGAAACTACATCAAATACGTGATCGAACTCTTCGAAAATACGTGAGTTGTCAGCCAGGCATGTGGCGTAGAGATCGAGGAAGCGACGCCGCAGTTCGGGCATTCGGCCATCGTCGGGTCCCATGCCGAAGCCCAGCGTGAGCAGGCCTGCGGCGCCGTTGGAGACCTGATTGCGGGCACGCGCATACTCCACGGCGGCGTGTCCGCTGTCCGCCAGCAGACGGTTCAGGCACGCCACCATGTCCGGCGCGGTGTCGACCAGCGTGCCGTCGAGGTCGAGGAGCAGCGCGCCCCGGCTCATGCGTCCGTGGAAGCGGGGCGCTGGGCGTGGACGAGGTAATTGACGCCGACGCCGGCACCGAGGCGGTAGCGGTCGGCGAACGGGTTGTAGTGCATGCCTGTCATGTGCTGCAGCTGCAGGTCTGCGGCCCGCATCCAGCGCTCGAGTTCAGAGGGTCTGATCAGCTTGGCGTACTCGTGCGTGCCTTTCGGCAGCAGGCCCAGCACGTATTCCGCGCCAACGATGGCGAACAGGAAGGCCTTGGGGTTGCGGTTGATGGTGGCGAAGAACACCTGGCCACCGGGTTTGACCAGCGTGTGGCAGGCGGCCACGACGGCGGCCGGGTCGGGGACGTGCTCGAGCATTTCCAGGCAGGTGACCACGTCGTATTCGCCAGGGCGCTCCGCGGCCAGGGTCTCGGCGCTGGTCTGGAGATACTCGACGTCGTGGCCGGACTCCAGCAGGTGCAGCTTGGCGACCCCCAGCGCGGCGTCAGCCATGTCGATGCCGGTTACGGTGGCTCCACGCGCGGCCATGGCTTCGGTGAGAATGCCGCCGCCGCAGCCCACGTCGAGCACCCGTTTGCCAGCGAGCCCGGCACGCTCGTCGATATAGTCCAGCCTCAGCGGGTTGATCTGGTGCAGGGGGCGAAACTCGCTGTCCGGGTCCCACCAGCGGGCGGCCAGTGCGTTGAACTTGGAAATTTCCTGCGGATCGACGTTGGGTGTGGTGTGCGCGTCAGTCATCGGCCTTGCTCTCCTGTGCATCTGCCGCCATGACCCGCGCTGCCCATTCCGTGGCCAGCGCGGCGAGGTCCTCACGGGACTCCTTCAGGAGTCGATGATCGCGCACCTGGACGCGCCCGGCCACCCAAACGTCACTCACCCGGCTGCGGTCCGCGGCGTAGACCAGTTGCGACAGCGGGTGCAGCACCGGCAGTTCCCCCGGCTGGTCCAGCGCCAGGCAGGCGAGATCTGCCCACTTGCCGGGTACCAGCGAGCCGGTCCGATCGCCCAGCCCGAGCGCACGGGCGCCGCCGAGCGTGGCCATCTCCAGTGCCGCTGCGGCGTCCAGTGCCGCCGGGTCGCCACGGGTGTGCTTGGCGAGCAGCGCGGCCAGGCGCAGTTCGCCGAGCATGTC
>SKYU01000151.1 GCA_007127715.1 Gammaproteobacteria bacterium | reverse complement strand
CGCCTCGCGCAGCTCGGCGGGGATATCGTCATAGACGGCCAGCTGGCCGGCGTTCACGATACCAAGGTCCATGCCTGCGGCGATGGCATGGTAGAGAAACACCGAATGCATCGCCTCGCGTACGGCGTCGTTGCCGCGGAACGAGAACGAGACGTTCGACAGCCCGCCTGAGACCAGCGCATGCGGCAGCTCCGCCTTGATCCGCCGGGTCGCCTCGATGAAGGCCACGCCGTAGCCGTCGTGCTCCTCGATCCCCGTGGCCACCGCGAAGATATTCGGGTCGAAGATGATGTCCTCGGCCGGGAAGCCTGCCTGCTCGGTGAGCAGCCGGTAGGCGCGGGTGCAGATCTCAACCTTGCGCTCGACGGTCTCCGCCTGTCCGGTCTCGTCGAACGCCATCACCACCACGGCCGCGCCGTAGCGACGGCACTTGCGCGCCAGCTCGAGAAAACTCTCCTCGCCTTCCTTGAGGCTGATCGAGTTGACCACGGACTTGCCCTGCACGCATTTCAGCCCCGCCTCGATGACCTCCCATTTCGAGGAGTCGATCATCACGGGCACGCGGCTGATGTCGGGCTCCGAGGCCATCAGGTTGAGAAACGTGCGCATGGCGGCGACCGAGTCGAGCATGCCCTCGTCCATGTTGACGTCGATCACCTGCGCGCCGTTCTCGACCTGCTGGCGAGCGACATCGAGCGCGGCGGTGTAGTCGTCGGCCTCGATGAGCTTGCGGAACTTTGCCGAGCCCGTGACGTTGGTCCGCTCGCCGACGTTGACGAACAGCGAGCTGCTGTCGATCGACAGGGGCTCGAGGCCCGACAGCAGGCAGGTCGGTGTGCGCTCCGGCACCCGGCGCGGTGAAAGCCCCGCCACCGCCTCACGGATCGCCGCAATGTGCTCAGGCGTCGTGCCGCAGCAGCCGCCGACCAGGTTCACCAGACCGCTCTCGGCGAACTCGCGTACCACTGCAGCCATGCTCTCCGGCGTCTCGTCGTATTCGCCAAAGGCGTTTGGCAGGCCGGCGTTGGGGTGCGCGGAGACGTGCGTATCGGCGACCCGCGCGAGCTCCTTCACATACGGCCGCATCTCCGCCGCCCCCAGCGCGCAGTTCAGCCCGACCAGCAGGGGCCGGGCGTGGCGGATGGAGGCCCAGAAGGCTTCCGTGGTCTGCCCGGAGAGCGTACGCCCGGAGGCGTCGGTGATGGTCCCGGACACCATGATGGGCACCTCCTCGCCGGTGGCCTCGAACAGATCGAGGATGGCGTAGAGCGCCGCCTTGGCATTGAGGGTGTCGAACACCGTCTCGACCATCAGCAGGTCAGCCCCGCCGTCGAGCAGCGCCGCCGCGGCGGTCCGGTAGGTCTCGAAGAGCTCGTCGAAGGTGACGTTGCGTTTGCCGGGGTCGTTGACGTCCGGGGAGATCGAGGCCGTGCGGCTGGTCGGCCCGAGAATACCGGCCACCAGGCGCGGGCGAGCGTCGGTGGCGTATTCATCAGCCACCCGGCGGGCCATTCGCGCGGCCTCGGTGTTCAGTTCGACCACCAGCTCGGACATGCCGTAGTCGGCCAGCGACGGGGCGGTGGAGTTGAAGGTGTTGGTCTCGATGATGTCGCAGCCCGCTTCGAGAAACGCCCGATGGATGTCTTCGATCAGCTGCGGCTGCGTCAACACCAGCAGGTCGTTGTTACCCTTCAGGTCGCTCGGCCAGTCGGCGAAACGGGTCCCGCGGTAGTCGGCCTCGGCGAGACGATGACGCTGGATCATCGTTCCCATGGCACCGTCGAGGCAGAGGATGCGCTCGGCGAGTGCCTGTTTCAGCCAGTCGATGCGGGCGGATCGGTCCATGGTCATGAGGTCATTCCGGTCAGGCTGGGTCGGGTTCGCATCAGGCCGCACGCTGCTGGCGCAGCCCGAGGGCATGGCAGATCGCGCAGGTCAGTTCCGCGCGGTTGAGCGTGTAGAAGTGGAAATCGGTGACGCCCTCGCGGCGCAGCGCCTCGACCTGCTCGATGGCGGTGCTCGCGGCGATCATCTGGCGGGTCTCGGGGTCGTCGTCGAGACCGTCGAACCGCGCCGCCAGCCACGCCGGCACCGACGCACCGCAGGCCGCTGCGAAGCGCGTGAGCTGCGGGAAATTGGTGATCGGCAGGATGCCCGGCACGATCGGTGCCGTGATGCCCACGGCGGCGGCCCGGTCGCGGAACCGCAGATAGACATCGGTCTCGAAGAAAAACTGCGTGATTGCCCGTGCGGCCCCAGCCTCGAGCTTGTGCCTCAGATACTCCAGGTCGAAGGCCGCGGAGGGTGCCGCCGGGTGGACCTCGGGATAGGCGGCTACCGAGATATCGAAATCGGCGATCTCGCGCAGGCCGCGGACGAGGTCCAGCGCGTAGCCATAGCCCCCGGGGTGGGGCACATAGTCGCTGGCCCCCTGGGGCGGATCACCGCGAAGGGCGACGATGTGGCGCACCCCCTCTGCCCAGTACCCCCGGGCGATCTCGTCGATTTCCTCGCGCGAGGCGCCGACGCAGGTCAGATGCGGAGCCGTGACCAGATGCTGCTCGGCCAGCAACCGGCTGACGATGCGGTGGGTACGGTCACGGGTGGAGCCGTCGGCACCATAGGTCACCGACACGAAGTCGGGCTGCAGGCCCTGCAGGCGTTCCACCGAACGCCAAAGGGTCTGCTCCATCTTCTCGGTCTTGGGCGGGAAGAACTCGAATGAGACACGGATGTCACGGGACGGGCGGGCAGGGTCGGACGTGGTCATGGCAAGGGTCTCGGCAGGAGGTTCGTTCAGGCGGCACGCTCGGCCGCTTCCGGGGCCCGGGTCAGGCCAATCACCGCGGTGCCGCGAGGCAGGGCCAGGCGTTGTTCATGGGCGAGCCCCAGCCCGGCATCGCGCAGCCAGTCATGCAGCGATCGACACCAGGCCTCGACAGGCATGCCATCGGGCAGCAGGTCCATCACCAGCAGGTGACCGCCGGGGCGCAGGACCCGCGCGGCCTCGCGCGTGGCCTCCCAGGGCTGCTGTGCGCCGGTGAGCACCCGCGCCATCACCACGGTGTCGAAGCTCGCCGAGGAGAACGGCAGGGCGTACATGTCGGCATCTCGTACGCTGCAATGGGCCAGCCCGGCATCGCGCAGCGCGTTGCGTGCCGCCAGGCGGGCCGGGCGGGAGGTGTCGACACCGATCGCCCGGCGGGCATCCGGCCCCAGCAGACGCAACATGCGCCCCGCGCCGGTGCCGATGTCCAGCAGCTCGCCATAGCCCGCGGGCCCGAGCGCGCCGCGTGCCACCTCGCGGGTGGCCTGCTCGAGGCG
>SKYU01000046.1 GCA_007127715.1 Gammaproteobacteria bacterium | reverse complement strand
TCGGTGATGGTGAGGATGCGCGCGTACAGGCCGAAGCGGTCGAGCAGCTGGGGCCGCAGTTCGCCCTCTTCGGGGTTGCCCGAGCCCACCAGCACGAAGCGCGCCGGGTGGCGGATGCCGATGCCCTCGCGCTCGACCACGTTGCGCCCGCTGGCGGCGACGTCCAGCAGCACGTCGACCAGATGGTCGTCCAGCAGGTTGACCTCGTCGATGTACAGGAAGCCGCGGTTGGCCTGCGCCAGCAGGCCGGGCTCGAATGCCTTCACGCCCGAGGTCAGCGCCTGCTCGATGTCGATGGTGCCGCAGACGCGGTCCTCGGTCGCCCCGAGCGGCAGGTCGACCACGGGTACCGGGATGCTCTCGACCTCGAGTTCTTCAGGTTTCATGCGCCGGCGCCCGACGCGCGGCTGTTCCTCGGCGATCACCTCGGCCGCTGCGCGGTTGTAGGGGTCGTCACGGACGCGCTCGATCGAAGGCAGCACCTCGGCCAGTGCGCGCACGGTGGTACTCTTGCCGGTGCCCCGGTGGCCCATCACCAGCACGCCACCGATCCGCGGATCGATGACGTTGAGGATCAGCGCCAGCTTCATCTCCTCCTGGCCGACGATGGCGGTGAAGGGGAAGGCCTGCTGGCGGGCTTTGGCACCGCGGGCTCGGGAAGGACTTGCGCTCATGAGCTCTCCGTCAGTTCGGGGTCATTCGGTGGGTCATTCGGGGATCAGCCAGTCGACACGGCTGCCACCTCCGGGTCGGCCGAGTTCGTCGGCCAGCCACGGCAGGACCTCGCTCATCGTGTCGGCCAGGCCGTAGGGCGGGTTCACGATCAGCATGCCGCAGGCGTCCATGCCGGGGCGGTCGCCGGGCGGCCCGAGCGAGAGCTCGAGCTGCAGGGTAGGGCGCGTCAGGGTTGCGGCCAAGGTGTCCAGCATCGGCACGGCGATGTCGGGCGACAGGCGTGGATACCACAGCAGGTAGACCCCGGTGGCGAAGCGGCGCAGGCCGGCCTTGAGCGCTGCCGGCACCTCGCGGTATTCCTCGGTCCGTTCGTAGGCGGGGTCGATCAGGACGAGGCCGCGCCGCTCCAGGGGCGGCAGCGCGCTCTTGAGCGCGGCGAGGCCGTCGCTGCGCAGCACCTTGCAGCGCGCCCGGGCGCCCAGCAGGGACGCCAGTGCTGCATGATCGGCAGGGTGCAGCTCATGCAGCAGCATGCGGTCCTGGTCGCGCAGCAGTGCTGAAGCCAGGGCGGGCGACCCCGGGTAGCGCTGCAGCCGGCCTGGTGGGTTCAGCGCACGTACCTGCTCCAGGTAGGCCGTTACCGACAGTGGGGGCAACCGTGCGGTCAGCACGCGGCCGATCCCCTCCTGCGCCTCGCTGCGTCCGCCCGTCGTGCCGGCGTCCAGCGTATAGCGTCCGGCGCCGGCGTGCGTATCCAGATACACCAGAGGGGTGGGCTTGCGCAGCATGGCCTGTAGTGCCGCGGTCAGCACGATGTGCTTGAGCACGTCGGCGAAGTTGCCGGCATGGAAGGCGTGGCGGTAGCTGAGCATGGGCGGCGGGTAGATCGTCTTGCGAGCTGCGGGATGACTGTGGCCCTCATTTTTGCATGAATCCCATCCTGGCCCGATTGTGGTGACTTTATGGACCGATGTGATGCCGTCTGGGGGTAAGGTCACGCCATGACCACTGTATCGTCACTCGAGGACGACTGGGACGGACCACGCGAGCTGCTGACTGCGCTGTGGCAGGCAGCACTTGCAGCGGCCGATCCTGCCGCGACGCTGCCCGCGGCGTTGCCATCACCACCGCGGGGCCGCACCGTGCTGCTGGCCGTCGGCAAGGCGGCGGCGCGCATGGCCGAGGTTGCGGTGGACGCCTGGCCGGGTCCCCCGGAGGGTCTCTTGGTGGTGCCGCCCGGCCTCGAGCGCGCCATCGCCGGGCTGGAGGTGCAGGTTGCCGGGCACCCGCTGCCGGACGACGGCAGCCTGGCCGCCGCGCAGGCGGCGCTCGCTCTGGCCGACGTGCTGGGGCCGAACGACCTGCTGCTCTGCCTGCTGTCGGGGGGTGGCTCGGCGTTGCTGGCAGCGCCGGCGCCGGGTCTCGCGCTTGCCGACAAGCAGGCCGTGAGCCGGGCGCTGCTGGCCAGCGGCGCGGCGATCGACGAGATCAACTGCGTGCGTCGTCATCTCTCGGCGATCAAGGGTGGACGCCTCGCGCAGGCGGCGTGGCCGGCGCGCGTGGTGACGCTTGCGGTCTCCGACGTGGTGGGCGACCTGCCGGAGGTGATCGCCTCGGGGCCGACCGTGCCGGACGCAAGCACGCTTGCCGAAGCCCGGGCGGTGCTTGCGCGGCACGATATCCAGCCGCCTCCTGCGGTCGCTGCGCGCCTGCGCGACGCCGGGGCGGAAACCCCCAAGCCGGGTGATGCAGTCTTTGCGCGCTGCACGTACGAGGTGATCGTGAGCCCGCACAGCGTGCTTTCCGCCGTGGGCGCCGCGGCGCGTGGCAGGGGGCTGGATGTGGTCGACCTTGGCGTCGAGTGGACGGGCGAGGCGCGGGAGGTCGCCGGTGAGATGGCCGCGCGGGCACTGGACGAACTGGCTGCGGTGCGTGCCTCCAGGTGCCCGCGCGTGCTGCTGTCCGGTGGCGAACTCACGGTCACCCGGTCCACAGCCGGCGCCGGTGGCCGAGGTGGGCCGAATGCCGAGTTCATCCTGGCCTTCGGCATTGCGCTCGGAGAAACGCCCGGGGTGTATGCCCTGGCCGCGGACACCGATGGGATCGACGGCAGCGGGCCGCCGGCCGGCGGCTTCTGGGCCCCCTCATTGCCGGCATGTGCCCGCGCGGGTGGCCTCGACCTGCCGGCTGCGCTGGCGGCCCATGACAGCCATGGTGCCCTGCTGGCGCTCGACGCTGCGCTCGTGACCGGTCGAACCGGCACCAATGTCAACGACCTGCGCGCCATCCTGCTGACGCCGGAATGACCGGTGGGCGGCCGAGCAACCAAAGGCCTTGCCAAATCTTGTTGACCGAATGGTAAATTAGGACCATCCAGCTGCGTTCACCGGAGGCCTCATGCCACAGCGCACCCTAGCCCTGTTCCCGCTGCTTGCCTGTCTGCTCGCCGGCTGCGGCATGCGGGCGGCCCCGGACGCGCCCCCCCTGGCGATGACCGATCCGGAACTCTGCACAGGCTTCCAGGCCCAGCTGAGTCTCGCACCGTTGGAGATGGTCAACGAGATCCACGACGACTGGGAGGCCTTCGTGCTGGCCAAGCCGACGGTCGAGCCGCTGGTGATTCACCAGATGGCGTTCACCGGCACGCCGGGCGGGGCCG
>SKYU01000085.1 GCA_007127715.1 Gammaproteobacteria bacterium | reverse complement strand
TCTGCGGGTGAACTGCCTGAATCCGGGTGCGACACGCACCCAGCTGCGCTCGCGGGCAATGCCGGGCGAAGACCGTGACAAACTGCTGCGCCCCGAAGACATCATGGCGCCCTACCTGTACCTCATGGGGCCGGACAGCCGCGGGGTGCACGGCCGCAGCATCGACTGTCAACCGCCGCGCAGCTGAGCCCACCCCGGGGTCGGCTGGGCGCAGGCTCGTCCGGGTCGCAGCTGCTCAGCTGCGGCGCGTGCGGCGCCCGCCCTGGCCGGCGCCCCCCGGTTTGCGCGCCGGTACCGGCCGGCTTTGCCTGGCCGTCTTCGGCCGTGTGGTCTCCCGCTTGGGGTCCGGGCGCTGGATACCCGCGGCGGCGTACAGCGCGTCAACTTCTGCCTCGGTCAGGGCGCGGGCGCGTCCGCGCCGCAGCCCGCGCGGCAGCGCCACCGGGCCATAGGCGACCCGGATCAGGCGGCTGACCTGATGGCCAAGCGCCTCCCAGAGACGTCGCACCTCGCGGTTTCGCCCCTCGGACAACCGGACCCGAAACCAGGTATTGGCACCATCGCCGCCGTCCTCGCGAAGGCTCTCGAAGCGCGCCGGCCCGTCGTCGAGCAGAACGCCGTCGAGCAGGCGGTGACGCGTCTCCAGGCTGACCTCGCCGAGCACCCGAACCGCGTATTCACGCACGATGCCAGTGGACGGGTGCATCAGTCGATGGGCCAGCTGGCCATCTGTGGTGAACAGCAGCAGCCCTGAGGTATTGACGTCCAGCCGACCCACGGAAATCCAGCGCCGCCGCGCCTTCGGCAGCGCCTGGAAAACTGTCGGCCGCCCCTCCGGATCGTGCTCCGTGCATACTTCGCCATCTGGCTTGTGATAGGCGAGCCAGGCGTGGGGACGTTCGCGCCGCGGCAGCTTCAGGGCCCGGCCATCCAGGGCGAAATGTTCCCGTCCGCTGACCGCCTGTCCCGGCGCGGCGGGTTGGCCATCGACCGTCAATCGACCCTCGGCGATCCAGCGCTCGATCTGACGCCGGGAGCCCACCCCCGCCTCGGCGAGCAGCTTGTGGATGCGTTGTCCGTCCTCAGCCATGGTGGGGCCGGTCAGGACGAACGGGGCTGCTTGATCGGCACGACATTGCTGGGGGGGTGCTCACTGGTGTCGGCCGGGGCCTCACCGGAGGCGGCCTCCGGCGGTGCGGCCTCGGTACCGGGCTCGCTTGCGGCGTCCTCCTCCGCCGGGGCAGGTGCCGCGGCCACGCTGCCGGGCTCGCGCAGATCGAGCTCCACGTTCAGGCTGTCGAGATCCCGGAGATCGGCGAGCGTAGGCAGCTCGTCGAGGCGCTTGAGCCCGAAGTAATCCAGGAATTCGCGCGTCGTGCCGTACATGGCGGGTTTGCCAGGCACATCCCGATGGCCGACCACCCGGATCCAGCCGCGTTCGCTCAGGCTTCGGATGATATTCGTGCTCACCGATACCCCGCGAATGTCCTCGATCTCTCCGCGGGTGATCGGTTGGCGGTAGGCGATCAACGCGAGGGTCTCCAGCAGGGCACGCGTGTAGCGCTGCGGGCGCTCCTCCCAGAGGCGCGAGACCCATGGCGACATCTGTTCACGGGTCTGGATGCGAAACCCGCTGGCCACCTCCACCAGCATGATGCCCCGCCCGGCGTACTCCTCGGCGAGCTGATCGAGCGCGGCCCGCAGCTGCGCCCGCTCCGGTGCCTCGATCCCGAACAGCGTGGCCAGCTGGTCCAGCGACAGCGGACGCCCCGCAGCCAGCAGCGCGGCCTCTATGATGTTCCTGATCTGCGTGTCCTGCATGGAAAATCCCGGTAGCTGGTCTGGGCGGTCAGTGGCCGCGGGTGGCCCCGGCCGCGCGGACATGCAGCGGCGCAAAGGGCTCGGCCTGCACGACCTCGATGAGCGATTCCTTGAGCAGTTCGAGCAGGGCGAGGAAAGTCACCGCGACGCCCATCCGCCCCTCGCTGGGATCGAAAAGCTGGTGGAAATCCCGAAAGTCCTGGCCTTCGAGCTGGGCCAGGACCTGCGTCATGCGCTCCCGAACGGAGAGCGCCTCGCGCCGGACGTGATGGTGGGCAAACATCGCCGCCCTGTCCAGCACGTCCTTGAAGGCCACCAGCAGCTCCTTGAGAGTGACGTCAGGCAGCACCCGCACGACTTCGTGCTCCGCGGCCTCGGCCGAAGCCGGAAGGTGGTCGCGCTCCAACCGGGGCAGCTCGTCGAGATCCTCCGCGGCCTGCTTGTAGCGCTCGTATTCCTGGAGCCGACGTACCAGCTCGGCCCGCGGGTCCACCTCCTCCTCATCCTCGACCGGCGGCCGCGGCAACAGCAGCCGGGACTTGATCTCCGCCAGCATGGCGGCCATCAGCAGGTACTCGCCGGCCAGCTCGAACTGCATTTCCTGCATCAGCTCGATGTATTGCACATACTGCCTGGAGATTTCCGCAATCGGAATATCGAGGATGTCGATGTTCTGGCGGCGAATCAGGTAGAGCAGCAGATCGAGCGGCCCTTCGAAGGCTTCCAGAAACACCTTCAGAGCATCGGGCGGGATGTAGAGATCACGCGGCAGCTGGGTGACCGCCTCGCCCTCGACGATGGCGAATGGCATCTCCTGCTGCGCGGGCGCCGCGCCGACCGCGCCAGCGACATCTTCCCCGGAGGAGCTGTCCTGCGCGTCGTCTGCTCGCGTTCCTGGTGCCATGAGTACCTTGCGCTCCATCCCGCTGCCGGCCGGCGTACCCGGTCCGCTTCTGAGCTGGAATTATACGGGTATCTGCCGGCGCGCAGGCTGGGTGTCGATCAGACCGCGGCCCCGGACTCACCGGCGAGAAAGCCGATATCCCCCTTGCCGACCCGGGTCACCCGGACCTCACCCTCGCTGAAATCGAGCACCGTGGTCGCCTCGATGCCGCAGTTGCCGCCATCGACGATGGCATCGAGCCCATGAGGGAGACGCTCCCGGATCTCCTCGCCGTCGACCAGCGGACGCGGGTCGCCAGGCAGCCACAGGGTGGAGCTCATGATCGGTCCACCGTGCGCATCCAGCAGCGCCTGGGTGATCGGATGCTCCGGCACGCGGATGCCAATCGACTTTCGCTTGGGGTTCTGCAGGCGGCGAGGGACCTCGCGCGTGGCCTTCAGGATGAAGGTATAGGGCCCGGGCGTGAGGGCCTTGAGCAGACGGTAAATGACATTATCGACACGCGCATAGGTGGCGATCTCGGAGAGATCCCTGCAGACCAGCGTGAAGTCGTGATTCTTGTCAGCCTCGCGGATCCGCCGGATCCGCTCCATCGCCGCCTTGTCCCCGATGTCGCACCCCAACGCGTAGGA
>SKYU01000105.1 GCA_007127715.1 Gammaproteobacteria bacterium | reverse complement strand
CAGACCGAGTGCGCGCAGTCGGCGGTAGTTGAGTACCTGGGCCGGGGTGCGTTCACTTGCCGTCTGTTCGAGCTCGCGTGCGTGATAGAGCGCTTCGGCCTTGTCGATGTCTGCCGGCAGGTTGGTAAGGGTTGCCAGTCGCAGCGCGAAGTTCAGTTGCGCCGAGACCGCGCGCCGGTGACCCTGCTCGAAGCTTGCCATCACCTCTCGCATCTCGGGCAGGGCCTCGGTCCGCCGGCCCGACTCGAACAGACTCATCGCGTAGAGTTCGCGGCCGTGCGCCAGCAGGCTGTCCGGTCCGTAGCGGTGAGTGAGCCAAGGACCGAGCACGGCCTGGGCGTTGACATGATCGCGCCTGAGGAAGAAGTTCCGTCCAAGGACGAAGCTGGTGGCGGCGGCGAGGTCTGGAATGCGTTCCCGGTCTTCATGAAGGCGTTGCCAGCGCGCAAGCAGGGTGTCGGTCAATGCCTGTTCCCGTCCCTCCTCGGCGAACAGCTCGTAAAGAATCGTGCCGTAGGTGTTCTGGCCCAGCAGGTTGGCATTGGCGTACTCGAATTGGTACTCGGCCTCGGCCAGGGCCTCGCGCGTACGCTGTGTTTCGGTACGCGCATCAGCCGCAAACTTCAGGCTGGTCATCAGGCCGGTGGTCAGTGCAACGAGCGCCAACACGGCAAAACCGCTGGCGAAGGGATAGCGTGCGATCATGCGCCCGCTGCGATAGGCCCAACCCCCCTGTCGGGCCTGTACGGGGCGGCGATCGAGCCACGCCTTGAGGTCTTCGCCCATGGCCGCTGCGGAGGCATAGCGCTCCTCGGGTCGAGCGGCTACGGCCTGTTTCAGGATCGCCCGCAGGTCCTCGGAGACGCCGTCCGCCCTGCCTACCGTGACCGAGGCATCCGCGTTTCTTGCGGGCAGATGGCCGGTCAGCAGTTGGTGCGCCAGCATCCCCAGCTGAAAGATGTCGGTCGCGACTGAAACAGGTTCGCCCTGCAACTGCTCCGGCGCTGCATAGCCCAGCGTCACGGGGCCGCCGACGGTGTCGGCCTCCGCGAGCTCCGAGGCGATCCCGAAATCGATCAGCCGAGCGGTACCGGTCTCGTCTACCAGGACGTTGGCGGCCTTGATGTCGCGGTGCAGCACGAGCCGGCCATGGGCGTGCTGGATGCTCTGACAGACACCGATGAGCAGCCGCACGACGCGTCGGCGATCCATCCCCTGGACATGCACATCGATGGGGACACCGTCGACGAGGTCCATGGCCATGTACGGGCGACCGTCCGCGGTCATCCCACCATCGACGATTCTGGCGATACCCGGATGCTGCATTCTGGCGAGGCGCCGACGCTCCGCGTCGAAACGCTCCGCCCACGCCGCGTCGCTGCGCTGCATCAGCTTCAGTGCGACCTGCTGGTCGTAAAGACCATCCGCGCGCCGTGCGCGCCAGACCTCACCCATGCCGCCCTGGCCGATACAGGCTTCCAGTTCCCACGGCCCGATCCGCTCGCCGATATGGCCCTGTAACCGGGGCACGCCATGCTCCTCCGGTTCGACAAGAGTCATGGAGGTGCGCAGGAACCCTTGCGGGCGCCTTGATCGGGCCACCAGCCCTTCTACGGTCTGGCGCGCCTCGGCATCGAGCGCGAGTTGCTTCAGCCGGGCCGCCCGTTCGGCCTCATCGAGTGTCAGCAGCGTTTCGGCTGCACGGACCATCGCCTGCCAATCCTTCATCGGATACTCCGTGTAGTCAGCCCGTCACTGGCCAAAGGGGATAGACAACGAACCATTCCGGGTAGGCGTTTTCTTGTCAAGCACAGGAGCTTCGCCTCGACGCGTCTCCGGGGGGACGTGACTGCGGTCACGGCGCAGGCATCGACGGACGCTTAGTGTGACGCTACGATGACGACGCTTCCGAAGATCGACTGGCGGCCACAGGGCGATAAAGCCCATACCGCGGCGCAGCGGGTGGTGCTGGTCTATCTGGTCGTGGCCCTGTCATGGATCCTGCTGTCGGACGCGCTGGTTGCGCAGATTGCCAGCGATCCGAGGCATATGCAGCAACTGCAGACGCTCAAGGGCTGGGCCTTCGTGGCCGTCACCGCCCTGATCTTCTACGCCCTGGTGTACCGGCGGGTGCTGTTTGCCCTGCGTACGGACGCGGTCGAGCGGCAGGTGAACTACGATGTTCAGACCGGCCTGCCCAACGCGGCCCTGTTGGCCACTGGCATGCATCAGCTGCTGCTGCGCGTACGCGGCGGATCCGATCCGCTCTGGGTATTCGCCATCCAGGCCAACGAGTACCCACGCATCTGCGACAGCCTGGGCGGTCCGGCGTCGAACCAGGTGCTCCAGGAGGTGGCCGGGCGGTTGCGCTGTAGCTTGACTGGAGCGGATCTGCTGGCGCGGCACCAGGGCGCGGTTTTTCTCGCCGTGGTCCAGGGGGGGTATGGCGCGACGGATCGGCTGGAGGTGGTCACGGGGCTCAGAGCAGCCTTCCGGGAACCCGTGACGGTGGCCGAGCACGTCTGTCCTGTGACCCTGTCCATCGGCGTCAGTGAGTGTCCGGGCGACGGCGAGACGGCCGAAGAAATGATCGACCATGCCATAGCGGCCATGAATCGTGCTGCGCAGCAACCCGGCATCGACGCGTTCAACTACACGGAGAGCTTCCGCCGCGAGGCCTACGAGACCTACCGACTGGAGGCCGACCTGCATCGTGCGGCAGAGGAGGGGGCTTTCACACTGGTCTATCAGCCCCAGATTGCCCTGCGCGAGGCACGCTGCTGCGCCGTGGAGGCTTTACTGCGGTGGCGCCATCCTCAGTGGGGGGATATCCCGCCCGGTCGCTTCATTCCGCTCGCTGAACGTTCGGAGTTGATCCTGAAAATCGGCGAATGGGTGCTGAGCCGTGCCTGCGCCGACGCGATGCGCTGGCAGCGTATGGCAGGAGGGCCGCTTCGCGTGGCCGTCAATCTGTCGAGTCGTCAGTTCAACCATCCGGCGCTTGGCGAGCTGATCACGACGGCGCTGGGCAACAGCGGACTTCCGCCGCAATGCCTGGAAATCGAGATCACCGAGACCGCGGCCATGGATGACCCCCAGGTTGCCATGGCGATCGTGCGGGATCTGCGGGCGCTGGGTGTCCAGGTGGCCATCGACGACTTCGGGACGGGCTACTCATCGCTCAGCTATCTCCGGAATCTGGGCGTCGACCGCCTGAAGATTGACCGGTGTTTCGTGTCGGGCACCCCCGAAGACGCGGCGAACCTCGAGATCTGTCGTGCGATTCTCGGCCTGTGTCGAGGTCTCGGGATCACCTGCCTCGCTGAGGGGATCGAGCGAACTGAAGAACTGGCAGCCCTCGTG
>SKYU01000130.1 GCA_007127715.1 Gammaproteobacteria bacterium | reverse complement strand
GCGCAGCGAGGCACCTGTCCCCGGGTACCCTGCAGGGACGGTGACCGGCAGCGGCTGGCGGTGGGTGTCCGGGGCGCTGGCCGTGGCCTGCCTGCTGCTGGGTACGGCGCTGGTGCTGGTGCTGGCCCGGGGGGCGGGTGGAGACGATCGGCAGCAGCCTGCCGCCGAGATCGCGCAGCCTGCCCCGGACCTGCCAGCTTCCACGGCATCGATGGCAGGCGGGCCCGGTCTGGTGGCGGCGGAGGACTGGACCGCGGCCTTCGAGTGGGCCCTCAACCAGGATGTACGTCAGACCGCGTCGGGTCCCCTGCTCGGCGATGCGGCGGCCGAGCTGCTGCGGGCGCTGCTCCCCTGGCTCGAGACGCTGGGCTGGCGGGGCACCGTGCAGCTGTATACCCATGTCGGGCGTTTCTGCCTGGTGCGCTCCGGGGCCGGGGAACTGGTGCCGGCCGCTCAGGAGGCGTTGCTGGGTGACTGCGTTGCGCTCGGCCTGTCGGAGCCGGAGGCCCGCCGCGAGGGCCTGCGCCAGTCCCTGGAGTTCGCCAACGTCCTCGGTGCGCTGTCGGCCCGCTACGCGCCAGGTATCGTGGTCGAACTCGGGACATTCGGCAGCGACGCCGGGCCTCATCCCTATCCGCCCGTGAGCGAGGAGCTGCCGGCGTCGAGCTGGAATGCCCATGCAGCGCGCAACCACCGAGTGGAGGTCCGCCTGTTGCCGGCAGCGGAGGAGGATCCGTGAGCGAGATCGTTCTGCACGAGGCCTTCCGGCCCGTCCCGGGGCTGCGTAATCCGCATCTGCAGTCCATGCTGGCCAGCATCAAGCTGCGTCGGCCGCTGGTGCTGCGACGGGCTGCCGGACTGCTGGACGGCAGTGAGCAGGTGATCCTGGACTGTGGTGACGGTGTGCGTCTGATGGGCGAGTACACCGCCGCGCCTGCGGCCCGCTCGCGCGGCCTGGTGGTGTTGATTCACGGCTGGGAGGGCAGCTCCAGTTCCCTGTATATCCTCTCGAGTGCGGCCCGGCTGCATGCCGCGGGCTACGAGATCTTCCGCCTCAATCTGCGCGATCACGGTGCCACCCATCACCTGAACCCCGACCTGTTCCACTCCTGCCGGCTGGATGAGACCGTGGCTGCGGTCCAGGCTGTGGCGGAGCGCTGGCCGGGCCGGCGCATGGCCCTGGCCGGGTTTTCGCTGGGGGGTAATTTCGCCCTGCGCATCGCCCGGCGCGCACCCGAGGTGGGGCTTGCGCTCGAACGGGCGGTCGCCGTGTGCCCGGTTCTGGACCCGGCGCGGACCATGGCGCAGCTGGAGCAGGGCTGGGTCGGCTATCGGCTGTATTTCCTGCGCAAGTGGCGCCGCAGCCTGCTGACCAAACAGGCCTGTTTCCCGGAGCTCTACGACTTCGGCGATCTGCGTGAACTTCCCACCCTCACTGCGACGACCGAGTACTTCGTGCGCCGATACACCGACTTTCCGGATATCGACACCTACCTCAGCGGCTACGCGATCACCGGTGGTGCGCTGGCGGGGCTGCAGGTGCCCAGCCGTATCATCACGGCGGTGGACGATCCGGTGATTCCTGCCCGGGATCTGCCGCGGCTGGCGCGCAGTGAGGCGCTGGAGCTGATGGTCACGCCGACAGGGGGGCACTGCGGCTTCGTGGTCGACTGGCGTCTGGAAAGCTGGATCGACGAGGCAATGCTCGCGGCACTGGAGGGCCGTGGCTGACGGCCGAGCGAGCGCCGTCGCACGGGCCTGCCTCTCTAGCTGCGGCGTTTCTCGCTGAAGACTACCGGCTCTGCGTCACCGCTCGCACCGGCGCGCAGCGTGCCTTCGATCACTGCGCCTTCGGCGATCGCCACCGACAGGCCGGTCACCGTGCCGGCGATCTGCGCGCTGGCACCGATCTCGACACGGCCGCGGGCGATGACCTCGCCATCGACCTGGCCCGCAATCACCACGTCGTCCGCCTGCAGGCGGCCGTCCCAGCTTCCGCCATCGGCTACCGTCACCGTTCCGGAGAACTCGCAATCGCCGGTCACCTGACCGCTGACCACCATGTGCCCTTCGCCCGACAGCCGGCCCTCGAGGCGCGTCCCCGCAGCGACTACGGTCACTGCGCCGTTGTGCCGGTCGCTCAGTCGCCTGCGTTCATTACCCACCTGTGACCCCCCTTGTGGTCGTGACCTGACTCGGGCCACCGAGTATGAACGCGTGGGCGGGGTTCGCCCGAGAGCCGGTTCTCAGTCGTCGAAGCGGGTTTCCCGATACCCGGCCGGGATCTCGAACAGCGCTGGATCGACGGCCTCCTCACGTACGGCAAGCAGCACGATCTCCATCTCGGTACCCTCCTCGGTCCGCTCGGTGGAGCGGATCGGCAGGCCTCCCGCCTCGGTCATCGGCAGGATCGGATTGGCCGGCAGTGCCATCGGGACGGAATCGGCAATCCGCTCGAGCAGCTCGTCGTAGATCTCCGACATCGCCGTCATCATGGCGACGAGCTCCTCGCCGCCCGGGACCGCGTCGGCCGCCGCCACGCAGGCCGTGCCCACCTGCTCGTCACCGACGAGCACGTCGTACCAGTTGCAACGGATGCCGGCGGCCTCGCCGCGGTTGCCCGTCGCCCGCATGCTGCGGGGCAGACGCGCTTCAGCGGCACCGCCGCCCATCATGCCGCCCATCATGCGCTCGGCCATTTCCCGCTGTTCCGGTGGCAGCGCCGCCAGCTGGCGGCGCATCTCAGCCATGGCCGAATCCACCTGGCCGACCAGGGCGTCGACGTTTTCCCTGTTGAGCCGTGTATAGCTGCGGTCGTTGTGGTCCAGGGTATAGATGGTGCTGCTGGCCCGGTCGAAGATCATCTCGACGGCACCGTCCTCGTCCAGGGCGGCGAGCTTGCCGCTCGCGACGAGCATGGTGACCGGAAACACCTCGTCATCATCGCGCTCCTCGAGCTCGAGAATGATTTCGGCGTTGATTGTCTGGGGCAGCGCCAGGCCGAGCACGACCAGCCCGGCGAACAGGTGCAGGAGCTTTCGCATGGGTGTTCTCCTCTTGAGCGTGGTCAGAGCATATCAAATCATGTCGCTTGACCCATGAACCGCGCAGGTCGACACTGGCGCGCGGCGGCAGGAGGCTGCCCGAGCGGCGGCGCGTGGCGGCGTTCGATGTCATCAGGAGGGCGGGGGCGAACTTGGGCAGTCCCGAAGAAGAGCTAAAGGCCTACGGGCCGCAGCAATGGCTGGCGCATGCCTGGTCATCGCTGGTGCGCGGCGCCGCCAGCGCGCGCCATGGGTTTCATGTCGGTCAGTTGGCGAGCATCGCGGCCGATGGCGCGCCGCAGGTCCGTACCGTGGTGCTGCGTGAGGTCTCCGTCGAGGCCAGACAGCTGCTGTGCCATACCGACCGGCGGTCCGGAAAATGCGCCGAACTGGCCGCCGCGCCCCGCGTGGCCTGGCATTTCTACGACGCCCGGCGCAAGCTGCAGTTACGGCTGCACGGGCGAGCCGAGGTGCATGTCGAAGGCGTGTTGTGGGCGCGGCGCTGGCAGGCCTCCTCATTGGGGAGTCGCCGTTGCTATCTGACGACCGATGCCCCCGGCACCCCGCAGAACGCATGGGACAGCGGCTTTCCAGCGCCGCTGCGTGAGCGCCGTCCCGAGTTGGCGGAGAGCGAGGCTGGCCGCGCGAACTTCGCCGTGGTGGCGACAACCATCGAGCGGCTGGATCTGCTGTGGCTGTCCGCCCGCGGCCATCGCCGCCTGCGCTTCGCCTGGTCGCCGGCCGCACCCGGGGGCGGGCGCTGGGACGGTGGCTGGGTGACGCCTTGAACCGGGCCGCCGTCAGGGTGGGGGTGATCGGTACGGGCGCCGCCGGGGCGATTCTGGCCGAGACGCTGTGCAGGCAGGGCCATGTCGTGGAGGTCTTCGACAAGGCGCGCGGACCCGGCGGGCGTATGGCCACCCGCCGGCACGCGCCGTGGGCCTTCGATCACGGTGCCCAGTATTTCACGCTGCGGGCGTCGCGGCTGGTCGATCGCGCCCGCGCCTGGACCGCGGCGGGGGTGGTCGCGCCCTGGGGGGTGCACGGGCGTGAGGAGGAGACGCGCTGGGTGGGTGTGCCCGGCATGAATGCGCTGGCGCGCCACCTGCTCGAGGGCGTCCCCGTCCGTTGGCAGACGGAGATCACGGCGATCCGCCGCGTCGCAGACACGTGGCGGCTGGACGCATCCTCCGGACCCGTCGCCGAGGGCTTCGATCGGCTGGTGCTTGCGCTGCCCGCACCCCAGGCCCGTGCGCTGCTCGGCGGACTGGGGGACTGGGACCGGCGGCTCGGAGAGGTGAGCATGGCGCCCTGCTGGGCCGTGATGCTGGCGGACCTCGCGACGACACCCGCACCCCCGCCGGCAGGGGGTGAGCGCCTTGACGATCCGCTGCTGGCCTGGGTCGCGCACGATGCCGGCAAACCAGGGCGCGGGATGCCGGACCAGACGTGGGTGCTGCATGCGACCGAGGCGTTCAGCCGGGCGGCACTGGAGCACCCGGCCGGGCAGGTGGCCGAGCGCCTCTGGGCGCGGTTCGCCACGCTGAAGGACCTGCCGGAACATCCCCCCGGTCACCTGGTCGCCCACCGCTGGCGCCATGCGCGCGTCACCGTGCCGTTGGGAGAGCCCTGCCTGTGGGATGCCGGACTGGGCCTGGGAGTGTGCGGGGACTGGTGTCTTGGCGCGCGGGTGGAGGCGGCCCTGCTTTCGGGTCTTGCGCTGGCCGATCAGCTCATGGGCCACGTGGCGGGCGCGCGCTGAGATCGTCGCGCGTGTCGGATGCCCTATAATCCGCCGCCAGCGATGCCCGCCAACAACGATCCATCCCTATCCGGGCACCCGCAGGATTCCCGCCGATGAACCCACGCCGCTGCGAGCCGCGCTGAATGCCATCGCCTTTCGCCAAACGCCTGCTGGCCCTGGGCCCCTGCGCCCAGGGGGTACTTGCCGGTGGCCTGCGGGGCCTGGAGAAGGAGGCCCTGCGGGTGCGTCGGGACGGTCGCCTGGCGGAAACCCCCCACCCTTCGGCGCTCGGTTCGGCGCTGACCCACGAGTCGATCACCACCGATTATTCCGAGGCGCTGCTCGAGTTCGTCACGCCCGCCATGCCCTCGTCGGTGGAAGTGCTGGAACTGCTCGAGGACATTCACCGCTTCACCTGTCGCGCCCTGGACGAGGAACTGCTCTGGGCGACCAGCATGCCCTGCATGCTCTCGGGCGACGAAGGCGTTTCGCTGGCGCGTTACGGCCATTCCAACGTGGGGCGTATGAAGACCATCTACCGGCGCGGCCTGGGATGGCGCTACGGACGGGTGATGCAGACGATTTCCGGGGTGCACTTCAACTATTCGGTGCCTGAGCAGTTCTGGCCGGTGTTCGCGGAACTGGAGGGGCGTCCGGCGGCCTCGGATACCCTGCACTCCGAGACCTACATGGGCCTGGTGCGCAATTTCCACCGGATCGGTTGGCTCGTGCTTTACCTGTTCGGGGCGTCGCCGGCCGTCTGCAGATCCTTTTTCCGGGGACGCGAGACGCGGCTCGAGGCCTTTGACCGCGGGACGGTCTATACGCCCTGGTCGACCTCGCTGCGCATGAGTGACCTGGGTTACCAGAACAAGAGCCAGGCGGGGCTGGAGATTCCCCTGAACAGTCTCGATGACTACATCGCCGGGCTGACGCGCGCCATTCGCACACCCCATCCGGATTACCAGCGTATCGGCGTCGAGGTGGACGGTCAGTACCGCCAGCTCTCCGCGAACTGGCTGCAGATCGAGAACGAGTATTACAGCCTTATCCGGCCAAAGCGCGTGGCGCGCTCCGGCGAGCGCCCGAGCCAGGCGCTTCGTCGGGGCGGGATCCAGTATGTGGAGGTGAGGGCCCTGGACGTCAGCGCCTTCGATCCGGTGGGCGTGAACCTCGAGCAGCTGCGCTTCCTCGAGGCCCTGCTGATCTACTGTCTGCTCAGCGAATCGCCGCCGATCGACGGCGAGGAACAGGCCGCGCTGGAGCGTAATCACCGCCGGGTGGCACGCGAGGGTCGGCGTCCCGGGCTGAAGCTCGAGCGCGACGGCACCGAGGTGGCGCTGTCGGCCTGGGCGGCGGAGATCCTCGAGGGTGTGGGTGCCGTTGCGGAACTGCTCGATGCCGCCGGCGACGGCAGCTTTGGACGGGCCGTGGTGCTGCAGCGCGAGGCCGTCCGTGAACCGGAGCGATTGCCGTCGGCACGGATCCTCGCGGAAATGCGTGCCCGCAACGAGTCGTTTTTCCAGTTCGCCATGCGCATGTCGCAGGTGCATCACGAGGCCTTCGCTGCCACGGCGCCCGCGCCGGATGTCGAACGACATCTCCGGCACGAGGCGCAGGCCTCGCTGGCGCGGCAGGCGGCGATCGAGGCGGAGCCTCAGTTGCCCTTCGAGGACTACCTGGCGGCGTATTTCGCCGCAGACTGAGCCGGCGCACTGGAGGTCGGCCACCCGTGCAAAGTGTGAGGCCCGTCGGCAGGCGGGCCAGATCCACATGGCATGATGCACGGCATCTGCGTAGAGGGTTGATACGGTTGCCACCCATGCCTGCTGTTGCGCGCGGTTTCACACGTCTGCTGTTCATCCTGGGGTTGCTTTGCGGCGGCGTCGGCGTGCTGGCTGTGGCCGCGCTGGTGAACTGGGGTGACCATGAAAGGCCCCGTGCGCATATCTCGGTTCAGCCCAACGGCGGTGCCGTCGAACGGTTCGTGATCCGGCTCCCGCGCGACCGTATCCTCGACAGCGGTCACGCCTCCGGTCTGCCCTCGCGATATCCTGCCGACCTGGTGCTGCCTGACCAGGCGCTGCCTGGACTGCATGTCGAACACTTCAAGCTTCGCGATCGCGAGGGCGAGGTGATCGGAGTTGCAGCGCGACACAGCCAACGGGTCGACGATGCGGCACACGGCGCCTGGGTGCTCTACCTGCCGGGACGGGGCAGCCTGCTGCTCGATCATCTCGAGTCTGCCGGCGGGCTCAATGCCGAACTGATCCGGCGCAACCTGCGTCCGGGTGCAGCCTGGGAAGGTGAGCTGGTCTTCCAGCGCACGGCTGGCCCTGCGTCGGACGGACGCGGAGTCGTCCGCGGCGGCAGCCGGGAGTTCACGCGCCATGCCGGCAGCTACACGGAAACCTGGCGTCTCACGGGTGTGGATGCCGAGGGCCGTCCCCGCGGCACTATCGAAATCGACACACTGACGGTGCTGCAGCCATGATGCGATTTCTGGTTTTCCTCGCCGGTGCGCTGGTCGGCACCGCACTCGCCGGGGCTGCGCTCTGGTTGAATCCGTTGATTGGCGAGCCACGGCATACACCGGTACTCGAGCATGGCGTCAGTGCCGAGTTCCACACGAGCCTGAGGGCCGAGGATCTGCCGCTGCTGACCCATTCCGGCAGCCGGCGGCTGGTGATGCGTCCCGAGTCGGTGCCCGAGTTGTGGGAGAGCGTGATCGATCCGCTGGACACGGGTCTGTTGATGCTGCGAGATGTCGAAGGCCGGGTGGTCGGCACGGCCAGTCGCATCTCCGCGGTATCGGGGGAGACCGACCCCCTCCGGCGCGGCCTGCTGGTCGACAGCAGCTGGATCATCAGCCTGGAGGGCGTGGGCCTGGCCTTCGCCGTGCAGCGTGAGAACGTCTGGCCGATGCTGCGCGATGTCGCGTTGCCTGCCTGGGCGCGGCGTGAGCCCTGGCAGGGCGACCTGCGCTTTACACCTGCAGCGGGGCCCCGTGAAGACCGTGCAGGGCGCCTGATCGGGGTGTCCGGCGCACTGGCGGGCCTGGAGGGGCAACTCGTCGGCAATTACCGGCTGCGGGCCTTCGACCCCGACATTGGCCCCACGGCGCTCGAGTGGCATGGAGTGATGTCGCTGCCCCGGCCTGACGCGGTCGAGGCCGAAGCGGCAAGCGCCGCCCGCTGAACCGCCCACCTTCCCGGGCCGCAGGCGCAGGGGGAGGTCAGTCGCTGGTGCGGCAGGTCTCGGGCAGAGCGATCGCGGGATCCGCCAGCCGGCCAGGATCGATGCGTGGCCGGTCGGCCAGCAGTTTCTTCGCCTGCATGAAGTCCCGTGGTGTGTTGATGGCGTCGACGGCCAGCAGCCGGTCGTCCTCGTGCACATAACAGGCCGCGAAGCTGCCACTGGCCGGATCCCCCCGCAGGATCACCCGCTCATAGCCTTCCGACAGGCCGGCAATCTGCAGCTTGGTGTCGTACTGGTCGGACCAGAACCAGGGGATCTGTGCGTAGGCGCGCCGTTCTCCACACAGGGTCGCGGCGGCGGTCCGGGCCTGCTCGAGGGCGTTGTGGACCGATTCCAGGCGCAGGCGTCGACCGAGCAGTGCATTGGGATGGCGGGTGCAGTCTCCTGCGGCCAGCACGTCGGGGTGCGACGTCACGGCGTACTCGTCTACACAGACGCCATCGTCACAGTCGAGTCCCGCGTCCGCCGCAAGTTCGGTCTCGGGCAGGATGCCGACACCGACGATCACCAGGTCCGCCGGCAGCGCGCCGGCGCTGGTCAGCACCCGCGCGACCCGCCCGTCGCCATCGAAACCCTCTACCCCGGTCTCCAGGTGCAGCCGCACCCCGGCCGATTCGTGCAGCTGGCGGTAATGGGCGCTGACTTCCGGGCAGACCACCCGGGCCATCAGCCGGTCTGCCATCTCGACAACGTCCACTTCCAGGCCAGCCTTGCGGGCAATGGCGGCCACTTCCAGCCCGATGTAGCCGCCGCCTACGACGACCAGGCGGGCGCCGGGCTTGAACCCGGGCTGGATGGCCCGCACATCGTCGATGCTGCGCAGGTAATGAATGCCTTCGAGGTCCGCACCCGGCAGGCCCAGCCGCCGGACCTGGCTGCCCAGGGTCAGCAGCAGCCGGTCCCAGGCCAGGTGCTCGCCAGACGTGGTGCGCAGCTGCCGGCCCGCAAGATCGAGTGACTCGACCCGCGTGCCCAGGTGCAGCTCGACGTCCTTGTCCCGGTAGAACTGCGCCGGCTTCACATACAGCCGCTCCTGGTCGAGTTCGCCCGACAGGAACTGCTTCGACAGAGGTGGCCGCTGGTAGGGCAGCCAGGGTTCCTCGCCGATCAGCACGATCCGGCCCTCGTGGCCGTACTGCCTGAGGCTGATGACGGCCTGGCCGGCCGCATGGCCGGCGCCGACGATTGCGATGGTGTCATTCATGGTGGGTCTTCCCTGGCTGTCCCTGCCTTCTGGCCGTCACATCGCGCTGATGCCGCCGTCGATCTTGAGTTCCGCGCCGGTGATGAATTTCGACTCCTCGGAGGCGAGGTAGACGACCGCCCAGGCCACGTCGTCGGGTTCCCCGACCCGGCCCAGCGGAATCTGTCGACCGAGCTTGGCCAGCGCGGCTTCGCGGTCGGCCGCCCCGACGATGTCGTCGAGTATCGGTGTGTCGATGAACACGGGATGGACGGAGTTGCAGCGGATGTTGCTGCCATCCCGGGCGCACCCCAGTGCCACGGATTTCGACAGATGCCTTACCGCAGCCTTGGCGCTGTTGTAGGCCGCAAAATTATGCCCGGCAATGATCCCCGCGATCGAGGAGATATTGATGATCGAGCCGCCACCCGAGGCGCGCATCAGGGGGATGGCATGCTTGCAGCCGAGAAACACGCTGTCGAGGTCGATCCTGTGGAGGCGCTGCCAGTCCTCATAACGGGTTTCCTCGACCGTGCCCGTGAAGCCGATGCCGGCGTTGTTCACCAGGATGTGCAGACCACCGAAAATCTCGGTGGTCTCGCGCACGATCTCCTGCCAGCGTTGCTCGTCGGTGACGTCCTGGGCGAGCCCGACAACCTGGCCCGGGTGATCCTGACCGAGCCTGGCGGCCTGCGCACGCACGCCATCGGCGTTGATGTCGGTCATTACCACGCGTGCCCCCTGCTCGAGCAGCCGGGTAGCGATTGCAAGCCCGAGGCCCTGCGCCGCGCCGGTGACCAGTGCGATCCTGCCTGCTACACGTCCCATGGATGACTCCCCCGTCAATGACCGTGCGGCGGCTCTGCGCTGCTCCGGACGGGGCACATTGTACCCGCTGCCGGCGGCGGCCTGCGCGGCTGCTACAATCCGCGGCCACGTGATCTGTACCCGCCAGGAGGACGCCCATGCCCACCGCCATCCGATTTGCCCGCCATGGAGGCCCCGAGGTGCTGGAGGCCGTCGAGGTGACGGTCGGGGAGCCCGCGGCGGGCGAGGTCCGGCTGCGTCATACGGCGGTCGGCCTGAATTTCATCGATACCTATCACCGCGAGGGGCTCTACCCGCTGCCGCTGCCAAGCGGGATCGGCGTGGAGGCTGCGGGTGTGGTCGAGGCAGTCGGGCCCGGCGTCGAGGATCTGGCGGTCGGCGACCGGGTCGCCTACACCAGCCGCCCGCCCGCCAGCTACTGTGACGTGCGCCTGGCACCGGCGGCACACATGGTCCCGCTGCCGGCAGGTATCGACGATGAAACCGGCGCGGCGATGATGCTGAAGGGGCTGACCGCCTGGTATCTGCTGCGCCGCAGTTACCCGGTCCGGGCGGGCGACACGGTCCTGCTGTACGCCGCGGCAGGGGGTGTGGGCCAGATCGCGGCGCAGTGGGCGAAACACCTGGGGGCGCGGGTGATCGGCGTGGTCTCCACCGACGAGAAGGCCGCCGTGGCCCGTGCCTGCGGCTGCGACGAGATCGTCATGGCTGACGAAGATATCGCCGCGCGGGTGCGCGCGCTGACGGATGGCGAGGGGGTGGCGGCCGTGTACGACTCCGTTGGCAGGGACACCTTCACGGCCTCGCTGGATGCGCTGCGCCCACACGGCGTGATGGTCAGTTTCGGCAACGCCTCCGGGCCGGTCGAGCCATTTTCTCTGCTCGAGCTGGCCAGCCGCGGCTCACTGCATGTCACCCGTCCGGTGCTGTTCGATTTCATCGGTACGCGCGAGGCGTTGCTCGCGGGGAGCGGGGAGCTGATGGCGCTGGTCGAGGCCGGCGTCATCAGGATCAACGTCTCTCAGCGCTATCCGCTGGGCGCCGCTGCCGAGGCGCATCGTGACCTCGAGGCCCGGCGCACGACCGGGCAGACTGTCCTGATCCCCTGATGCAGCATCACGGCAGCGTGTACTCGTAGCTTGCGCCAATGCCGAGCGGCAGGCCGATGGCAGCGCCTACCGTCCAGTACAACAGCAGGAACAGCGTCCAGGTGATCAGGAAGATCACCGAATAGGGCAGCATCATCGCCACCAGAGTGCCGATGCCGGAGCTGGTCACGTAGCGTTTGCAGAACACCACGATCAGCGGAAAGTACGGCAGCAGCGGCGTGATGATGTTGGTGGTGGAGTCGCCGACACGATAGGCCGCCTGGGTCAGGTCCGGCGAGATGCCCAGGCTCATCAGCATCGGTACCAGGATGGGCGCGAGCAGCGCCCACTTTGCCGACGCCGAACCCACCAGCAGGTTCACCACCCCGGTGATGATCACCACGCCGACGATGGTCAGCTGCGGCGACAGGCCGGCACTGCGCAGCCAGTTGGCGCCCTCGATGGCCAGCAGTGCGCCGAGGTTGGACTGCGAGAAGGCATAGATGAACTGGGCGGCGAAGAAGGCCATCACGATGTAATAGCCCATGCCGCTCATTGCCTTGCTCATGCCGGCGATGATGTCTCGGTGGCTGCTGACGGTCCCCGCGACGTAGCCATACACCACACCCGGCAGAAGGAACAACAGGAAGATCAGCGAGACGATCGACTGCATCAGCGGCGCATCGAAGGCGGTGATATCGCCGGACGGCGAGCGCCAGGGTGACCCGCCGGGAAGCGCGGTCACGAACAGCAGCACCAGCCCCGCCACCATGGCCACCAGTGACCAGCGCAGTGCGCGCCTTTCGTTCGGCTCGAGACCTTCCATGCTGGGCATGTCCTGCATGTCGCCATCGACTTCGGTGCCGCGCAGGCGCGGCTCGACGATGCGGTCGGTGATGAGCCAGCCCACGCCGATGATCAGCAGCGAGGAAATGGCGGTGAAGAAATAGTTGTTCAGCGGGTTCAGCACCAGTGTGGGGTCGAGCACCTGTCCGGCCGCCTGGCTGATGCCCTGCAGCATCGGGTCGATCGCAGAGGGGACGAAATTGGCGGAAAAGCCTCCGGAGACGCCGGCGAAGGCTGCGGCGATGCCGGCCAGCGGATGCCGACCCGCCGCGTAGAAGATCACCGCGCCAAGGGGGACGACCAGCACGTAGCCGGCATCCACCGCCGTGTGCGAGATGATCCCCACGGTGATCAGCATGGGGGTGAGCATCCAGCGCTTCGTGAACGACAGCAGGGCGCGCAGCGCCGCGTTGATGAAGCCCGTATGCTCGGCCACGCCAATCCCGAGCATCGCCACCAGCACGACCCCCAGCGGATGGAAACCGACAAAGGTCGAGACCATGTCGCCGAAAAAGCGCGTGATCGATGTGCCGGCCAGCAGGTTGTTGACCACCAG
>SKYU01000132.1 GCA_007127715.1 Gammaproteobacteria bacterium | reverse complement strand
GACCTATTCGCGCCAGCAGCTCAGTCTCCTGCAGCAGATCCCGCTGCCGTTCTGTCCGCCGGAAACCGACGATCGTGATGTGCCGGATGCGGCGAAGTATCCGAACGTCGCCTACGACTGCACCTGGTCGGCAGAGGTTCGGAGCACGGTATTCACGCCGCGCTTCATTGCCGATTTCCGGCTGAACGACAATCTGATGTTCTACGGATCCGTGGCGAGGGGCTTCAAGCCCGGCGGTATCGCCGCCAATGAAGCCGTCACACCGGAAGGGCAGTTCTACGATCCGGAAACGGTCTGGGCCTACGAGATCGGCGCGAAGTCGGACTGGCTGGATGGGACCCTGCGTCTCAACGGCGCCGTCTACTTCAACGACTACAAGGATCAGCAGATTGGCGTGCAGCAGCGCCCCGCCGGCAGCATCACCGACATCCCCGGCATCACCAACGCCGGCAGGGTCGAGGTGCTCGGCCTGGAGCTCAGCGCCCTGTGGCAGGCCACTGACAATCTCACGCTGTCAGCGGCCTACTCCTACACGGATGCCGAGTTCAAGGAGTATATCCAGGGCGAGACCGGGTCTTCGGCGCTGAACAAGGCCGAGGCGGGCAACATCGACGGGGATTTCTCGGGCAACAAGGTGGGCAAGAGCCCGCGCAATGCCTGGAATGTCTCGGCCGAGTGGCGCCAGCAGATCGCCGGGGACCTGGACTGGTTTACCCAGGTCTCGGGGATCTATCGTTCGCAGCGTTTCCTGGACGAGGCGAATCTGGCCTACCTGCCGTCCTACTCGCTGGTCAACCTGCGTTTCGGCCTGGAAAATGCCAACCTGTCCGTGACCGCGTACATCGACAACCTGTTCGACGACGACAAGATCAAGAGCGCGCAGCGGACCGTCGATCTGGGCAACCCGGATGGATTCCCGGCCTTCGCGCCAGGCAGAGGATACCTCGTGTTCCTGCCGCAGCCGCGGACCTACGGGATCCGTCTGAGCGCGCGGTTCTGAGTCTCGCCACGCGAGCGTAAGGGTGACGGGCCGGCCGGGATTTCCGGTCGGCCCGTGTCTTCCCGGTCGGCTCACGTCACCGGGGTGCTGTTTGGGAAGGAGCTGAAGGGATGACGGATCAGCCTGCGACGGCCTTTGCGCCCGGAGATGTTCTGGTCGGCGCGACCCGCCTGAACAATCCCGATGACGACCATGCAGGGGAGGGCCGTATCCTCCATTACGATACCGCGCTGAATTTCAAGGCGAGTCATGCGGTTCCCGACGCCACGCATGTGATTGCCGGGCTGGCCTTCGATCCGCACGGTGCCCTCTGGGCCTTCGATTTCCAGGCGCACAGGGTGATCTGTTTCGATCGAGACGGCGGCCGTGCCGTGGTCCCGGACCTCGGCGGGCGGTCCTACTCCAACGTGCAGTTCTGCAACGACGGCAGCATGCTGCTTGGCGAGCACCTGGTGGGCTCAGAAAGCCGCATGCCGCTGGGCACGCAATTCCGGCGCGACCCGGCGACCGGGCGCTTCGGTGACGGCCACGTCTTCCGTTTCGACGCCGAGGGCCGGCTTCTGGAGGAGTATGCCACCGAGACCCATGGCGGGATGGGTGGCTTTCTGGGGGTCACGATGACCGCACTCTCGTCGGACGAGCGGGTGCTGTACTACGTTTCCGAGACCGGCTCGCGCCTGATGAGGTATGACCTGGTGGAGAAGCGCCAGCTGCCTGATCTGGTGCGTCATCCCGATGACAGTCGGGAGATGTTCTTCGACCTGGCCTTTCTGTCCGACGGCACGCTGGGCGTGCTCCGCGGCAACCGCCTGGAGCGCGTGGATCCCGACACCGGTGAGTGCCTGGACCTTCATCCGCTGGACGGTTTCGGTTGGGCGACCCTCTGTCCCTGCGCGGATGACGACGGTATTCTCGCCACCAACTTCTTCACCGGTGAACTGATCCGCTATTCTCTGGGCCAGCGCGAAGTGCGCGCGCGGGTGCTCGTCGAGGATGCCAGGCGCTCGCTCGCCGGCGTTGCCGAGGCCCCCGCCACCTGACCGCCGGCCCTCCCGGCCTGCCCTGACTGGAGCCGCAGATGCTCAGTGCCCTGTTCTTCGTGTTCGCCGTCGTGCACGTGATCATCCTTGTCTGGACGATCCGCTTCTGGCGGGCGACCCGGTCCCCCACGGTGCTGATGGCCATGATGCCGCTGCTCCTGCTCTGGTATGACTGCCTGATCATCGGGCTGGGACGCTTCATCGGTCCCGGCGAGCTGCTCGAGGCGCTGAGCCTGCCGCGCTTCTGGGCCCATTGGCTGCTGACCCCGATGTGGATCATCGCCGCGGGCGGCATGCTGCGCCTGGCAGGTGTGGGCTGGGCGAAGCCGAAGTGGGTGATGGCCGGGTTCTGCCTGCTCGCGGTCGCCATGATCGCCATGGAGATCCCGCTGTTCTGGACGCTGGAACTGCACCCGGTGTGCTTCGCCGACACCGTGCGCTACGCCCAGTCCGTCAGCGCCAACGCGCTGTGCTTCGAAGGCCAGGAAGTCATCCGGGGAAGCGGGCCGCCGCCCCCGCCCATCGTCACCAACATCGTGCTGCTGGTGGCCGGCATCGCCATCTGGATCCGCTGCCGCTGGCCGTGGCTGACCCTGGCCGCCCTGGTGATGTTCGTCGCCGCGGCCGTTCCGCCCAGCATCGCCAGTCCCGCCCCGGGCAATTTCGGGGAAATCGTGCTGGCGCTGGGCATCCTCGCCACGATCCGGTTCCTGCTGGCCAGGAACTTCGATGCGCCCGCAGGGAGGTCTGCGTGATGCGCCTGCTCGCCCTGTTCGGCAAGGGACTGCTCGTCCTGGTGGTGCTTCTGGTCGTCGCGGGTGGGGCGACCTACCTGTCCGACCCGTGGTTCTGGAAGCGCTATGCCACCTCCATACAGGGGCTGGATCCCACCGCCGTGGACTGGCGACAGCCCCAGCAGGCGGTGCCCGGCGGCAATGCCCGGCTGCGCGAGGATGTCGTCGACGGGATCTCGCCGGAGGCCCTGCGCGAGGCGGCCGCCTACGCCGAGGCCATGGACAGCTACGCCTTCCTGGTCCATCACCGCGGTGCCCTGGTGGTGGAGCGGTACTGGGGCGGGTTCGGGCCTGACAGCCGCTTCGATACCGCCTCGATGCACAAGGGCGTGATGGCCATGCTGCTTGGTCTGGCCATAGCCGACGGCCACATCGAAAGCCTCGACGACCCCGTCGGCCGGTATCTCGAAGAGTGGGCGGGCGACGCGCGGGGTGACATCACGCTGCGCGAGCTGGCCACCATGTCGAGCGGCCTGCTGGTCGAGGCGTTCCGACCGTCGCCGTTTGCCAAGGGCATGCGGCTGGTACTTGGCAGCGACATCGAGGACATCACCCTGTCCCTGCCGCTCGAAGGCCCCCCGGGCGAGGATTTCCAGTACCTGAACTTCAGCTCCCAGGCGCTGGGCATCGCACTGTCGCGGGCCATTGGCCAGCCGTACGCGGCCTATCTCTCCGAGCGTCTCTGGCAGCCGCTCGGTGCGCCGGACGCCGCGGTCTGGCTGGACCGCGACGGCGGCATGCCAAGGATGTTCTGCTGCCTGCTGGCGACCGCGCCCGCGTGGGTCCAGGTCGGGCGCCTGCTGCTCGAAGACGGCCGTGTCGACGGCCGGCAGATCCTTCCGCCTGGCTGGGCGGGGGAGATGACCCGCCCCTCGGCCGCCAACCCCAACTACGGCCTGCAGCTGTGGCTGGGTTCGCCTGAAGACGGGGTCCGCCGCTACAACCGCCTGAGCACTCTCGAGGTACCCCATTCCGAGCCCTACCTGGCGCCGGATGTCGTGTTCTTCGACGGGGCGGGCGGGCAGCGCGTCTACATCGTGCCCAGTGCCGAGCTGGTGGTCGTGAGGATCGGCCGGGCGCGGCTGGATTTCGACGACGCCGTGATTCCGAATACCCTGCTCCGCGGCATGATGCCCGGCGGTTAGTCGTCGCCCAGGCGTGCCAGCGCCTGCAGCAGCGCGGTCGTGTTGGCCTCGTCAGGACCGCCCTTGAACAGCCATAACGGCCGCGCCCGGGCATCCGCCAGCACCAGCGTCGGCGCCTCATCGATGGTCAGGCCGGCGGCTGCGGCGAAGGCCGCGGAGTCATCCACGAACAGCATGGCCGCGCGGTCGTCGGGTACGCGGTCGGCGAAGGTGCGGCGCATCGCCCGGCGGATGGCACCGCGGATGAATCGCGGCGGCGACTCGATCACCGGGAAGTGATAGATTGCGGCGCCCTCGGGCAGGGCCCCCGACCCCTCGAGCCAGGCCTGCCACTCGAGCAGGACCCCCTGCTGCTCTTCCCCGTTCGCCCGACTGGTGCTGATCGCGATGCCCAGCAGCAGGGGCGCGCCCCGCAGGTCGGCCGGGAACTCGAAGCGTTCGCCGTCCATGGTTTCGGCAGACACCGACAGGAACTGGCCCAAGGGCGCCGGTACGGCGGTGTCGGCGGGCGTCTCGGCGGCGGCGGCCCCGGCCCCGGCCAGCCCGAGGGTGAGCAGCAGCCCGATGGCCCGGTTCGGCCGACCGGCCGGCCGCCGCAAGGGCCATCGTGGCTTCGCGTGCTGGGTCATGAACGCCTCCCGCGCCAGTGTGAAACTGCCCGTCATCATCGCATGCGGCGCCTCTCGCCGCCGACCGCCGTGCGGTCCGGCGGTCATGCCTGTCATCCGGGCGAAACGCGACGGTGACAATAGAAGTTGACACTCCCTGTGATCCTCACTACTGTCGAGGCCAGTGCCCGCGGCCCGCGGGCGGGAACGGTGACAGGGACTTCCCCGGGAGCACTCTTGGCAGTTTCGATACGCGCCCAGGCGGCGCCCGCGGTCGACGATGCACGACCGCACGCGGTGGTGATCGGCAGTGGTTTCGGCGGGCTGGCTGCGGCCGTCAGGCTGGGTGCCCGGGGTTACCGCGTCACGGTACTCGAGAAACTCGATGCGCCTGGAGGCCGGGCCTACGTGTTCCGGCAGGACGGCTTCACCTTCGATGCCGGGCCGACGATCATCACCGCGCCGTTCCTGCTCGAGGAACTGTGGGAAATGTGCGGCCGGCGGCTGGCGGACGATGTCGAACTGCGGGCCATGGAGCCGTTCTACCGTATTCGTTTCCACGATGGCGAGCACTTCGACTGCGGCAGCGATCCTGAACTCGTGCGCGCCGAGGTGGCGCGGCTTGCGCCCGGCGACGTCGAGGGCTACGAGCGCTTCATGCAGGCCAGCGAGGAGATCTTCCGCATCGGCTTCGAGGAACTCGGACATGTGCCTTTCGGCAGCTGGAAGGACATGCTGCGCGTGGCGCCGGATCTGCTGCGGCTGCAGAGTTTCCGCAGCGTCTACGGCATGGTGGCGAAATATGTCCGGGATCCACGCATCCGCCAGGTGCTGAGCTTCCACCCGCTGCTGGTGGGAGGCAACCCGTTCCGCACCACCTCCGTGTACTGCCTGATTTCCTTCCTCGAGCGTCACTGGGGCGTGCACTTCGCCATGGGCGGGACCGGTGCCCTGGTCACGGGTCTGGTGAACCTGATCGAGGGGCAGGGCAACGAGGTCAGGTGCAATACCGAGGTCCGCACCATTACCGTCGAGGGCCGCCGTGCGACCGGCGTCGAGCTGGCCGACGGTCAGCACATCGCCGCCGACGTGGTGGTGTCCAACGCCGACTCGGCCTACACCTACCGTCACCTGGTGCCGGCTGAGGCCAGACGTCGCTGGACCGACCGCAAGCTCGAGCGCGCCAACTATTCGATGAGCCTCGTCGTCTGGTACTTCGGCACCCGTCGTCGCTACGATGACGTGCCGCACCACATGATCCTCATGGGCCCGCGGTACCGGGAGCTGCTCGAGGACATCTTCGAGCGCAAGGTGCTGGCCGACGACTTCAGCATGTATCTGCATCGCCCGACCGCCACCGATCCCTCGCTGGCTCCGCCGGGTTGCGATGCCTTCTACGTGCTCTCGCCCGTGCCACACCTGGAGGGGGGGACCGACTGGGCGACGCAGGCCGAGCCCTTCCGGCTGGCCATGCAACGGGAACTCGAGCGCACCGTGCTGCCGGGGCTTGGCGAGGCGGTGGTCAGTTCGCGGCTGATGACCCCGCTGGATTTTCGCGACCGTCTCAATTCGGTGAACGGCGCGGCGTTCGGGTTGGCACCCGTGCTGATGCAGAGCGCCTGGTTCCGCCCTCACAACCGCAGCGAGGAACTCGATCGCCTGTACCTGGTCGGCGCGGGCACCCACCCGGGTGCCGGCCTGCCCGGGGTGATCTCCTCCGCGCGCGTGCTCGACAGCCTGGTGCCCGATGCCGCGGCGCTGGCCTGATTTCGAGCACGCCGGCCCGGCGGATCACGCCGCCTGCCGCGTGCTGCTGTGTGACGGGTCGCGGTCGTTCTTCGCCGCCTCGATGTTCCTGCCGCAGCACACACGGGACGCGGCCACGGCACTCTACGGATTCTGCCGGATGGCCGACGACGCCATCGATCTCAGCGAGGATCGGGAGCGGGCGATGGCGGAGCTGTATGCCAGGCTCGACGCGATCTATGCCGGTGCGCCGCAGCAGATCGCCGTGGACCGGGCCTTTGCCGACGTGGTCGAGCGCTACGCGATCCCGCGCGAGCTGCCGGCGGCGCTGCTCGAGGGCTTCGCCTGGGATACCGAGGTGCGGCACTACCCGACCATTGGCGAACTCGAGGCCTATGCGGTGCGTGTGGCGGGTACGGTCGGGGTGATGATGTCGCTGTTGATGGATGTGCGCTGCGAGAGCGCCCTGGCGCGGGCCTGTGACCTGGGCGTGGCCATGCAGTTGACCAACATTGCACGGGATGTCGGCGAGGATGCCCGTGCGGGGCGTCTTTACCTGCCGCTGGAGTGGCTGGAGGAGGCCGGGGTGGAGCCCGAGGCCTTTCTTGCGGTGCCGGCCCACAGCCCCGGGCTGGGCGCCGTGATCGCCCGCCTGCTGGAGGATGCCGAGCGCCTCTACCGACGTGCGGAAACCGGGATCGAGTCGCTGCCCAGACGCTGCCGGCCGGGGATTCGGGCCGCGCGGTGGCTCTACGCGGAGATTGGCCGGGAGGTCGAGCGCCGCGGCATGGACGCCATCAGCGGGCGTGCCATCGTGCCGGGATGGCGCAAGGGCCAGGTGCTGCTGCGGGTGCTCGCCAGCGGCGAGACCTGCGAGGATCTGCTGGCGGAAGCGCCGGTGCCCTCGGCGACCTTCCTGGTCGAGGCGGCGGTGGCGGCGGGGATCGACGAGGTGCCCGAGGCGGTCGAGGTGCCCGCCGGGCGCATCGAGGAGCGCATCAACTGGCTGATCGAGCTGTTCCAGCGGGTGGATGAGCGCCAGCGCCTGCGGGCGGCGAACGCAGCAGAGCCGAATGGTGGCCGTGCCCTGCAGATGCAGGGCGAGCGTTCTTGAGTACCTCTACGCTGGTCCTCGTCGAACTGCTGCTGATCTGCGGCATCGTGTTCGGCCTCGCTGCTCGAGAGCTGATCTCGCTCAGGCGGGAAAAGAACCGTGACGGCGCCGAGTCCTCAGCCCGGGCGCGCACGCCGGGGCATGCGGAACGGCAGCATGAACTGCACCACCGGGGAACGGAACCGCGTGAGTGACAGGCTCTCGTGGACGGCTGTCGTCTCCTCGCCCAGCAGCCGGGTAGACAGCAGTGAACGCGCGTAGAAGGGGGTGTCCTCCAGGGTCTCGATCACTCGGGCCTGCCCCTGCTCCGCGCGCGTCTGGCGGTGGATACGCCAGCCCGTGCCGGCCAGCGCAACCCGTTCCGGGGCCGTGAAGCCCTGCACCTGCCCCTGCGGATCGAAACGCAGGGCCAGCAGCCGATCTTGCCCGGCCACGCGTCCCCGCGCATCGTAGAGCACGGCGGTGGATCCGTCGGCCAGGGCGGCACGCGACCAGTCCCAGTCCCGGAAGCCCGCCTCCAGCGGTTCGCAGCCGAAATTGCTGTCGAAGTACCCATGGCCCTGCCAGCGCAGCCGCGGGCGCTCGAGCTCGACCTCCAGCGCGGCGCAGGGTGCGAAGGGCTGCCAGTCATGGCGTCCTTCCGGGTCAAGCGTGAAACGTCTGGCGGGCAGGGCCGCGGGCGTCAGGCAGAGTTCGCCGCGCACGCGCATCGGCAGCGGCGCCGAAACCTCGTCGAAGACCACCCTCAGCCGGCCGTCCTCCCAGCGCACGCTGCTCGGGCCGATGTCCAGCCGGGTCGGCCTGCGTCGCAGGTCGCCGCGGCCCCGCTCGGTCATGGCCCAGCGTTTCCCGCCGCGGCCGTACAGGGCGACATTCAGCGCGCAGTGATGCGCCGGGTCAGGGGGCTGGCGCCGACCGCGGGCCCATTTGTAATAGGGCGAGAAGACGCTGCCGACAAATGCGATGATGGTGATCCCGTGCGCACCATCATCGCTGACCCCGTCGACGTACCACCAGCCATAGCCCCCGGGCGTCACTTCCCGCGTGAAGTCAGGTCCCCGATCAGCGTTCTCGCCGCCAGGCGGCCCGAGAGCGCCGCCATCGGCACCCCCGGTCCCGGGTGTACGCTCCCGCCCGCCAGATACAGCCCCGCCAGCCGCGTGCGCGTGCCCGGGCGGCTGAACGATGCCTGCCATCCATGTGAGGCCTGGCCGTAGAGCGCCCCCCCGGTGCCCGGGAAGCGGTGATGCCAGTCCTGCGGGGTGGTGCGCTGGCAGGCCTGCGGCTCGAAGGCCAGCGTCAGCCCACAGCGTTCCAGCACTCGGAAAGTTTCGGTCTCGCATCGCTCGATCTCCGCGGCGTCGAGTGGATCGGGGACATGGTCACCGACGGCCGGCGCGTTGACCAGGCAAAGCAGCCGTTCCGGACCTGACGGTGAGATGGCCTGCTCGGCACCGCGATCCTGCGCGCACAGATAGACCGTCGGCCGACGGGGCAGCCTCGCATGGGTGAAGAGGTCTTCGAACTCGGCGGCGTAGTCGTCGGAAAAAAACACGTTGTGATGGCTGAGTTCGAAGCCGCTGCTGCGCGCCACCAGGTTCCAGGTCAGCGCGGAGAGTGAGCGTGTCGCGCGCCGGCTGACCCGGGTGGCGTGGCGTGCGCTCTCGCCGAGCAGGCCCTGCGCGAGGGCAGAGACATCCCCGTTGAAGATCACTGCCGAGGCCGCCAGCTGCTCACCGTCGGCCAGCCGGACGCCGCTGACGCGGCCGCCGCGCTGTTCGATGTGCCGCACCTCGCAGCCGTAGCGCAGTCTCACGCCGCGCGCCTCGGCCAGCGAGGCCAGCGCGCGCGCCAGCCCGTGCATGCCCTCGCGCAACCGCCAGACGCCCTCCAGTTCGACGTGCGCCACCAGCATCAGCGTGGCCGGTGCCGCGAACGGCGAGGACCCGCAATAGGTGGCGTAGCGTCCGAAGAGCTGTCGCAGGCGCGGGTCATGGAAATGCTCGCCGAGCGCACCCCACAGGCTGCCGAAGGGTGAGATCCGCAGCATGTCCGGCAGCCCGCGCAGCCCTGCACGCCCCAGTAGGCTCACGGGGTTGGGCCGGGAGGCGCGGATGAAGCTGTCGCGCAGCGCCAGGTAGGTGCGTCGTGCGCGGGCGCAGAACGCCCCGTAGCGCCGGGCTTCCGCGGGGCCTGCGAAGGCGCCGATCGCCTCGACGTTGCGGGCATGCTCGGCGTGGAGATCGAGCTCGCCCCCGGTCAGCCACGCGTGCCGGGCGAGCACTGACGCCGGTTCAAGGCCGGTCTCGGCTTCCAGCGAGGTGCCGGCCTGATCGCAGAGCTCATCGAAGACCCAGCGCATGGTGAGGACGGTCGGTCCGGCATCGATCGGCTGTCCCGCGACCGGCACCTGTCGCATCTTCCCGCCGGGAACAGCCTGGCGCTCAAGCACCTCGACGGACAGGCCGCGGGCGGCGAGCTCCAGTGCGGCGGCAAGGCCGCCGATCCCGGCGCCCACGATGATGACCGGCGTCTCGGACACGCGCCGTTTCCTTCTTTGACTCACCCAGACCTTGTGTCTATTCTACATGACACATTCAAGTGATCACCTGTCATGACAAGCCCGGGGAGACAGCCAGATGGACGCCAGCACGCGCATTGAAACCGCTCTCAGGGCCACGCTGGATCAGGCGTCCGCGACGGATGGGCCACCGCGCCTGGCCGAGGCGCTTGACTATGCCGTCTTCCCCGGCGGCGCACGCGTCAGGCCGCGGCTGACACTGGCTGTCGCGGCGGCCTGCGGGGGTGACGGGTCGCCCCTGGTCGACGCCGCCGCCGCCGCCATCGAACTGCTTCACTGCGCCTCGCTGGTGCATGATGACCTGCCCTGTTTCGACGATGCGACCATGCGCCGCGGCAAGCCCGCACTGCATGCCGCCTATGGTCAGCGCCTGGCGGTGCTCGCGGGCGATGCCCTGATCGTGCTCGCGTTCGAGACGCTCGGGCGTGCCGGCGAGGCCGATCCCGCACGGCTGGTGCCTGTGCTGATGACGGTGGCCGGCGGCGTCGGTGCGCCGCACGGCATCGTGGCGGGGCAGGCGTGGGAGTGCGAGCCCAGTGTGGTGCTCAGCCAGTACCAGCAGGCCAAGACCGGTGCGCTGTTTGCCGCGGCCACCATGGCCGGCGCTGCGGCCGCCGGGGTCGATCCGGCGCCCTGGGGCGCGCTCGGGGAGCGGCTCGGCGAGGCCTACCAGGTGGCCGACGACCTGCGCGACGTGGTCGCCAGTGCCGAGGAACTGGGCAAGCCGGTCGGGCGTGATATTGCGCTGGATCGCCCGAGCGCGGCGCGTGAGCTCGGCGTGGAGGGCGCAGTGGCCCGGCTCCAGGGTCTGGTCGACGGCGCGCTGGAGGCCATCCCGCCGTGTCCCGGTCGCGAGGAGCTGGCGGCACTGCTGCGCAGTCAGGCGGCAAGTTTCCTGCCGAAGGAGCTGGCCCAGCAGGCCGCATGAGCGCCGCGGCCGACGCCGGCGGCCGGCGCCCTCCACCCGGCGAATCACCCCGCCATACCCTGTCGATGCGCCTGCGCGCCCTGAGGAACCGGCTGCTCGCCAGTCCGCGGTTCCAGCGCTGGGCGGCGGCTTTTCCGCTGACCCGCCCCGTCGCCAGGCGCCACACCCGCGAGCTTTTCGACCTTGTCGCGGGCTTCGTGTATTCCCAGGTCCTGGCGGCCTGCGTGCGCCTTGATCTGTTCGAGCGGCTGGCGGCCGAGGGGCCGGCCAGTGCCGCCGAGCTGGCCGCCGGGTGCGAGGTGCCGGCCGAGCGGCTGGAAGTGCTGCTGCGCGCTGCGGCGGCGCTGCGCCTGCTGGAGCGGGTATCCGGGGAGGCGTGGGACCTCGGCCCGCTGGGGGCCGCGCTGCGCGGCAACCCGGGCGTCGTGGCCATGATTCGTCACCACGCGCTGCTCTACGAGGATCTGCGCGATCCGGTCGCACTGCTGCGCTCGCCCGGACCGACCGCGCTCGGCGCGTTCTGGGGCTATGCGGCCAGTCCGTTGCCCGCGTCGCTGGCGGGTCAGGCCGTGGGGGACTACTCGACCCTGATGGCGGTCTCGCAGCAGCTGGTGGCCGAGGAGATCATTGCCGCCTACCCGCTGGGGCGGCACCGGCGCCTGCTGGATGTGGGCGGAGGGCATGGGGCGTTCACGCGGGCCGTGGCCGCCCGGGTGCCGGGTCTCGCTCTGGCCATGTTCGATCTGCCGGCCGTGGCCGCACAGGCCCGGGAAAGTCTCGCGCAGGCGGGTCTGGGCGAACGGATCGAGGTGCACGGCGGCGATTTCTTCCGCGACCCGCTGCCGCAGGGGGCCGACCTCATCTCGCTGGTGCGGATCGTCCACGATCACGACGACGAGCCGGCCCGCCAGCTGCTTCGCGCCGTGCATCAGGCGCTGCCGGCGGGCGGGCGCCTGCTGCTGGCAGAGCCCATGGCCGAGACGCGCCGGGCCGAACCGGCCGGGGATGCCTATTTCGGGCTCTATCTCATGGCCATGGGCAGCGGGCGTCCGCGCAGCCGCGCAGTCCTGGAGGCCATGCTCGCGGAGGCCGGGTTCTCGCGGGTGCGCGAACGGCGCACCCATACCCCCCTGTTGACCCGTCTGCTGGTCGCCGAGCGCTGATGTCGCCATCTGGGGACGTCGCCAAATGGGGACGTCGCCAAAAAGTGACGCTTCGGGTGTTAACTTTGCTTGACAACAGACGTCGTCAGAGTAAACTGACACTCGAGTCCAATGGAGTCCGCGCGAGAGGCACTCTCAAGGTCATGAACCACCTTCCAGTACTGCTCACGATACTGCCGCACACACCGCTGCTCGCCGGTGTGCGGAGCGTCGGGCTGGCTGGCGCGCGGGGGTGCACCGGCGGGGTCGTCGGTGGCACTTCGGGACGAGGAATCACCGGGGTCGAGTGGGTTCCGGTGTGTACGTAGCCGCGCATGCGGTAGTGGCCGACAAGGCTGTAACGGGAGGTAGAAATGTCAAACGGTAACGGTTCGCTCTCAGGGCTGACTGAGCAGGAAGCGAAAGAATTCCACGGAGTCTTCGTGACCAGCTTCATG